>NZ_JAOBSQ010000051.1:0-374874 GCF_025246485.1 Acidovorax sp. K2F
GGCGCGTTTGCGGTCTGTGATGTCGCGGCACACGCCCAGGATGCCCGTCACGCGGCCATGCAGATCGCGGATGGGCGTCTTGATGGTCTCGAACTGGCCCTGGTAGCCGTCTTCGGCGAAGGTGAGCGTTTCCTCATACACCAGCGGCTGCCAGGCCTGCATGGCGCGCTGGTCGTACTTGCGAAAGCGCTCGGCCTCGGCCGCGTTGGTCAGGTCGTAGTCGTTTCGGCCCACCACATCGCGTTCGGGCCGGCCCGCAAAACGCTCGAATACCGGGTTGACCGACAAGTACACCCCGTTGGTGTCCTTCATGAACACCATGTCCGGCATGGCATTGACCACGCTGGCCAGATGCGCCTTCTGCTGGGCCAATTCTTGTTCGATGCGCTTGAGCGCCGTCAAGTCGTAGGCAAACAGCACCACGGCTGCCACCCCTTGCGCCGTCACGCTCTCTGGGGCGATGGTGGTGTGGCGAAACTGTGTGCCGTCAGGGCCGTCAATGCGGTTTTCGAACACCGCGGTCTCGCCCGCAAAGGCTTTTTCAAGGTGCGGGTGGATGCGCGCGAACACTTCGGGCGGGATCACATCCTGCAGCCGCTGCCCTTCCAGCGCCTGGGGCGTGGTGTAGAGCCAGCGTGCCTGCTGTTCATTGACGTACAGCACGCGCAAGTCCCGATCAATCCGCGACACACCACCCGGCACATGGCGCAGCGTGTTGGCCATGAGCGCCTGCTGGGCGTGCGCGGCCTCTTCGGCTTGGTGGTGGGCGGTGATGTCGGTCTGCACGCCATCCCACAGCACCCGGCCATCCTGCAGCCGGCGCGGCGACGAACTCAGGTGCATCCAGCGCACCTGGCCGTCGGTGCGGCGCACCCGAAACACCGCCTCCAGACTGGTCATGGACAGGTAGGACTGGCGCTCTGCCTGCCGCAGGCGATCTATGTCTTCCGGGAGGATCTGCCGGTAAAGCACGCGTGGGTCCTGCAACACGTCTTCGACGCGTACCCCGTTCAGCCGTTCGATGGCGTCGCCCATGTGCACAAAATGCACCCGGCCATCCAGCTCGCGCACGATCTGGAACAACACGCTGTGCGGCAGGTTGCGCCCCAGCAATGACAGACGCCCCTCGCTCTCGCGCAACCGGCTCTCGGCCTCCTGGATGCGCGCAAACGGGCGGCGGATGCCTGCATCAAACACCGCCTGGTACAGCAGCGCATACGCCACCACCCGAAAGCCATGGGACAGCACTCCACCCAGCATCGAATGCCCGCCCAGCGCGCCCACCGTGACCTCACCGCACACGAACGCTCCGGCCGCCCAGGCAAACAGGCGTTCACGCGGTGCCTCTTCGCTGCGGCTGCGGCGATGCAACACCACAGCGCTGGCGGCCAAGGCCAGGGCGAGCCCCACGGCCACCACCTGGCGCAAGGCACCGTCTGCAGCATGGGCAAACCACTGGGGCAGCGGCCCCAGCGACGACCCTGCCAGCACCAGCGTGACACCCCCCGCCGCTGCCAGCCAAGCGCGGGCCGGCCCGGGGGCCGACAAGCGCGTGGCGGTGAGCCCCAAGGTCAGGGCCTCGGCCACACGCGCCCAACTGCTCAGCCACAACGACATGTCGGCACTGCCGGGCGGCATGTGCACAGGGCCGGAGTGCACCAGCACCCCGTGCAGAAAATTGCAGGCCGCCGCTACGCCAAAACCCACCACCAGGACATTCGCGCGCGCCTGCTCCTGCGCCTCCAGGGCGTGCAGGGACACCGACACCACCAGCAGTCCCAGCAGCACCGCCACTAGTTCCAGCAACGGTTCCAGCCCGTGCTGGGCGCCCGCCCCATCCCCCAGCATCTGCGCCAGCGGCACCACGACCAGCGCCAGCACTGCCACCACCAGCACCACGGTGATGGCGGGCGCATCCGACCAGGGCATGCGCGCTGTCGGAGAGCTGTTGGGAGGTGGCATGGACGAAGGGGTGAATGGCAGTGCCAGCGAAATGGCCGCACAACGTCACAAGTGTATCTACGCGTAAGGAAATGACCAGAGCGCTCGCACCATGAAAAACGGGGCCAAAGCCCCGTCCAAGACAACCCGGGACGGCGCTGCGCCCAGGCGTTGCGTGCACGCATCAGCGCAGGGCGCGATGCGGCAAGGAAGAAGGATGCAGCGGGCCCTCAACCCTCCAACAGCTGGCGCAGCACAAACGGCAAGATGCCGCCGGCCTGGTAGTAGTCCACCTCGATGGGGGTGTCGATGCGCAGGGTCACCGTCACTTCCTGGCGCGTGCCGTCGGCACGGTGGATGACCAGCCTCGCATCGCTCTGTGGCGTGAGTGCGGCATCAGGCACCACATCAATCACCTCATTGCCCGTCAGGCCCAGCGTTTCCCAAGAATCGCCCGCCTTGAACTGCAGCGGCAACACGCCCATGCCAACGAGGTTGGAGCGGTGAATGCGCTCAAAGCTGCGCGCCACCACCGCCTTGATGCCGAGCAGTTGCGTGCCCTTGGCGGCCCAGTCGCGGCTGGAGCCGGTGCCGTACTCTTCGCCCGCAAAAATCACGGTGGGCGTGCCCTGCGCCATGTACTGCATGGCGGCATCAAAGATGAACATCTTCTCGCCCTGCAGCGGACCATCGTTCTGGAACAACGTGACGCCGCCCTCTTCACGCGAGCCATCGGCGGTGGGCGGAATCATCAGGTTCTTGATGCGCACATTGGCAAAGGTGCCGCGCATCATCACGTCATGGTTGCCCCGGCGGGCGCCGTAGCTGTTGAAGTCTGCCTTTTGCACGCCGTGCTGCAACAGCCACTGGCCTGCGGGCGAGCTTTCCTTGATGGAGCCTGCGGGCGAGATGTGGTCGGTGGTGATGGAGTCGCCGAACAGCGCCATGATGCGCGCGCCGTGCACCGCCGACGCGGCCGCAGCGCCTTTGTCGAGCGCAAACTGGGCAAAAAACGGCGGCTCGGCAATGTAAGTGCTGGCGGGCCAGGTGTAGGCCGTGCCACTGACTCCCTTGATCTTCTCCCACAGCTTTCCGGGGTCGGTCGCCACCTTGGCGTAGTTTTCGCGGAAGGCCTTGCCGTTCATGGCGAACTTGAGCAGGGCGTGGACTTCATCGCTGGTGGGCCAGATGTCGCCCAGGTAGATGTCCTTGCCCCCCTTGCCCTTGCCCACGGGTTCGGTCATCAGGTCTTTGAGCACCGTGCCCGCGATGGCATACGCCACCACCAGTGGCGGGCTGGCCAGAAAGTTGGCCTTGAGGTTGGGATGGATGCGCGCCTCGAAATTGCGGTTGCCCGACAGCACGGCTGCGCAGACCAGATCGTTGCTGGTGATGACCTCGTTCAATTCCGGGGTGAGGTCGCCCGCGTTGCCGATGCAGGTGGTGCAGCCATAGCCCGCCAGCGCAAAGCCCAGCTTTTCCAGGTACGGCAGCAGCCCGGTCTGCGTGAGGTATTCGGTGACGATGCGCGAGCCGGGGGCCAGCGAGGTCTTGATGTGCGGCTGCACCTTGAGGCCTGCCTCCACCGCTTTCTTGGCCAAGAGGCCTGCAGCCAGCAGCACGCTGGGGTTGCTGGTGTTGGTGCAGCTGGTGATGGCGGCAATCAGCACGTCGCCATTGCCCACTGTGGGGTCAGCCCCCTTGGCGGGCAGCGTGGCTGCGCGGGCCTCGCCGTGCGCAGTGGCCAGTGCAGGTTTGTTGGCCTCCATCTCGACCACCGAGCGCGGTGCGCCGGCCGGCGTGGGCTTACCGTCTGGCGTAGCCTCTTCGGCGACAGCTTCGCCATGGCGGTGGATGTGATGGCGCGTGTGCAGCAGCTCTGCCGGGCGGTTGAAGCCGTTTTGCGCGTTGGGCTTGCTGAACAGCTCAGCGAACTGGCTGCTGACCTTGCCCAGCTCGATGCGGTCTTGCGGGCGCTTGGGGCCCGCCAGGCTGGGGGTGACGCTGCCAAGGTCGAGCTTGACGACCTGCGAATAGTCGACCTCGCCGGCCAGCGGCACACCAAACAGCCCCTGGGCCTTGAAGTAGGCCTCGAAGGCTTCGATCTCGCCCTTGGTACGGCCCGTGCCCTTGAAGTAGTCGATGGTCTTTTCGTCCACCGGGAAGAAGCCCATGGTGGCGCCGTACTCCGGCGCCATGTTGCCGATGGTGGCGCGGTCGGGCAGCGCCAGGGTGCGCGTGCCTTCGCCAAAGAACTCCACGAACTTGCCCACCACCTTGTGCTGGCGCAGCAGCTCGGTCACCGTGAGCACCAGGTCGGTGGCGGTCACGCCCTCGCGCAGCTGGCCGGTCATCTCAAAGCCCACCACATCGGGCGTGAGGAAGTACACCGGCTGGCCCAGCATGGCGGCCTCGGCCTCGATGCCGCCCACGCCCCAGCCCACCACGCCGATGCCGTTGATCATGGTGGTGTGGCTGTCGGTGCCCACCAGGGTGTCGGGGTAGTACACGCCATCCTTGCGCTTGTGCACGCCGCGCGCCAGGTATTCGAGGTTGACCTGGTGCACGATGCCAAAGCCCGGGGGCACCACACCAAAGGTGTCAAAGGCCTGCATGCCCCACTTCATGAACTCGTAGCGCTCTTTGTTGCGCTGGAATTCGAGCTTCATGTTCAGGTCGAGCGAATTCTTCTTGCCGTAGTGGTCGACCATGATCGAGTGGTCCACCACCAGGTCCACCGGCACCAGGGGCTCGATCTTCTTGGGGTTCTTGCCCAGCTTGGCGGCCACGCTGCGCATGGCGGCCAGATCGGCCAGCAAAGGCACACCGGTGAAGTCCTGCAGCACCACGCGCGAGACGACAAAAGGGATCTCGTCGGTACGCGCGGCATTGGGCGCCCAGTGCGCAAGCTGTTGCACATGCTCGGCCGTCACCTTGCGGCCGTCACAATTGCGCAGCACCGATTCGAGCACGATGCGGATCGACACCGGCAGACGCTGGATCTGCGGAAACTGCTTGGCCAGCGCGGGCAGAGAGTAGAACTTGCCCTCCTTGCCCGACGCCGTTTTGAAGCCCTTGAGCGTGTTGGCAAAGGCGTGGCGTGCGGGTCGGGACGACGGTTTGGCTAGCGGCTTGGACGATGAGGCCATGGCGAACTCCTTGATAAGGCAACAGCGTCTATTCTGGCAGTCCCCCATGACGGCGCAATCGTTGGGGGTATGCCGCTGTGTCCCGCCGCCCTGGCGCAGAGGCTCATACGACGCTCTTTTCACCATTTTTGCGGAGAAATCCGCCCAAGCGCTACATCCTTATTCCTCAATAGCTATCAAATATATAGCGCAAAAGAACTAAGCAGCAGCCCATGCAGGCAGGCGGCGCACACCCATCCACTGCAGCTCAGCAATGAGCGCCACCGAGACCACGTGCACCACCAGGTACGCCTGACCCAGCAACGTGGGTGCCACGGCGTTACCGAGCAGCAGCACCAGGCTGGCCAACGCCCATCCAAAGTTGGCAGCGATCAGCGCCCACAGCCCTCCGCGCGGCATGGTGCGCGCGCGGGCAATGCGGGTGGCCAGTGCTGCGTAGCCCAGCAGCAAAACGCCGGACACCACCAGCAGTCCGTGCGGCAGCCCCAGCCATTCGGCCAGCGACGCCGTCAGCAGCAGATGCAAGGCGCCCAGCAGCAGCCCGGTGGACGCATCGAACCAGACCACGGCACGCAAAAGGGAGGGGGAAGACAACAGGTTCAACATGGCAAGCTCCTTGGGGGTTGAAGAAGGCTGCATCGTTGCCGCTGCGGCGCATGGCGTCGATGACATGGCAGGTAATGGCCTGCGGCCTGGTTGGGCCTAGGATGCGAGGCATGACGTCCGCACCCTCCACCTCCTCTCGCCGCACCCCGCGCCATCCGCTGCCGCACCGCAGCACAGCGGTGGGGCCTGCCAGTTTTGGCGACCACCTGCGCACCTGGCGCCAGCAGCGGCACCTGAGTCAGCTGGAGCTGGCCGACGAGGCAGACATCTCCACGCGGCACGTGAGCTTCATGGAAACCGGTCGCACCAATCCCAGCCGCGACATGGTGCTGCGCCTGTGCGAGCGCCTGGCCATCCCGCTGCGCGAACGCAACGCACTGCTGGTGGCAGCCGGCTACGCCCCCATGTACCGAGAACGCGCGCTGGACGACCCGGCACTGACCGCAGCGCGCCAGGCCGTCGAGCTGGTGCTCAAGGGCCATGAGCCCTGCCCCGCCATCGCGCTCGACCGCTGCTGGAACGTGGTGGCTGCCAACCGCGCAGCACAGGCCTTGCTGGCCGCGCACGTGAGCCCTGAACTGCTCACGCCCCCCATCAACGTGTTCCGCCTGAGCCTGCACCCCGACGGCTTGGCGTCACGCATCGCCAATCTGGCGCAATGGCGCCACCACCTCTTCGAGCGCCTGCGCCAGCAGATTCATGCCACGGGGGACCCGGCATTGCTGGCCCTGCAGGCCGAACTGCTGGAATACCCCGCGCCCGATGAATCCACACCGCTCGTGATGGCGGGAGAAATGCTGGGTGTGGTGATGCCGTTTTGTTTCAATAGCGTGCACGGCATGCTGTCGCTCATCAGCACCACGACGATATTCGGCACTCCAGTGGATGTGACGCTGCAGGAGTTAGCGGTGGAATCGTTTTTCCCGGCCGACGCATTTACTGCCCAGGTACTGCGGGAGATGGCGCAAAAATATGCGGCGGATTGACGGCCTGGAGTGGGTTGAACCACAACACGCAGACCGATTTTTTAGGTTCCGTGCGCAATGGCTGGTCGGGAAAGCGGTTTTTGCGGTATCCACCCAGTGAATGCAGGGCGCAGATTTTGTGTCCCCAGCGAGGTATGAAGGATCCAGATGCTGGGCCAGGCTCGGTAGTTCGACGCCCCATGCCAGGCCACCCAAAAAAATAGCCCGCAGTTGCGGGCTATTTTTTAGTACAGCGAATGCCGGCTCTCAGATGGCGAACTTTTCGCGGTTTTCGTTCTGAATCCACTTGGGCGCCTTGCCACGGCCGGTCCATGTCTGGCCAGTCGCCGGGTCGCGGTATTTGGGGGCCACTTTGGTGCCTGCGGTAGAGCTGCGGCCGGTTTTCCCTGCGGCCTTGCCTGCCGGGAACACATCCTGGGCGGTCAGACCATATTCGGCCACCAAGGCGCGCACTTGGGCAACAGCGTCCGACAATTCTCGGCGACGGGCTTCGCTGATTTGTTGCTCAAGCGCTTCACGCTGCTTCAAAAGTTCTTTGTAGCTGGTCATGGTGTCTGAAAAAGAAAATGGGGTTGGTGACGACGCGATTATATGGATAACCGCTGCGAGCACACGCCGGGGTAAAGATTTTGCATTAAGAAACCACAAAAATACTACCTGGCATATTGAGCATCTGGACAGCCGGTGGTCCAAGAAGCCACAAAGGCTTCAAAGTACGCTGTCGGGCTGTGCCAATACGCGGTCAATGCGTTTGCCCTCCAGGGCCAGCACCTCGAATATCCAGCCCACGCACACAATCTGTTCGCCTACGGCAGGTAAATGCCCCGTTTCTGCCATCAAAAACCCCGCCAGGGTGTTATACCGCCCACGGTCTTCCTGCGGCAGATCTCGAATATCCAGGCGCGCCTTGAGTTCGGACACGGGCATCAGCCCATCCAGCAGCCATGCGCCATCACCACGCGGGGTGGCCCAGGCATCGGCGGCAGCGCCGGGCTGCAATTCACCGGTAATGGCTTCGAGCAGATCGTGCGGGGTCATGATGCCCTGCACCACGCCGTATTCGTCCACCACAAACACCATGCGCCCCGAGCGCGCTCGAAACTGCTCCAGCAGCTCCATGCCGCTCAAGGTCTCGGGCAAAAAGGCGGCGGGCTTCACATACTGTTCCAGCGTGCCGGGCGCATCAGGCCCCAGCTCCAGCAACCGGGCCACGCTCACAATACCCACCACCTCGTCCAGAGAGTTGCGACACACGGGGTACCACGAATGCGCGGCATGCTCGCCGCCACGGCCCGCCTGCTGCAAGCCCTGCAACACCGACCACCCTGCATCGAGCCAGCCCACATCACTGCGCGGCACCATCAGCGAGGTCAATGGCCGATCATCCAGGCGAAACACGTTTTGCACCATCTGGTGCTCATGGTGCTCGATCACACCGGCCTCGCGACCTTCTTCCAGGCTGGCAACGATTTCTTCTTCCGTGACCGAACGCCCTGCTGTGTTGTCCACCTGCATCAGGCGCAGCACCCCTTGGGTTGAGAGCGACAACAGGCGCACAAAAGGCTTGGCCACCCGGGCCACCCAGGCCATGGGTCGCGCCACCAGGCGGGACACCGCCTCGGGATAGAGCTGTCCGATGCGTTTGGGCACCAGTTCGCCAAACACGATGGTGACGAAGGTGATGACGGTTACCACCAGCGCGGTAGCGGTGATGCTGGCGGCCCGCACAGGCATCCCGAGCTGCTGCAGCCACAGCCCCAGGTCATCGCTGAACGCAGCCTCTCCGAGGATCCCGTTGAGCATGCCAATGGAGGTGATGCCCACTTGCACCGAGGACAAAAACTGCGTGGGGTTCTCAAGCAGCGCCAGAGCGGCCTGTGCGCCCTTGTCACCCGCCTCGGCCATGGCGGTCAGCCGCGACCTGCGACTTGACGCCAGCGCCAGCTCGGACATCGCGAACACGCCGTTGAGCAGGGTCAGCAGCGCGATCAGCAGAAAATCCATGCTTCACTCAATCAGGTTTGCAACCGACGACCATCATGGCACTTTACTGTATCGGCGACATTCAGGGCTGCGACGACGCCCTGGGGCGCCTGCTGGACACCATCGGCTTTTCTGCCAGCCGTGACACGGTGTACCTGCTGGGGGACCTCGTCAACCGCGGCCCCGACTCCGCTGCCGTGCTACGCCGCTGCATGCAGCAGGGCGACGCCATCCGCTGCCTGCTGGGCAACCACGACCTGCACTTGCTCGCTGCCGCACACGGCGCGCGCAAACCCTCACGCCGCGACACCCTGGCCTCGGTGCTCGACGCCCCGGACCGCAGCGCTTTGCTCGAGTGGCTGCGCCACCAGCCATTGGCGCGGGCCCACGAGCATGCCGGCCAGACCCTGCTGATGGTGCATGCGGGCGTGGTACCTGCCTGGACCCCCACGGACACCCTGGAACGCGCGCAGGAGGTCCATGCCGTGCTGGGTAGTCCGGACCTGCCCGCCTTCTTGCACAGCATGTATGGCAACACGCCGGACCACTGGAGCGATACCCTCACAGGCACCGACCGGCTGCGTGTGATCGTGAACGCGCTGACGCGCATGCGCTTTTGCTCATCCGACGGTGTGATGGATTTTGAAAGCACCGAAAGCGCCAGCGATGCCCCAGAGGGCCTGATGCCCTGGTTTGATGTGCCAGGCCGACGCACCACTGGCACGCTGATGGCCTTTGGCCACTGGTCCACCCTGGGGTGGCTCAACCGCAGCGACCTGCTGGGCCTGGACACTGGCTGTGTATGGGGGGGGTGCCTGAGCGCCGTGCGTTTCGGCGCGACACTGGCTGACCGCGAGCTGCTGCAGGTGCATTGCGAACAGGCGCAGCAGCCGGGCTAAAGAGCTGGGAAACTGGGGATTGACCCGAGCAGTCAACGCGCCCGGGACGGACACCACGGCAACCAGCGCAACGAGCGCCAGCTGTTACTGCGTGGAGGTCTCAGGTTGAACCGCCTTGAACAAGGCTGCCACCTTGCGCTTGGGCTTGATGTTGGCCGAAATGCTGCTGCGCGCAGGCGATTTGGCGGCAGCCTCCCAGGCGGGGGCGGAATCCGCACTGCTGGGTTCGTAAGGCTTTTCGAAGAAGGGATCGCGCGAGGCCACGGCAGGGCGGAAACCCCGGTGGTGTTCACGCGACTCGCGGGGTTCGCGGCGCTCGTTGCGCTCACGCACGGCAGCCGGAATGACATCGCGCGGATCACCGGTCTCGCCCGCTTCGCGCCATGCGCGGCGGCCGTCATTGATGCGACCGCGGGGGCGGTCTTCTTCGTATTCGATGGCTTCGAGATCGATCTTTTTCTTGATCAGCTTCTCAATGTCGGCCACCAGGCGGGCATCGCTGCCCGACACCAGTGTGACGGCCAGGCCGGACGCGCCCGCACGGCCTGTGCGCCCAATACGGTGCACATAGTCTTCCGCATTGAAAGGCACGTCGAAGTTGAACACCGCCGGCACGTCCTTGATGTCCAGGCCGCGCGCAGCCACATCGGTACACACCAGCAGATCAACCTCGCCGCTCTTGAAGGCTTCCAGCGCCTTCAGTCGCTCGTCCTGGCTCTTGTCGCCGTGCAAGGCTGCGGTCTTGAGGCCCTCACGCTCCAGGCTGCGCGCCAAACGGGCGCATCCGAGCTTGCTGTTCACGAAAATGAAAGCCTGCTTGATGCCGCGCGTCTTGAGCACCTGGTGGATGGCTCGGCGCTTGTCGTCATCATTGGCGCTGTAAAAGCGCTGCTCCACCGTGGAGGCCGTTTCGTTCGGGCGGGCCACCTCAATGGTGATGGGGTTTTGCAGGTAGCTGCTGGCCAGGCGCTTGATCTCGGGCGAGAAGGTGGCGCTGAACAGAAGCGTGGTGCGCTGCTTGGGCAGGTAACTCAGGATTCGCTGCAGGTCGGGCAGAAAACCGATGTCCAGCATGCGGTCGGCCTCGTCGAGCACCACGTACTCCACCTGGTTGAGCACCGCATTCTTGGCCTCGATATGGTCGAGCAGGCGGCCCGGCGTAGCCACCAGCACTTCGACGCCTTTTTTCAGCTCGATGGTCTGGGGCTTCATGTCCATGCCGCCAAACACCACCGTGCTGCGCAGTTTGGTGTACTTGGCGTACAGCGCAATCTGCTGGGCCACCTGGTCGGCCAGCTCACGGGTGGGCAACAGCACCAGAGCGCGCACAGGGTGGCGAGCGGGGGATGTGGAACTGCTCTCGTGCTTGAGCAGGCGCTGCAGCAAAGGCAGCGAGAACGCGGCGGTTTTGCCGGTGCCGGTCTGGGCTGCGCCCATCACGTCCTGGCCGGTGAGCACCACCGGGATGGCCTGCGCCTGGATGGGCGTCATGGACTCGTAGCCCATTTCGGCTACGGCGCGCGCCAGCGGCTCAGCCAGCGATAGATTGGAAAAGGAACTTGTCATTTAGCCCTCTATTGTCGCACCGGTGGCCCAAAAAGCGATTTTTCGGGACCGGAGCAGCAAAAATGCAGTAGGCGCAGCCAGTGCATTGGCGAGTATTCGCTATCTATTTGATAGCTATCAGCGCATATGAATTCGGCGCTATCGTCTGTTTTTATTCAAACTCTGGGCCGGCGAGGCCAATGGCCGCAACACCTTGCGCCGCGTGCGGTCGTTGCATCGCGGGGCGAGCAATGTCCCGCAGCTGCCATGACAACCCCCCCTCGGAAAGCGCTCGGCACCGGCCAAAGGCAGGGGACGCTCATGCGGACTCTCCCCCTTTCCGGACGCAGTGCAGTGCGCCTGCTGCTGTCCAGTTACTCGGCAGACCGCCTGAGCGTGTCCACCACCGGGCGCAGCAGCACCTCGCGCAGACCCCACCAGCCTGCGGCCAGCGCCAGCACCGCGCCCGCGAGCGCACCGGCCAGCGGCACCCAGGGGGCGGCGGTCCAGGTGAAATCAAACACATAACGCGCCAATGCCCAGCCCACGCCCACCGCCACCGCGCTGGCCAGAAAGCCCGCCAACAGGCCCACACCCACCAGCTCGGCCCGCTGCACCTGACGCAGCAGGCTGGCACGGGCCCCCACGGCACGCATGATGGCGTACTCGCGTGCGCGCTCTTCGCGGGTGGCCGTGACGGCGGCGAACAGCACCACCAGCCCAGCAGCCAGTGTGAAGGCAAACAAGAACTCCACCGCCCGGATCACCTGCTCCAGCACCCGCTGCACCTGGGCAATGGTGGCGCCCATGTCCACGTTGGTGATGTTGGGAAACTGGCGCACCAGCGCGTTGTCGAAACCGTGGGTTTCTGGAGCGCGGTAGGCGGCCAGGTAGGTGACCGGGACATCCTTGACCTCCGCCACCGGGTACATCACAAAGAAGTTGGCGCGCATAGAGCCCCAGTCCACCTTGCGCAGACTGGTGATGCGGGCCTCGTCCTGCACGCCGCCCATATCGAACTGCAAACGGTCACCCAGCTGCAGGCCCAGCGTCTGGGCAATACCTTCTTCCACGCTGATGGCGCCCTCCTCGCCGGGCGTCCAGCGTCCTGCCACCACCTGGTTGTGGGGCGGTGCCTCCACAGCGTTGGACAGGTTGAATTCTCGGTCCACCAGGCGCTTGGCGCGGTCGTCGGTGTAGTTGTCGGGGCCCACTGGCTTGCCGTTCACGGCCACCAGCCGGCCGCGGATCATGGGGTACCAGTCGTAGCGACCCACTCCGCTGTCCTTGAGCGTCTGCTGAAAGGCCTCCGACTGGTCAGGCATCACGTTGATGACAAAACGGTTGGGGGCATCGGGTGGGGTCGCCTTGCGCCAGCTGCTGATGAGGTCGGTGCGCAGCAGCACCAGCAGCACCAGGGCCAGCAGACCCACAGCCAGGCTGCTGACCTGCACCACGGCATAGGCCGGGCGCGCAGAAATCTGCCGCGTGGCCAGCACGAGCCAACGCGGGGCCGTGCTCTCGTTCACGCTCTTGCGCAGCAGCTTGACCGCCACCCATGACAGGCCTGCAAACAGCGCCACGGCACCGGCAAAACCACCCACGGCAATCAGACCCAGCTTGATGTCACTGCTGACCGCCAGCAACAGCGCGGCAAAGCCCGCAATACCGATACCCAGCACTGCCAGCGAGGCGGGCTTGAGCCCCCCCACATCACGCCGTATCACCCGCAACGGCGGCACCTGCGCCAGCTGCAGCACCGGCGGCAAGCCAAACGCAAACAGCAGCGTGAGCCCCATGCCTAGGCCAAACACCACCGGCCACAGACTGGGCGAAGGCAAGGCCGATTCCACCAATCCCGCCAGCAGTAGCACAAACGCGTAATGCACCACATAGCCCAGCGCCACACCCAAGGAGCTGGCAAACAGGCCGATCAGCGCGAACTCCGTGGTGTAGGCCCCAGCAATGGTGCGCTGACTCTGCCCCAGCACACGCAGCATGGCCGAAGCGTCGAGATGCTCCGCCGCAAACCCGCGCGCGGCCAGCGCCACGGCCACGGCTGACAACAGTGCCGCCAGCAGCGCTACCAGGCTCAGGAATTTTTGCGCACGGTCCAGCGTCTGGCGCATCTCGGGGCGGCCGCTTTCCAGCGACTCCACGCGCACGCCGTGCACTTCGGGCTTCTTGGCCTCGACCACCGCCCAATCGTTGAATGCCTTGATGGCCGACGCCGGGCCGACCACGGCAAAGCGGTAGGTCAGGCGGCTGGCAGGCTGCACGAGCCCCGTGGCGGGCAGGTCGCGTTCGTTCACCATCACACGTGGCGCAAAGCTCATGAAGCCCGCCCCCCGGTCAGGCTCGATGACGATGATGCGCGCGATGCGCAGTTGCGCATCGCCCAGCAACAGCTTGTCGCCCATGGCTAGGTTGAGCGATTCGAGCAGTGGCGCGTCCACCCACACCTCGCCGGGCGCCGGGATGTCACGCGTCGGCTGCTCCAGCGCGCCGGGGGCATCTGCCACCGTGAGGCTGCCGCGCAGCGGGTAACCCTGCTGCACGCTCTTGAGTGCTACCAGCTTGCTGGCGCCGCCCTGCGCATCGCTCGCGCGGCCCATGGTCGGAAAGCCCAGCGTGGTCACCGATTGCAACCCCAGCGCCTTGGCGCGCTCCAGGAATGCAGCGGGCGTTGGGTTGTCGCTGGCCACGACTGCATCCCCCCCCAGCAGCTGCAGGGCGTCGCGCTGCAGCCCGCCTTGCAAACGATCGGCAAAAAAACCCACTGAGGTGAGCGCGGCCACCGCCAGCGTGACCGCCACGATCAGCAGTCGCAACTCGCCCGCACGCAGGTCCCGGGCCAGGGTGCGCCAGCCAAGGCGCAGGAAAGACAGGTTCATGGGCAGACCTTAGCGCAAAGCGAACGGGCTGGCGGGCCGTGGGGTGTTAGAACGTGTTCAACGCATCAGGGCCGCGGGGGTGGCGCTGTGGCGGGGTCGGTCGCCGCAGCTGTCGCCGACACCGGGCTCGGAGCGTCGGCCGCCGGCGCCGGGGCTGCGCTGGAGGCATTTGGTGCCTCCGTCTGCAGCCGCTGTTCCAGCGCCTGCAACACCGGGGCGATCTGTTTGCCCACGCGGATCTGCGGGTTCGAAAAGCCGTCGGCCTTGCCGGCCTCGACCTCACGCTGCTGAATCAACGGCACAGCTTTGGCAAAGGCCTCGGTGAAGGAATGGGTCTGGCGCAGTTGTTCATGAAACACCGCGCGGCCAAAGAAGGTCAGCTCAGACAGCCTGCCGCAGCCATACGAGGTGTGGGTGGCGTCGGCCGCCGTCATGATCAGGGTGCTGTCGGTGGCCAGCGGTTCGATCCAGCCTCCCGAAAAGCAGGCAGACACTGCGATCACGCGGTTGCGGATGCCCGATTCGTCCAGTGCTGCGCGCAGCATCTCCGGCGTCACCGGGGGCACCTGCAGCGGCCAGTGTGCGGCGGCCAGTTCATGGTTGCGTGCACCATGCGAGGTCATGTAAATCACCAGCACATCATGCTCGCGATCCATGCGCGCGGCCAGCGCGGCAATGGCGCGTTGCAGATTCTCGGGCGTCGCCCAGGGGTGGGTCTCAGCAGTTTCAGCATGGTTGAGCAGGTGCAGGACCCGGCCCTGGGCGTCAAACCGCTCCTGCAGCAGCGTGTTGACCATCGTGCTTTCGCGGCGGAACACGTTTTCATCCGCATAGGGCGCGAACACCAACCCATAGACATCCACAACGCCGGGACGCTGAGGCAACAAAGCATCCACCTGCTGCTGCCACAGCAGCTGCTGGTTCTCAAAAAGGCCTTGCGATAGCGCCAGTTGCGCAGGCTCTGGAGGCTGTGCTCCGTCGGCGGACGCGGCCGACGCATCGGCCACCGCCAGGGCGTCTTCCTCCCAGGGCTGGTCCTGAAACTGCCACATGCCCACCCCGACCACCACAGCCATCGCCACGCCAAAGACCGCAGTGCGCACCCGCGATCGGATGAATCGGGCACTCACCACCACCAACGTGACCAGCACCCATACCGTGAGCACGCCGTAGGCCACCCAGAAAAGGATGCTCGCCACCGTCCCATTCCACAGTGCAGGCTGGTGAACCGCCCATCCCATCAGGACATAGAGCACCAGCAAAGGGCCCAAGGGCGCCCACGCCGACAGCACATACCACGCGGCCAGCCCGCCCGAGGGGCCGGGCACACCCAACTCGGGCGCAGGGGTAGGAGCACGCTGTGCTGGCGCCATGGCCCACCAAGCCAGCCACAGCAGCACCAGGCTGCTCCACATGGGGGTGAGCCAGCCACGCATGCTGAACTGGGCCGGGCCCGCGATCTGTAACCGTGCAGCGCCCACCAGCAACGCGCCGCTGATCAACGACAACACCAGCAACTGCCAGGGCGTGGGTGCCGCAGCCCCTGTACGCGGCGCCAGAAACAGTGCAGCGCGCAGTCCTTCGCGCATCCAGCCCCACAGTGAAAGGCGCTCCGTGGCGGAAACGGCCCTGATGGCAGACGATGTGGGCAGGTCTTGCGGCGACCGGCTCAAAGGAACTTCAATTTCTGTGTGGGCCAGTTCTGGTCCCCACTGGCTGGGCAACGTGTCGGCCCAGGTGCTGCTGCTGGCGTTCAGGTCTTTCATGCGCGCATCATGCCATCGTGGGGTGACGCCTTCTGAGGCCATGGAATCCTTCGAAGGTAGGACGCAAGAGGCTGCGGGAACGGGCCAAAAGACGATGGAGAGCGATGGTCGAGCTCCCCATTGCGCCAGCGCCCATCGGCCTTCGCAGGAGGAATCGAGGCACGGGCGCCGTCTTTTTAAAACCAAAAATGATATTAAATAAAAATTAAATAACAAATCGCATATACTTCACTTCGTTGCAGTCACGGCTCTTGACGCCAGCAGTCACCGCAACGCCTGCCTCCCAACGGTCTAACGCGCCGCGGCAGGCCGCCTTTTGCGACCTTGTCGCCCAGTGGGTCTGAAGAGCTGCAGCCCACCGAGTCCCTCGATGCTCACGCAGGTCGATGACGGCCTGCGGTCCCGAATGCACCAGATTTCAAATAACTCCATTTCCATGGGCCAGTACGTCGTTTCGCCCGCGACACACCCGACCGACTGCGGCCGCTTCCGCGCCTCCTTCTCGGTCCATCGTTCAAGTGGCAACGGCAGCTACTGCCGAGTGTTCCGTTTTGACAAAGCCTTTGCCTCGCGCGAAGCTGCCAGGCTCTTTGCCGTCACCCAGGGCTGGCTCCAAGCGTGCATGTCCCATCCCCCTGTGTGCTGAAGCTCTGCTGACCGCAGGCTCCATGTCCTCATCCCAGTTGCCGTGGGCTCCCGCCCACAGTGCTGTACCCCAACGGTGCGCCCTTCGTTGCGTGCCATCCTTCAGAAAGGCTCTTCCATGAGCACCAAGATCTACGTGGGCAACCTGCCCTATTCCGTGACCGATTCCAGCCTGCAAAGCAACTTTGCCGAGTTCGGCAATGTGTCCTCCGCCAAGGTCATGATGGACCGCGAAACCGGTCGCTCCAAGGGCTTCGGCTTTGTCGAAATGGCGTCGGCCGAAGTGGCCCAAGCCGCCATCAGCGCGCTGCACGGCATGTCCGTCGATGGGCGCTCGATTGTGGTGAATCTGGCCCGCCCCCGTGAAGAAGGTGGCGGCGCAGGGGGCTACAGCGCCAATGGCTACAGTGCGAGCAAACGCTCGGACGTCGGCTATGGCACGGGTGGCTACGGCGGCGGCCGCTATTGAGCCCTGTGGCTCATGAAAAAAGCCGGCTCGCTGTAGCCGGCTTTTTTTCGTCTCGCCCCATGCCTTTGCATGGGCCGCAGGCCAAGGCGGGCCGAAGGTGCTCGACGCCGCTGCGGTGGCCGACTCAAGGACTATTGAGCGGCAACGGCCCCAGCACCACCCTGTCTGCGCGGGCGCTAACTATGGAGCGCTGCCGCCTCACACTTCACCAGCAGCCCGGGCGGGGAGCACGACCGGTGCCTGGGCCAGTTCAGGCTGCAGTACCAGGCGGTGCGTAGCGCTGTAGCACACAAACCGGCGGTTGGTGGCGCGCCCGATGGCGCACAGGCCCAACTGCTGGGCCACGGCATGGCCCATTTGGGTCATGCCGCTGCGAGACACCACAATGGGCACCCCCATCTGCGCGGACTTGATGACCATCTCGCTGGTGAGGCGGCCGGTGGTGTAGAACACCTTGTCTGCCCCTGACATGGGAGAGGTTGCGGGGTCTCCTGCACAGTCGCTGGATGAGCACATCTCAGGATTCATCCACATCCAGCCGGCGATGGTATCGATCGCATTGTGGCGGCCGACGTCTTCTACAAAAATCAGCAAGTCCTCCCCCTTGAACAGGGCACAGCCGTGTACCGAACCGGACGACTTGTAGGTGGTCTCCTTGAGGCGAATCGCGTTGACGATGCCGTACAGCTGGCCCTGGGTCAGGCGGGCGTCGGGCAACTGGATGCGGTCCACTTCGTCCATGAGCCCGCCAAACACGCTGCCCTGTCCGCAGCCCGTGGTGACGACCTTGCTGGCCGTGCGCTCTTCGATCCGTGCAATGCCATGGCGCGTGCGCACAGCGGCGGCGTGGACCTCCCAATCGACCGTGATCGATTCGATGTCGAGCACCGATTCGACCAGCCGCTGGTTGCGCAGATAACCCAGCACCAGCAGCTCTGGTTGCGCGCCCAATGTCATCAGCGTCACGAGCTCGCGCTTGTCCACATAAATCGTGAGCGGACGCTCGGCGGGGATCTGTACCTGCTCCCGTGCGCCCAGTTCGTTGACGACCTCCACTGCATGGGTCAGCGGGGCGTGGGCCTGCGTCAGGCGCGGCAGAGAGGGCGAAGACAAAACGGAAGGAGTGGACAAAGAACTGGAACTCATGGGGCAAATATACGCAGTGTGGTGCTACAGCGGTTAGCGCACGGGAATGAACCGCTGTGTGGCCCGGTCCACTGCACCAAGGGGGCAGGCTGGTGCCGTATCGCTCTGCGAGTGCTGGCTCGGCGATGCACCTGGCACATCGCGCCCAGAAAAAAAGCCGCGCCCCACCAGGGAACGCGGCTTCGAGCACAGCGCTGCAGGGCGCGTGTCAGGACTTGGAGGCCGGTGCAGCTGCAGCGGCAGGTACCTGCGTGCTGGGAGGGCTGCTGGCTGTGCCAGGTGGCGAGTGTGCACCAGCAGCCTCTGCAGGCTTGGCCGCTGGCGGTGTGTAGGCGAAGGGGCCAGGGTCCGTGCAAGCAGCACCAGTAGCAGCCGCGGGCTTGGCCGAAGGCGTGGTCTTGCGGTAGTGCGCGGCCACCTTGTCTTGCGACAGGCACAACTTGTAGTTGTCCACCTTACCAGCCCATGCAGCCTTGGCTGCCGCTTCGGCGACCTTGGCGGCTGCCTCGGGGGACGGGGCCGGCAGCTTGGCCGATGCCACAGTGCATACGGCTGCCGCGCACAGCGCCAGCAAAGAGGTGCAGATGCTTGATCTCGTCATGGAGTGGATCCTCATACCTGGGCGGGCTGCTGGCCCGCAGATGCTGTTACCTCGGTCGCTGACTGGCTGGCGCTGCGCTGGCGCGGGATCTTGCCGGCCTGCACATCGTCGTACCACAGCTCATGGTGTTCCTTGGCCCAGCCCTCGCTCACATAGCCGGTGCGCATGGCCTTGTAGGCACCCTTCATGCCCACTGTGCCCATGTAGATATGACCACAGATCAGCGCCATCATCCAGATGGCCAGAGTGGCGTGGATCATGTGGGCGATCTGCATGTCGCCACGCACGTCGCCAAAGCCGGGGATGAGTTTGTCGAGCACCAGGCCAGTGGCCACCACGAAGATGCCGGGGATGGTGATGCCCCACCAGAACAGGCCCTTCTCGCCCGCATTGAAGCGGTGTGAGGGCACCTCGTGATTGCCCTTGCCCAGCATGCCGCCGCCCTTGGCCAACCAGACAAAGTCAGCGCGGTTGGCGATGTTGTCCTTGATGAAGGTAAGAATGATCACCAGCAGCGACACGGCAAACAACGGACCCACAAAGTTGTGAACGTTCTTGAGCGCATAGGTCAACCAGCCAAACAGCGTGGTCCCCAGGATGGGCAGCAGGAAGAACTTGCCAAACGCCATCACGATGCCGGAGATGGCCAGCGCGATGAATGCAAACGCATTGGCCCAGTGGGCCGCGCGCTCGAACGGGGTGAAACGCTCGATACGGCGGGGGCCGGTGCCGTCGGGATGCTCATGCCCCAGCGGGCCTTTCACAAAGTAGAAGATGCCCAAAGCCAGCAACACGATGGCAAACAGCGCCGCACCGTAGGGGATGATCCAGTGGTTGCGCACTTGCCGCCACGCTTCGCCCGCATTGGTGTAGCGCGAGCCGGGATACTGCACAAAGCGCTGGATCAGGTTGCCCGCCTCGGGCGCCTGGGTCACAGGCAAGCTGCTATAGCCTGTCACGCCCTGCCCCACCTGGCGCCACATGGGCGCGTTGTTGCCGGGCTGCACCTTCATGCGCTCGCCATTGGTCTGTTCCGCGTATTTGGGATCAGCGCTGGCATCGGGTTTGACCTGAAAGATATTCTGGCTTTGCACACCCCCCACCGCAGCCGGTGCAGCCGTGGCTGCAGGAACTGCCGCAGATGCTTCGGGCGCAGCAGGCGACGTCTGGGCGCCAGCCAGGCCACAGGCCAAGCTGGCCGCCAAGGCCATGGACCACACGATGTATTTCATGGTGGACCTCACTTCGCCTGGCTGCGGGTGTATTCGTTCTGGCCGTACTGCTGGCGTGCTTTCAACTGCGCTTCCCAGCTGGTTTTGTCGCCGGCTTTCCAGCCAGGCTGCGTGAAGTTGCTGCCGGTGCCGGCGTAAGACGGAGCATCGCTACGGATGCCCATGCCGGTCTGCGGTTTCTCGCCGCAGCCCGTCAATGCCAGGGCGGCCACCGCAGCGGCCAAGGTCATGTGTATGGTGCGCTGCATCATGACTTGCCTCCTGCAGGCTGACCTGCCTGTTGTGAGCCGTAGGCCGTGCCCCAACCCCACACTTCGGCGCCCTTGCCACGCTGCACCACGCGGTTGCGGAAGATATCAGCCACCACATCGCCATCACCGGCCAGCAGGGCTTTGGTAGAACACATTTCTGCGCAGGCGGGCAGCTTGCCTTCGGCCAGGCGATTGCGGCCGTATTTTTCAAACTCGGCCTGGCTGCCATGGGTTTCAGGACCACCGGCGCAGAAGGTGCACTTGTCCATCTTGCCGCGCACACCAAAGGTGCCGGACGATGGGAACTGCGGCGCGCCAAACGGGCAGGCATAACTGCAGTAGCCGCAGCCAATGCACACGTCCTTGTCGTGCAACACCACACCCTCTTCGGTGCGGTAAAAGCAGTTGACAGGGCAGACCGCCATGCAGGGTGCATCGCTGCAGTGCATGCAGGCCACCGAGATGGACTTTTCGCCCGGCACACCGTCGTTGAGGGTGACCACGCGGCGGCGGTTCACGCCCCAGGGTACTTCGTGTTCGTTCTTGCAGGCGGTCACGCAGCCGTTGCATTCGATGCAGCGCTCTGCGTCACAGATGAATTTCATTCGTGCCATGTGTGTCTCCTTGCGTGGCGCGATCAGGCGCGTTCCACGTTGCAGATCGTGGTCTTGGTTTCTTGCATCATGGTCACGCTGTCGTAGCCATAGGTGGTGGCCGTGTTCACGGCTTCACCGCGCACCACAGGTGCCGCACCCTTGGGGTAATACGCCAGCATGTCCGCCCCTTGCCAGCGGCCCGAGAAGTGGAAAGGCATCCACACGGTATCGGGTGCCACGCGCTCAGTGACGAGTGCTTGCACATTGATGCGGGCGCCGGTGGGAGAGCTGAGCCATACGCGCTCGCCGTTGCGGATGCCCCGGTCGGCCGCCGTCTTGGGGTTGATCTCGACGAACGACTCCTGCTGCAATTCCGCCAACCAGGGGTTGGAGCGGGTTTCCTCGCCGCCGCCTTCGTACTCCACGAGACGGCCCGAGCTCATGATGAGCGGGAATTTCTCGTGCACCTTGTCGGCCACGTTTTTCTCCTGCACGCTCTTGTAGAGCGTGGGTAGGCGCCAGAAGGCCTTCTTGTCGTCGTGGGTCGGGTACTTGGCCATGAGGTCAGGACGCGTGCCATACAGAGGCTCACGGTGCTGCGGAATGGCGTCAGGGAAGTTCCACACCACAGCGCGCGCCTTGGCATTGCCGAATGGATGGCAACCGTGCTTGAGGGCCACCCGAATGATCGCGCCCGTGGGGTCGGTCTTCCAGTTCTTGCCCTCGGCCTTGGCCTTTTCGGCATCGCTCAGATCGTCCCACCAGCCCAGCTTCTTGAGCAGCACGTGGTCGAACTCGGGGTAGCCCGTGGTGATCTCGCTGCCCACCGAATGGGAGCCGTCCTCTGCCAGCAGGTTGACGCCATCCTTTTCCACGCCGAAGTTGGCGCGGAAGTTGCCGCCGCCTTCCATCACATGCTTGGAGGTGTCGTACAGATTGGGCGAGCCTGGGTGCTTGAGCTCCGGCGTGCCATAGCAGGGCCATGGCAGGCCAAAATAGTCGCCGCCAAAGTCGTAACCAGTCTCCTTGTCCTTGCCCCCCTTGGCCTTCAGGGTCTTCACATCGAACAGGTGCATGTTCTTCATGTGGGCCTTCAGGCGCTCAGGGCTCTGGCCGGTGTAGCCAATGGTCCAGACCGACTTGTTGATCTCGCGCAGGATGTCCTCGGGCACGGGCTCGTCCATGCCCTTGACCTTCTGCATCTTGTAGTTCTTGGAGAGCTCGGCGGCAAAGCCCAGCTTTTCGGCGAACTGGTGCATGATCATGTGATCGGAGCGGCTCTCCCACAGCGGCTCGATCACTTTTTCGCGCCACTGCAGCGACCGGTTGGATGCCGTGCACGAACCACTGGTCTCGAACTGCGTGGCGGCGGGCAGCAGATACACCGCACGGTTGGGATTCAAATCTTCGGCCTTGCCTGGCATGGCAGCCATCGCGGCGGTGGCGGACGGATAAGGATCCACCACCACCAGCAGGTCCAGCTTGTCCATGGCGCGCTTCATCTCCAGACCACGGGTCTGCGAGTTGGGCGCATGGCCCCAGAAGAACACGCCGCGCAAATTGGAGTCCTGGTCGATCAGCTCGTTGTTCTCTAGCACACCATCAATCCAGCGCGACACGGTGATGCCGTTCTTGGTCATCATCGCGGGCGACGCATACTGCTTCTTGATCCACTCGAAGTCCACTCCCCACACAGCGGCGAAGTGCTTCCACGAGCCTTCGGCCAGGCCGTAGTAGCCAGGCAGCGAGTCTGGGTTGGGACCCACGTCGGTTGCGCCCTGCACGTTGTCGTGGCCGCGGAAGATGTTGGTGCCGCCACCGCTCTTGCCCACGTTGCCCAAAGCCAGCTGCAAGATGCACGATGCACGCACGATGGCATTGCCGATGGTGTGCTGCGTCTGGCCCATGCACCACACGATGGTGCCAGGGTTGTTCTCGTGCAGCATCTTGGCGACCTTGAAAACCTGGTCCTCCTTGACGCCACAAGCCTCTTCCACCTTGTCAGGCGTCCACTTGGCCAGCACTTCGTCGCGCACCTTGTCCATGCCATAGACACGGTCGTTGATGTACTTCTTGTCTTCCCAGCCGTTCTTGAAGATGTGGTACAGCACACCAAACAGGAAGGGAATGTCGGTACCGGAGCGGATGCGCACGTACTCGTCCGCCTTGGCGGCCGTGCGGGTGAAGCGCGGGTCCACCACGATCATCTTGCAGCCGGTTTCCTTGGCGTGCAGCATGTGCAGCATGGACACCGGATGCGCTTCCGCCGCGTTGGAGCCGATGTACAGAGCGACCTTGCTGTTTTGCATGTCGTTGTACGAATTGGTCATGGCGCCGTAGCCCCATGTATTGGCCACCCCCGCCACCGTGGTGGAGTGGCAGATACGCGCCTGGTGGTCGCAGTTGTTGGTCCCCCAGAAGCTCACGAACTTGCGCAGCAGATAGGCCTGCTCGTTGTTGTGCTTGGACGAACCCACAAAGTACACGCTGTCAGGACCGCTGGCCTTGCGCAGCTCCTGCATCTTGGCCGTGATTTCGTTCAGGGCCGTGTCCCAGCTGATGCGCTCGTATTTGCCGTTGACCAGCTTCATGGGATAACGCAGGCGGTACTCGCCATGGCCGTGCTCGCGCAGGGCTGCGCCCTTGGCACAGTGGGCACCCAGGTTGATGGGCGAGTCGAACACCGCCTCCTGGCGCACCCACACGCCGTTCTCGACCACCGCATCGACCGCGCAGCCCACTGAGCAGTGGGTGCACACCGTGCGGCGCACTTCGATCTTGCTGTCGCCGATGCCGACCTTGGCACCTTCGGCAGCGTTGGACTTCTTGACCAGCGTGAGCTGCGAGGCCGCGATGCCCACGCCCACTCCCAGGCCAGAGCGGCGCAGGAACGAGCGACGATCCATGGTGGGCAGGGCCTGCGACAGGCCACGGCGCAGGCTGTGCACAAAAGGCGATGCAGAGCCGTTGCCCTGCACAGAATGGGAAGACTTCTTGGTTAGCAACATGGCGTGCCCCGATGTCAAAGTTGGGTGGTCTTGTAGTACTGCTTCACGCGGGCAGACAGGTGGTAGCCACCGCCCTTTTCGGGTGCGACGCGCGCGGGCTCGGACACCACGGCATCGGACGGCGCGACATGGGGGAGTGCCACCACGGCTGCTGCAGCAGCCCCTACGGTGGCGGCGCCGGAAAAGAAGCTCCGGCGGGAGGATTTTGGCTGGCTGTTCTGCATGCTTGTCTCCAGAAAGGCTGGCAGCTATGAAACGGAATTCATACAGTCTATGTCAGTGTGTAAAAACCCGCCATCGGGCTTTACAACTCCCAGTAACACACTCATCTTTTGTAGCGGCATATCGAGGGTTTACGAGCATCTGGAGGGATCAATCCAACATGTCGAAGCCCTGGGTCTCCACCGACACAAAGGCCCGCGTGAAGTGCGCCACAGCCGCATAAAACCGTGCTTGCGGCTGTGCGGCCAAGGCATCGCAGAGCTGAAGAACCCAGGGCTGCAGATGCGTTGAAAAAAATTCACGCTGCGATGTCAGGTTGCAGACAGCTACATCGTCTCCGGCGATCAGGTAGCGCATGACCTCCAGCAGGTAGGCCACATGGTCCTCGGTCTCGGGCATGGTCTCGTCCCGCGCCAGGCCCAGCTGCTGCAGATCGGTACGCAGACGCGCCAGCGGCTTCTCGTTGAGAAACCCGCTGAGGTAGTGCGAGCCATACAAAAACACCTCGGGCTTGCCCACACCACCAAAGAGCCGGTCAAACTCCTGCGCAATGGCAGCATCGCTGAGCGCACGCGACGCCGCCACCAGTTGCTGCCAGGGCTCCTGCAAAAAGCCGCCATCGGCAGGCGCCTCCGTCACTGCCACCCGCAAGGCCGACAGCAGCTCCGGGTCGGGCGCTGCGTAGTACAGCTGCGACAACAAGCCATACAGCTCGGCGCGGGCGGTTTCTTCATCGAGCGCAGAGCTGCCGCCCAGGGGGGTCAAGGTGGATGGGGCACTCACAGGTCGGTCACTTTCGTCTCGTTTTGTGCGGAATACAGGTCAATCACGCGGCAGTCACTGCACATCTTCAGCCGCTCCAGCGCCTCGCCCTGGAACATGGGGTGGCCCGACAGTTTGCCCAGCATGGCCTCGATGGCTTTCACCGTGCCAAAGGGTTTGCTGCAGCGCACACAGGCCCAGGGCTTGGCCTCGTTGAGCACACGCAGCTGTGCACGCTCGGGCGTGAGCAGCAGGCGCGGCTGCAGGGTGATGGCGTCTTCGGGGCAGGTAGTGGCGCACAGGCCACACTGCACGCAGTTCTTTTCGATGAAGCGCAGCTGCGGCATCTGCGGGTTGTCCTGCAGCGCACTGGCGGGGCAGGCGCTCACGCAGCTCAGGCACAGGGTGCAGCGATCTTTGTTGACTTCAATCGTGCCCAGCGGCGACCCCACGGCAGGCAGAGCAATGGCCGCAGGCCGCTCGTCTACGGGCATAGGGGCCTGCTCGATCAGGTGGTCGAGTGCCATCTCCAGTGTGCTGCGCTTCTCTTGGGCCACCGCAAAGCGTGCAGCCACGGCCGGGGTCTTCTGGCGCGTCTGCCCCAGGGTCTGCAGTGCAGCATCCAGCGCGGTGGGGTGGTTGGCACGCAGCAACTGCACATGGGTGCCGGTGTAGCCCAGGCCGCGCAGGATGACCTGCGCCACGTCCATTTGCGCCTGCAGGCCTTCGAGGTACTGCGGGGCTTCTTCATCGGTACTCAAAACCACCACCTGCGACGCACCATAGGCCATGGCGCTGAGCCACAGGTCCACCCCCGTGCTCGCCGTGTGCCACAGCGCCACCGGGATCACGTTGGCAGGCACGCCTTGCGCCAGCTTCAGCTGAGCAGCACGACCCAGTTCTTCCACCAGCGCCTGGCCGCGCTCCTGGCTGTGCAGCAGCAATACCGCATCCTTGCCGCCGGCGGCGGTGTAGGTGGACAGCAGCGTCTTGAGCTTGGTGCCCTGCTCCGTCGCACTGGGGTAGGCATAGGTCAGTGCGCCCGTGGGGCACACGGTGGTGCAGGCGCCACAGCCCACACACAGGTTGGGGTTCACCTTGATTTGCTGGCGACCCTTGTCGCTGCTGATGGCCTCGGCCGAGCAGATGTCCACGCAGGCATTGCAGCCCACGGTTTCGTTGCGGCTGTGGGCGCAGAGCTTTTGTTTGTAGACAAAAAACTTGGGTTTCTCGAAATCGCCCACCAGCTCGCGCAGCTTGAGCAGCGTGCCCAGGTCCCGCCCGTCCCAGCGCAGGTAACCCTGCGGCAGCGCGTGCTGCAGGAAGGTGGGCGTGGCAGTGGATGAACGCAGGTCCAGCACCAGGTCAAAACGCTCGGTCTGCGCCGTGGCATCTCGGGTGAAGTCGATGGCGCCCGCCACCTGGCACACCTTCACGCAGGCGCGGTGCGACTGGCAGGCGGTCAGGTCGATCTGGTAATCCAGGCCAATCGCGTTTTCAGGACAGGCCGCCACGCAGGCGTTGCAGCGCGTGCACAGGTCCAGGTCGATGGGGTTGTCGGCCGCCCATTGCAGCTCAAACGCACCCAGCCAGCCGGTGAGGCCCGTGATGCGGCCACCCAGCACCGGATAGCGCCGCGCCTGCGCGCCACCGGCATTGCCAGGGCCTTGGGTGAACAGCGTCACATCCAGCACATCCGACACCAGGGCAGCCGCCTGCTCGGCCTGGTCGAGCGGTCCGATGATCAGCAAGCGGCCCGTGCTTTTGTAGGTGACCGTGGGTACGGGCGGAGGGTCGGGCAGCCGGGCGGCCGCCAGCAGCGCGGCGATCTTGGAGCTGGCCTTGGCGGCATCGCGGCTCCAGCCCCCGGTTTCGCGGATGTTCACAAACCGAATGGGCGACACCGCGCCCTCGGTCTGCTGGCCCAGGTCGCCAAACAGGCGCTGCTCCTGGGTGCAGGCCACCACCACGTCCTGCCCGGACTGGATGGCCTTCTGAAACGCCCCCGCCTCGCGCCGGCACAGGGTGGAGAGAAGGGTCAGGTCTTCATGCAGTGCCTCGCCCAGCGCCTTGGCGTTGAGGGGCATCGTCTGGTTGCAGTCGCAGATGAGCGTCGTGGTCATTGTGGGTATGGCTGGCTGGCGTGACCACCGCATCCTGGGCAGAGCGTGGGGCCACCTCAGGCTCGCTAGAGGGAACGCTAGGAACAGCGTTGCATACCCGGGACTGTGCCACGTCTGCGGGGCTTTGCGCCTCCGCATCATCCCGAGGCTGACTGTCCGGCGGGGATATTGCGGTCGCAGGGGCCGCGTCCGGCGCAGCATCACCTTGCAAACCCTGCGCAGCGGTCGCGGCCTTTTTCTCGTGGTCAAAAAAGCCCAGTGCATGCGCACTGGCCATCTTGCGCAGCATGCCTGCAGGCAGCGGGTCGGGCTGGGTGTAGTCGCCGATGTAGATGTCCAGGCCATCCATCACATTGAAGTGCGGGTCGGCAAACAGCTTTTTCATGGCCAGATTGCGCACCTCAGGCGACACGGCACGGGCCACAAACGGTTTGAAGTCGGACGCGGGCGTGAGCGCCTCAGCATCCGCCAACGTGGGCGGCGGTGGCACCTCCGGGGCAGGGACAGCAGGGGCTGCAGGCGCAACGGGCGCTGCCACAGCGGCCACCGGCGCGGGGGTTGCCACCTGGGGGGCGGGCGGCGGCGGGTCCTGCACGGGCTTGCCCGCCAGCACATCCTGCTTGCGCCGCGACCAGCGGCCGAGGAATCCGTCAGCCATGGTCGCCACCTCCTCGCGCGCCTCCCGCATGGCCGCCACCACCACCACCGCCGCCACGCGGCTTGTCGGTGGACACGGACGCGGGGTTGCCAAAGCGGTCCTGCAGCGTGCGAAAGCTCTCGGGCCGCTTGCGGCGCTTGGGCTCGGGCTGGTAATGCTCGGCCACAAAGGCGCGCAGTGCCTCCACCACCTCGGCATCGGCGGGCACTTGCTCCACGGTTTCCTGTGCGTCCAGCCAGCGGCCGGCGTCGTGGTAGCTCAGGCTCACCGCCACCGGGCGGGCCATGGGGACCTCGCCCGCGCCGGTGTCTTCATCCTGGCGCCACATCACAAACCAGCAGGGCGCGGGCGAAGTGAGGTTCAGGTGATAACCCTCGGCGTCGTCGCGGAACAGCTCCACGCGAAAGCCCGGGAACAGCCAGCGCTGCTCGCGCTCGTCCTGGATCAGAGGGCGGGGTTCGGTCCCAAAGGCGGGCTCGTGGATCACCACCTCGGCCAGCGACCACCGCCAGGGCTGCCAGCGGTTGTCGATGTGCTCGCGCCGCATGATCACGGCAACGTCGGTGTAGGGGCGCTCTGTCATGGGCTGCGACTGTACCCCGGAGTAACCCCTTGCCCGCAGCGCGCGGTGCAAAGCCCCACAGCCAGCGTACGGATCACGCGGTGTCAGCCCGGCACGCCAGTGGCCTGCATGACCTCCACCGCCACGGCGCAATATTTGAATTCGGGGATCTTGCCGAACGGGTCCAGCGCCGCGTTGGTGAGCAGATTGGCCGCCGCCTCCACATAGGCAAATGGCATGAACACCGTGCCGCGCGGCGTGCCATCGTCGCGGCGCACGCGCACCTGCACCATGCCGCGCCGCGAGCGGATGCCCACCAGCGCGCCGGGCGCCACGCCCAGCCGCGCCAGTTCGTCACCGTGCAGCGACGCCGTGGCCATGGGCTCGATCGCGTCCAGCACGGTGCTGCGCCGCGTCATGCTGCCGGTGTGCCAATGCTCCAGCTGGCGACCGGTGATGAGCACCAGGGGGTAGTCGGCATCGGGCTTCTCTGCCGCCGGGATCACGCTGGCGGGCACCAACTGCAGGCGGCCCGTGGGCGTGGGGAATTTCTCGGTGAAGACGATGGGCTGGCCGGGGTCGCCCTCTGTGAGGCACGGGTAGGTCACGCTGGACTCGCGCTCCAGCCGGTTCCAGGTGATGCCCTCGATGCTCGCGTACATGGCCTGCCGCATTTCGTCGTACACGGCGGCTACGCCCGACTCTTCGCCTTCGTAGTTCCAGCCAAGGCCCATCCTCTGGGCGATCTGCTGAATGATCCACAGGTCCGGCTGCGCATCGCCCGGCGGGTTCAACGCGCGGCGCCCCATCTGCACCATGCGGTCGGTGTTGCTGGCGGTGCCGGTCTTTTCGGGCCAGGCGCTGGCGGGCAGCACCACGTCGGCCAGCCAGGCGGTTTCGGTCATAAAGATGTCCTGCACCACCAGGTGCGACAGGCTGGCCAGCGCGTGGCGCGCGTGGTTCAGGTCGGGGTCGCTCATGGCGGGGTTCTCGCCCATGATGTACATGCCGCGCACCTTGTGGGGGTCGCTGTCAGGCGCCAGGGCCTTGTGCATGATCTCGACCACGGTGTAGCCGGGGGTCTCGTCCAGCGGAGTGCCCCAGAACTGTTCAAACCACGCATGCGCCCCGGCGTTGTCCACGCGCTGGTAGTTGGGGAACATCATGGGGATCAGCCCCGCGTCGCTCGCGCCCTGCACGTTGTTCTGGCCGCGCAGCGGGTGCAGGCCCGAGCCGGGCTTGCCAATCTGGCCGGTGACGGCGCACAGCGCAATCAGGCAGCGCGCGTTGTCGGTGCCATGCACATGCTGGCTCACGCCCATGCCCCAGAGAATCATCGATGCCCTGGATGTGGCAAACGCACGCGCCACCTCGCGCAGCGTCTCGGCCGGGATGCCGCACACGGGCGCCATGGCCTCGGGGCTGCAGCCCATCACGTTGGCCTTGAGCGCCTCAAAGTTGTTGGCGCGGTCGCGGATGAAGGCCTCATCCACCAGGCCTTCGTCGATCACCGTGTGGATCAGCGCGTTGAGCATGGCCACGTCAGTGTCGGCCTTGAACTGCAGCGTGCGCCAGGCATGGCGGCCGATGTCCGTGATGCGCGGGTCGGCCAGCACGATCTTCGCGCCGCGCTGTGCAGCGTTTTTCATCCAGGTGGCGGCCACGGGGTGGTTGGCCGTGGGGTTGGAGCCGATCACAAAGATCAGCTCGGCATGCTCCACGTCGTGCACCGGGTTGCTCACCGCGCCGGAGCCTACGCCTTCGAGCAGCGCGGCCACGCTGGACGCGTGGCACAGCCGCGTGCAGTGGTCCACGTTGTTGCTGCCAAAGCCGGTGCGCACCAGCTTCTGGAACAGGTAGGCCTCTTCGTTGCTGCCCTTGGCCGAGCCGAAGCCCGCCAGCGCCTTGGGGCCGTGCGTATCGCGCAGCGACCTGAGCGTGCCGGCGGCCAGGCCCAGCGCCTCGTCCCAGGTCGCTTCGCGAAAGGTGTCGCGCCAGTCGGCACCGTAGGGGCGCACCTCCTTGGGCACACCGGGTTTGCGGACCAGCGGCACCGTCAGGCGGTCGGGGTGGTGGGCGTAGTCGAAACCGAAGCGCCCTTTCACGCACAGGCGGCCGTGGTTGGCCGGGCCGTCGCGGCCTTCGACGCTGATGATCTTTTCATCGCGCACGTTGTAGGTGATGAGGCAGCCCACGCCGCAGAAGGGGCAGACCGAGTCGACCTTGCGGTCCACCTTTTGCGAGCCGATGTGCGTCTTGGGGCTGAGCGCTCCCGTGGGGCAGGCCTGCACGCATTCGCCGCAGGCCACGCAGGTGCTCTCGGCCATGGGGTCATCCAGGTCGAAGACGATCTTGCTGTCGGCCCCGCGCAGCGCGTAGCCGATCACATCGTTCACCTGTTCCTCGCGGCAGGCGCGCACGCAGCGGTTGCACTGGATGCAGGCGTCCAGGTTGACGGCCATGGCGGGGTGGCTGAGGTCAGGCGCGGGCTGCTCGCGGCGCAGGGCCTGGAGCGCGGGGCGCACGATGACGCCCAGGCGATCGGCCCAAGCACTCAATTCGCCATGCTGACCTACCGCTGGGGCAGTTTTTGAATCCAATGGGCCTGTAGCGCTAGAAGAATATGCTCCACCAGCTATCAATTCAGGAGTATCTGGTTGGTCATCATTCCATTGGTAGCCAACATCCGGCATATCGGACAGCAGCATCTCCACCACCATCTGCTGGCTCTTGCGGGCGCGGGGGCTGGCGGCCTGCACCTTCATGCCTTGCGTCGGTGCGCGGCAGCAGCTGGGGGCCAGCGTGCGCTCGCCCGCGATCTCCACCACGCAGGCGCGGCAGTTGCCGTCGGGGCGCAGGCCATCGGAGTAGCAGAGGTGCGGAATCTCCACGCCATGGCGCTGCGCAGCTTGGAGGATGGTGTCGCCGGGTTGGGCGGTGACGGGCTGACCGTCCAGCTCAAAGGCCACTCCGCCGGTGTCTTGCAAGCTGCTCATGGCTGGGCTCCCTTCGGCAGTTGCTCCGCCAGCGGACTGTTGCGCGGCTTGGGCAAATCGCCCGGCCAGGGCCCCTCGCCCACTTCGTGCGCAAAGTATTTGTGGATGCAGCGGATGGGGTTGGGCGCAGCCTGGCCCAGGCCGCAGATGGAAGCGTCGGCCATTACCTGTGCCAGATCGTCGAGCAGTTCTTCATCCCACTTCGGCGCTTGCATCAGCGTGGCCGCCTTGGCCGTGCCCACACGGCAGGGCGTGCACTGGCCGCAGCTTTCGTGTTCAAAAAAGCGCATCACGTTCAGCGCCGCGTCGCGCGCGCGGTCGTGTTGGCTGAGCACGATGACGGCGGCCGAGCCGATAAAGCAGCCGTAGGGCTGCAACGTGTCGAAGTCCAGGGGAATCTGGTTCAGGCTGGCAGGCAGGATGCCGCCCGAGGCGCCGCCGGGCAGGTACGCATAGAGCTGGTGGCCGTCCAACATGCCGCCGCAGTATTCGTCGATGAGTTCCTGCACCGTGATGCCCGCAGGCGCGAGCTTGACGCCAGGGTGTTTCACCCGGCCGCTCACGCTGAAACTGCGCAGCCCCTTGCGCCCGTGGCGGCCAAAGCTGGCAAACCACTGCGGGCCGCGCTCCACGATGTCGCGCACCCAGTACAGCGTCTCAAAGTTGTGCTCCAGCGTGGGCCGGCCGAACAGACCCACCTGCGCGATGTAGGGCGGGCGCATGCGGGGTTCGCCACGCTTGCCTTCGATGCTCTCGATCATGGCCGACTCTTCGCCGCAGATGTAAGCACCCGCGCCGCGCCGCAGTTCGATGTGGGGCAGCGGGCATGGCGGATCGGCGCGCAGGTCGTCCAAAGCCCGCTGCAGCAGCGCACGGCAGCCGTGGTATTCGTCGCGCAGGTAGATATAGATGGCCTCGGTGCCCACCACCTGGGCGGCGATGAGCACCCCTTCCAGAAAGCGGTGCGGGTCACGCTCCAAGTAGGTGCGGTCCTTGAAGGTGCCGGGCTCGCCCTCGTCGATGTTGACGGCCATCACGGCCGTGCCCCCACGCTCCCCCGCTTCGCGTGGTCCGCTGCCCCCCGAGGGGGCCGTCGCCTCGCTTGGGGCGGCCCGGCGCTCGGCGAGCGCGGCCTGCTCGCGCACGATGCGCCACTTGCGCCCGGCCGGAAAGCCTGCGCCCCCCAATCCGCGAAGGCCGGAGTCTTCCATGGCGGCCAGCACGGCCTCGGCGTCCATCTCGCCATTGACCAGCGCAGCGGCGGTCTGGTACCCGCCGTGGGCACGGTAGGTGGCCAGGTCGGTGTGTGCGGGGCTGATTCCATCCGGCTGCGCAGGCACGCTCGCCTCCACACACTCAGCAATATCAAAATTAATAGCAACTTGGGCATATGGTTGTAGCGCTACCGCCCGATTGGGCTTTAAATCAACGGCTTCCAGCACCCCACCGACGGTGGCGTGGGGCACCGGGCACTGGTGCACCACCGCCACGGGAGCCTGCTCACACCGGCCCACGCAGGGCACAGCCAACACCTGCACATCGCCCTGCCCGGCCGCGCGCAGGCGCTCGGGCAGCGCGGCCAGCAGGTCGCGGGCGCCCGCCACGCTGCAGCTCAGGCTGTCGCACACCCGCACCACCAGGCGGGGCGCCTGGGCCTCTTCACCACGCACGATCTCGAAGTGGTGGTAGAAGCTCGCCACCTCATACACCTCAGCCATGGGCAGGTTCATCTGCTTGGCGAGTGCCACCAGGTGCCGGTCGTGCAGCACGCCAAAGTGGTCGTTCAGGCGGTGCAGGTATTCGATGAGCAGGTCACGCCGAAAGCCGGTGGCCGGGCGCGGGCCCAGCAGTTGCGCCACCTCGGCCATGGCCGCTTCTTCGGGCTGGCGGCCCTTGAGGCGGCTTTTGCGGCGGATGCGTTCGCGCATGTCGTTGACGGACACGGCGGCGACGGTGGGGGCTTCGGGGGCAAGGTGCATGGACCGGGGGCGTGGGGCGTTGATCTGGTTGTATGCAGGCACCTGCATAGGGTGCCCGGGCCGCCGCAGTGTCGGCCACGGGCGCCTGCGGCGTCAAATTGCCGATGCACATGGGTCGATCACAAAAACAAATGAAACGGCCGTTTTTGCAGCTGCCCATGAATCACCCGCCGCAACCCGTGCGGTCAGCGCTCAATCTGCGACCAGAAGCCCACTGTGTGCTGCAGCGTGCTGCAGCCAGTCGGGGTCCTGCGCCAGTGCCAGCGCTGCATCGAGGGCGCGGGTGGGCTGCACCTGCCGGTGCGACATGAATCCGATGGGGGTGGTCAGCACCGGGCCCTTGAGCGGCAGGGCCTCCAGCCCCTCATGGCCGCGCACGGCATCGACAAGCGCCCCGGGCAGGACGCTGCACAACTGGCCCGCCACCACGCTCAGCGCCAGGGTCAGCACCGAATCGGTTTCCATGGCGGGCATGACCGTGGCGCCTGCCGCGCGGAAGGCGCCATCGACCAGGCTGCGGTTGTGCATCTCCGGGGTGAGCAGGCACAGCGGCAAGGCCGCTGCATCGGCCCAGGCCATGGACGGGCCGATCTGCAGCCCACGCTCCGGGCCCTGGAGCGGGCGCGGTGCGCGGCGCAGCAGAAAGTAGTGCTCGACATACTGCGGCCAGGCCCGCAGCGGGCCGCCGCGTGCGGGCATGCGCTCGGTGTAGCCCAGCGCCAGGTCCAGCGAAATGTTTTCCAGCCCGGCCTCGAGCGCCTGCGAGCTCATCGACAGTGCCACCGGCACGATGCCCGGGTGCCGCGCCTGCAGCTGCGCCGCAAACCGCGCGAGGATGGGCATGGCCGTGGGCACCGCGCCCAGGCGCAGCGTGCCGCGCGGGTGGGCGGCGTCGCCGCTCAGGTCCTGCTGCAGCACTTGGTGCTCGTGCAGCATGCGCTGGGCGGATGCCAGTACACGCTCACCCTCGGGCGTGAAGCCCTCGAAGCTGCGCCCCCGGCGCACCACCACCACGCCAAACTCCTTTTCCAGCGCGCGCAGCGCATTGGAGAGCGCCGGCTGCGTGATGTGGCAAGCCTGCGCCGCCCGGCCAAAGTGCCGGTGCTCGTGCAGCGCCACCAGGTAGCGCAGGGACGCGAGCAGGTTCATGGCGCGGTGGGGTGGCTCAGGAGGATCAGGTGTTCTTGCTGATCGAGATGGTGGGGAACTTGTTCGAGAAGTCCTTGGCCTGCTGGGCGATCTTCACCGCCACATCGCGCGCCACCTTCTTGTAGATCTGTGCGACTTCGCCATCCGGGTCGGCCACCACGGTGGGCTTGCCGCTGTCGGCCTGCAGGCGAATGCTCATGTTCAAAGGCAGCGCACCCAGGTAGTCCATGCCGTAATCGGCCGCCATCTTCTTGCCGCCATCGGCGCCAAAGATGTGCTCCACATGGCCGCAGTTGCTGCAGACGTGGGCGGCCATGTTCTCGACGATGCCCAGGATGGGCACGCCCACCTTCTCGAACATCTTGATGCCCTTCTTGGCGTCCAGCAGCGCGATGTCCTGCGGCGTGGTCACGATCACGGCGCCGGTCATGGGCACACGCTGGCTCAGGGTGAGCTGGATGTCGCCAGTGCCGGGCGGCATGTCGATGATGAGGTAGTCCAGGTCTTTCCAGTTGGTCTGGCGCAAGAGCTGCTCCAGCGCCTGGGTGGCCATGGGGCCGCGCCAGATCATGGCTTCGTCCTGGTCCACCAGGAAGCCGATGGACATGACCTGCACGCCGTAGTTCTCCAGCGGCTCCATGGTCTTGCCGTCTTCACTCTCAGGGCGACGGTTGATGCCCAGCATCATGGGCTGGCTGGGGCCGTAGATGTCGGCATCCAGAACGCCCACGCTGGCACCCTCGGCAGCCAGCGCCAAGGCCAGATTGGCGGCCGTGGTGCTCTTGCCCACGCCGCCCTTGCCAGAGGCCACGGCGATGATGTTCTTGACCTGGGGCAAGAGCTGCACACCGCGCTGCACGGCATGGGCGATGACCTTGGTGGTGATGTTGACCGACACGTTGTCCACGCCCGCCACGCCCTTGGCGGCGGCCACCAGGCTGCGGCGCAGCTCGGGCACCAGGCTTTTGGCGGGGTAGCCCAGTTCCACGTCAAACGCCACGTCGCCACCGGTGATCTGCAGGTTGCGCAGGGCGCGGCTGCTGACAAAATCCTTGCCCGTATGGGGGTCCAGCACGCTGGAAAGTGCGGCCAAAAGGCCCTGTTCGGTGACTGCCATTCAAATAACTCCTGTGGGGCCGGTAGTCTATTCCCAAGCTCCCGCCCCCTGCCGCTGAAGGACAATGCGCACCGCATTGCATCGTCGCTCTCTCCAAAAAGGCCTCCCGTGAAATTCAAGATGTCTGAAAACTCCCTGTTTGCCGTCCTGCTGCGCTCGCCGTGGTGGATCAGCTTTGTGGTGGTGGGCCTCATCACGCTGGCGGCCGGGGCGTTGTTGCCCAAGGAGTACTTTGTCGTGGGCGCGCTGGCAGGGTTCCCCATCTTTGTGGTGGGCTGCATCGCAGCCTGGAAGCAACTGCGCGCGCCCAACCCCGCCAAGGTGGTGGAGATGCTGGAGGCCGTGGGCAGCATGCCCTGGCGCAGCTTCGCCGACACCCTGGCCACCGCCTGGGAACGCGCGGGCTACAGCGTGGAGCGCATGACAGGCAGCAACGCCACCGGGGCCGACATGCGCCTGAGCCAGGGCGGCAAGACCACGCTGGTCAGCGCCAAGCGCTGGAAGGCCGCTACCCACGGTGTGGAGCCCCTGCGGGAGCTGCGCACGGCCATGACCGCTGCCGATGCGTCGGAGGGCGTTTACGTGGCCGCCCTGGGCCAGGTCAGCGAGAACGCCCAGGCGTTTGCCCGGGAGCACGGCATCGTGGTGCTGCAAGGTGACGCGGTGGCGCAACTGCTGCTCAAGCAGCGTTAAGAACCTGTTCACAGTCTTTTTGGAGTTGCACAAGTGCCTTGCCGGGATGGGATGCAAGGCGCGGTGCGCTGCCAATAGCCCGTGCTATTGGCAAGCGCCGCAACGCCGCAGACCGCCCGGCAAGGCACTTGCCCAAAGGGTTGGAGTGAAATCGGGCGATTGGACGCCCCGGCTGCTTGCATGGGCATGAGCCCATGCGGCGCACCCGAAGCATCCACTCCTCCCGATTGCACTCCAATGTAATCTCCAAAAAGACTGTGAACAGGTTCTAAGACCACCTCCTGTGGGGTGGCCCGCACATGCGGGTTTTCCCACATGAGCTGCGCCCGGGCGCCCCTCCACACTGGGAGCCTTACACAGCCCCACCGTCCATGCCCCCCACAACCTCTACCGCAGCCCCTGGCAACGTTCCCGCCACACCCGCCACGGGCCTGCTGCTGACCGGCGGCGGTGCCCGCGCTGCCTACCAGGTGGGCGTGCTGGAAGCCATTGCCGACCTGCGCCAGGCCTGTGGCGAAGGCGGCGGCCCCAACCCCTTTCCCATCATCACCGGCACCTCGGCGGGGGCCATCAACGCAGCCGCCCTGGCCTGCGGAGCCGACCACTTTGACCGTGCGGTACGCCGCATTGCACGCGTGTGGCGGCAGTTCCATGCCAGCCAGGTGTATGGCGCCGACTCGCTCAGCGTGATGCGCAGCGGCGCGCGCTGGCTCACGCTGGTGTCGCTGGGCTGGGCGCTGGCGCGCTGGCGGCGCATGCGGCCCAAGTCGCTGCTGGACAACACCCCGCTCGAAAAACTGCTGGTCAAGATGGTGCCGCTGGTGCGCCTGCCCCGGCTGATCCGCAAAGGGCATCTCACAGCGCTTGCCGTCACAGCGTCGAGCTACAGCTCGGGCGAACACGTCACCTTTTTTGAAGCCGCCGCACCCGTCAAGCCCTGGGTGCGCTCGCAGCGCAAAGCGGCCAGCGACCGCATCACGCACGAGCATCTGCTGGCATCCTCGGCCATTCCGTTCATCTTTCCGGCCAAGGGCATCGAGGTGGATGACCACGTCGAATATTTCGGCGACGGCTCCATGCGCCAGTCGGCGCCCATTGCTCCGGCCATTCACCTGGGGGCCGAGCGCATCCTGGTGATCGGCGCGGGCCGCATGCACGAGCCCAAGGGAGATGCCGCTGCCAACCCCACGGCCACCTACCCCACGCTGGCGCAGATTGCGGGGCATGCGCTGTCCAACATCTTTCTGGATGCGCTGGCCGTGGATGTGGAGCGCGTGCAGCGCATCAACCAGACCCTGTCCCTCATCCCCGAAGAAAAGCGCCTGCACAGCGCACTGCGCCCCATCGAGCTGCTGGTGATTGCGCCATCCCAGCGCCTGGATGCCGTGGCTGCGCGCCACGTGGGCGACCTGCCCACGCCCGTGCGCACCATGCTGGGCGCCCTGGGCGTCACGTCCAACATGGCCGATGTGCGCGGCGCGGCGCTGGCCAGCTACCTGCTGTTCGAGTCCGGCTACACGCAGGAGCTGATGGCCCTGGGCCGGACCGACACCCTGGCCATGCGGGCCGAGGTGTGCCAATTTTTTGGATGGACGGATACCGGTGCCGAGGTGCAGATGCGGCACCACACCTGAGAGGTGCCCGCCGAAGCAACCGCTTACCGGCGGCGAAACCTGCTCGCCCCGCGCCACACGGCCGCCAGCGCCAGCAACGCCGCCAGGACTCCAACACCCTCACCCGACAGTCCGGGCACCGGAGAGGGCGCAGAGGGTGGAGCCGTCACCCGAAACACTTTCAGTTCATCAATGCTGGCAGGGCTGCGGCTATAAAACGCAATACGCTGGAATGCTGGTGACAAACCGGCATAAGACGCCGAGGGAGCTGGCGGATTCAAGTAATCGAATCCCGACAAGCTGGACAGCACCCACATTTGGGTCAGATTGGCTGTGTAGTCAATGCGCAGCACCACGGCGCTGAGGGTATTGAGCGCCACTGCGCTGCACGCGCCGGCCACTGGCTGCAAAGTGTTGTCAAGAATGGCATATACGGGGCTGCCACATGCACCGTTGTTGCCCACTGCACCCGTAGTTACACCTGCATTGATGAAACGAAGGTTCGGCGTGCCGCCGCCAGACTGGGTGCCAAACTGCGAGACGAACTGCACGAAAAGAACACCGGAGTTTTGCAACGGCAAGTCTCGCGCAGCATCATTCAGCTGCGACCCGGCCCGGTACACCACCTTACCCCCTGCGCCTGCCAAACCCGGCACCGACAGCCCCACAGAGTTCGTAAAAAAATCGGTGAACGAAATACTGTCAGAAACCCAGGCTCCAGTCCATCCAGTGCCCCCGTTTTGCCCTACCAGCGATATGTTGTTGGCGTAGGAAAAAGAATCCTCGGCGACGGTGGTAACGACGGGCGCCGCGAGCGACGGCACAGCGCTGAATGACAAGCTCAACAGCCACGTGTACAACGACTTTCGCAAACTCACTCGCGAGACGACCCAACCAGCACACGGACACGACATGTTGAAGACCTGAAAAACCGCAAAGACTGCGCAAGAGTTGGAGAAAGACGCCGCTGGATTTTTCCAGGGCCAGGGGGCGACTCGCGTGCCGCTTGAAATTTTGCCATTGGCGGGGTGGTATCCGTCGCTTGCCCCAAAGCCTCACGCGGCCAGACATACCACAACCCCCTAAAATCGCGGGTTCCGCCTGAGAAAGCCGCTTTTCATGACGACCTCCGCCCGCAAACTCTTCGTTACCACCGCCCTGCCGTATGCCAACGGCAACTTCCACATCGGCCACATCATGGAATACATCCAGGCCGACATCTGGGTGCGGTACCAAAGGATGCAGGGCAACGCGGTCAACTTTGTGGGTGCGGACGACACCCACGGTGCGCCCATCATGATTGCCGCCGAAAAGGCCGGCAAGACGCCCCAGCAGTTCGTGGCCGACATCGCTGCCGGCCGCAAGCAGTACCTGGATGGCTTTCATATCAGCTTTGACAACTGGCACAGCACCGACGCGCCCGAAAACCACGACCTGGCCCGCCAGATCTACCGCGACCTGCGCGACCGTGCTGACGGCAGCCTGATCGAGGTGCGCACCATCGAGCAGTTCTTCGACCCCGAGAAGAACATGTTCCTGCCCGACCGCTACATCAAGGGCGAATGCCCCAAGTGTCACGCCAAGGACCAGTACGGCGACAACTGCGAGGTGTGCGGCACCGTGTACGCCCCCACCGACCTGATCAACCCCTTCTCGGCCCTCTCCGGCGCCAAGCCCGAACTCAAGCACTCCGAGCATTTCTTCTTCAAGCTCTCGGACCCGCGCTGCGTGGAGTTTCTGGAGAACTGGACGCAGGACGGCAAGCTGCAGCCCGAGGTGGCCAACAAGATCAAGGAATGGTTCACCGTCCGCACCAACCCCGACGGCACCACCAGCGAAGGCCTGGGCGACTGGGACATCAGCCGCGACGCACCCTACTTCGGCATCGAGATCCCGGACGCGCCGGGCAAATACTTCTACGTGTGGCTCGATGCGCCCGTGGGCTACCTCGCGTCGCTGAAGAACCTACTGGAAAAGCGCGGCGAAAGCTACGACGCCTACATGGCCGACCCGGCCATGGAGCAGTACCACTTCATCGGTAAGGACATCGTCACCTTCCACACCCTGTTCTGGCCCGCCATGCTGCACTTCAGCGGCCGCAAGACGCCCAACAATGTGTTCGTGCACGGCTTCCTCACGGTGAACAACGGCGAGAAGATGAGCAAGAGCCGGGGCACGGGCCTGGACCCGCTCAAGTACCTGAGCCTGAACATGAACGCCGAATGGCTGCGCTACTACCTGGCGGCCAAGCTGAGCGCGCGCAACGAAGACATCGACTTCAACGCCGAAGACTTCATGCTGCGGGTGAACAGCGATTTGATTGGCAAATACGTGAACATTGCCAGCCGCGCGGCACCACTCCTGCACAAGTACTTTGAAGGAAAGATTCGCGACCACGGATTGAGTGGCGCGGGCGCACACGACGTCATCAAGCAAGTTGAAGCTGCAGAGGCAGCAATTGCGGAGTACTACGAAGCACGAGATTTTGGGAAAGTAACCAAAACGGTCATGGCCTTAGCAGACGTTGTGAACAAGTACGTTCATGAACAAGCCCCCTGGGACATGCTCAAAAAATTCCCCGAATCGCCAAGTGCCCATGAGGTTCTTAGCGTGGCGCTTGAATCGTTTCGGATTCTCACGATTTACCTCAGCCCAATACTCCCGCAAGTGGCTGAGCAAGCATTGGGCTTCCTCAAAGCATCCACAAGCTCTTGGAAGGCCATCCACCGCCCGCTGACTTCGCATCGTCCAGCTGATGAAGCGATCCTGGCCTACAAACACCTGATGCAGCGCGTGACGCCCGAGCAGCTTGAGGCATTGTTTGAGCCCCCTGCGCCCGCTGCACAAGCCCAAACAGCTACAGAAACCGTAGCAGCACCCGGCGGCGAAGAGCTGGCCCCCACGATCACCATCGACGACTTCACCAAGCTCGACCTGCGCATCGCGCTGATCGTGAACTGCGAGCCGGTGGAAGGTTCCACCAAGCTGCTGCGCCTGACGCTGGACGTGGGCGAAGGCCGCACGCGCAATGTCTTCTCCGGCATTGCCAGCGCCTACAAGCCTGAAGACCTGGTGGGCAAACACACCGTGATGGTGGCCAACCTGGCCCCACGCAAGATGAAGTTTGGCGTGAGCGAAGGCATGGTGCTGGCCGCCAGCCATGGCGATGAAAAGGCCAACCCCGGCATCTACGTGCTCAACCCCTGGCCGGGCGCCACGCCGGGCATGCGGGTGCGGTAAGGCACGCAGGGCCGGTAAATACAGCGACGGTCAAGGTTACCGGGGGGGGCGCTGAGCCCCCCAATGCGCCGAATGAGAACAGGGCAGCCCGGTGACGACTGCTCTTCAGCAAGCGCTCAGTACAGATACACCGCGCCCGCGTTGGTGCTGCTTTCGTCCGCCTGGTTGCCCCCAATGCCAGTCGATCCGCTGTCTTCGGTGGACGCACCCACGGCCAGCGTAGTGCCGTCCCCCGATATCGCCACACGGCCACCAAACCGGTCACCGGGGCCGGTGTTGGGCGCCTTCAGGTAGGCCTGTTGCGCCCAGGTGCCCGCACTGCGGCGGAACACCAGCACAGCGCCAGCATCTGCGGCCGCGGTGTTGGCCTGGTCACCATTGAATCCGCGCGCATTGCTGTCGTCGCGGTATGACGGCACCACCAGCGTGTTTCCGTCGCTGGACATGGCCAGGTTGTTGCCGAAACGATGGGGCGTACGGGTGTTGGAGGCTTTCAAATACGCCTGTGACTGCCAGACGCCACCTGCGCGAATAAACACAAACACCGCGCCAGAGTTGAGTGCCAGGGTGTTGCTGGGCGGCGGCACGACGAAGGTGCCGGTGTAGTTGCTGCTGTCTCCATCCATGCCAACCGCCAGCGTGTTGCCGTCGCCCGACAAGATGACCGACACACCGAAGCGGTCCTGTGCCTGGGGGTTGGGGGCCTTCAGGTAGGCCTGCTGCGACCACGCCCCTGCATTGCGTTGGAACACATAGGCCGCACCGGCGTTGGCCAGGGTGTCGTCCGCCGGATCACTCGCCAGGGCGCTGCGCTCGAAGAACGCGCCCACCGCCAAAGTGTCTCCCGCGCCCGACAGGCTGAGGTAGATGCCGAAGAAATCTCCCGCACCCGCGTTGGACGCCTTGAGGTAGCTTTGCTGCGCCCAGCTGGTGCCCGTGCGGGTGAAGACGTAGGCCGCACCAGACGCAGCATAGGCGGCATTGCCGTGTGTTCCGGTCAGGTCGCCATCCTCATTGTATGCCCCGACTGCCAGGGTGTTGCCGTCGTTCGAGAGGGCGACGAACGAGCCGAAAAGATCGTCGGCATCCGCGTTGTTCGCCTTGATGAATGCCTGCTGCGACCAGACCGCACCAGCGCGCGAATACACATAGACAGCGCCTGAGCTGCTGGCCAGGTTGTTGGTGGCGGGCATGGTCGCAAACGTGCCCTTCTGGTCGCCGCTCTCGCCATCCGCGCCAATGGCCAGCGTGTTGCCGTCGGCCGACAGCGCCACGGCATTGCCGAAATAGTCGTTGGCCTCGCCGTTGGGAGCCGTAATGCGTGCCTGCTGCGACCACGTGGCGCCGCTCTTCGTGAAGACGTACACCGCCCCGGTGTTGCCTCCCTCTCCATACGCCCCCACAGCCAGGGTGGTGCCGTTGCTGGACAAGGCCACGCGGTTGCCAAACCGGCCTTCGACGGTGGTCGCCGATGCCTTGAAGTACCCCACGGCGCGCACCATGTCGGCCGCCACAGAAGCTGACGGGGCACTGCAGCCCCCCGCATTGCAGGCCTGCACGGTATAGGTGGCATTCAGCCGCAGATGCAGCAGCACGGGTACGGCATAGGTCAGCCCCGTGGAAGTGGTGGATCCGATCTGCACGGGTGTCAATGGACCTGCGCCATCCGGGTCCTCGTACACCGTGTAGCTGGTGGCACCCGGCGCCGAAGTCCACGAGAAAACCAGCGCCTTCGTTCCGTAGCCGATGCCCAGGCCACCCGGTGCAGGGGGAGCTGGCGGCGGTGGGGGCGGTGGCGGAGGCGGGGTATAGATCGTGCTGCAGAGCACCCTCACCTGGGTGACCAGCGCCACGGCGACTCCGGTGCCAGCTTCGACCGAGCAAGCCTGATCCCCAGGCTGCGCCACCACCGTGACCGCGTAGGCGCTACCGTGAGAGACCAGAGATTCAAACCGGAAAGCGCCGTTCTCTGTCAGCAGCAGATCTGCAGCGCCGTTCAGCCGCAGCCTCAATGCGCCCGCCAGGCCCGTGACGGTCCCACCCACGGCATAGGTGTTGGTGGTGCAGGTCACCCGGATGTTGGAGACAGGGCCCGTCACCACGCCCGTGCCGTTTTCCACCGCGCAGGTCTGGCCCACTGGCTGGGTGCGCACAACAATGTTGTAAGTCTGCCCCTGCGCAACGTTGGTGACATAACTGCCGCTGGCCGTGATGGTCACTTCCGCACCGGTTCCGTTGGCGAGCACCAGCGTGCCCGTCAGCCCCGTCACCGTGCCCCCTACCGGATGCTGCACAACGGAAGGTGGTGGGGGTGGAGGCGGTGGCCCGGCAGAGTCTCCGCCACCGCCACAAGCTGCCAGGGCGCCAGCCACGACCAGGGACAACGTCCGGGCCGCACCGGCAAGCCTCGCACGCAGGGCCTCGGCCGTGGCGGAAAAATTTCGATACATCAGGGGTCTCCGGGTCTGTGAACGGGGGGTGGACGCTTCACCCCTCGGGAGGCACAGACGGGTCCGGCTCCCCCGTGCGGATGCAGGCGGGGTGCCTGGAACTCTATGGCGGGAGGACGCGCAAGCGCACCCCACTGAAGCAGGGTTGACGCAGGGAATGGAATGGCCCGAAGGCGTTGGGCGGGGCCCAGAACCCCAGGGTCTTGTTCAGCGGACGAGGCGCTCAGCCACCGTGCGGGTGGCTCTCTTTCTCAATGGCCCACGTAGCGGCCCGGCCGGTGGCTGATCCACAGGAACCCGCTCATCACCAGCACTGCCAGCACCGAATACGCCACCCGCTCCACCGGCACCACGAACAGCGCGAGCAGCACCACGGTGCCGTCAATCATCATCTGCACCTTGCCCGCACGCATGCCGTAGCGGCCTTGCAAGTACAGCGACACCACCGTGGCCCCGCCCAGGCTGGAGCGGTGGCGTGCCAGAAAGAGACAGCCCGTGCCCAGCAACAGCCCGCCCAGCAGCGAGGCGAACAGCGGGTTGAGATAGTCCACATGCATCACGTGCGGGAACAGCTCGGTCAGCAGCGACAGCAGGCCCACGCAGACAAAGGTCTTGATCGTGAACTCGCGCCCCATGCGCGTCCAGGCAAACCAATAGAACGGCAGGTTGACCACAAAGAACAGCTTGCCAAACGAAATGCTGGTGACGTAATGCAGCAAGAACGCCACGCCCGCCGTGCCGCCCACCAGCAGCCCCGCCTGGTTGAACAGCATGAGCGCCATGGCCACAAACAAGGTGCCTGCGAACAGGGCCTGGGCATCTTCAAAGGCGCCATGGCGCAGGGCGGACAGCGGCGGGGCAGTGTCGTTGGCGGTGGGCGGGGTATCGGACATGGGCGTTCAGCGATGGGGGGCGTGGCAAAGGCGCGGAGGCTTTCCGCCGGTGGAGCACTAGGAACTTGGGGGCAGCCCGGCGCGCATCCAGCGGTCAGTCTGCAAGATGAGAAGCAAGCAACGCGCCAGTGCGGGCCAGAGCGGGCCAGTGCGCGAAGATGCCGCTACTTCCCGCCCTTGAACTCCGGCGCCTCCGTGTCGGCGCCCGTCTGCGTGCGCAGCACGAACTGGTCGGATCCATAGACCACCGTGAAGACCTTGGACTGGTTGGGTGCCTCCAGGTAGCGCCAGTCGGCCCAGGTCTCCTTCTTCAACTCGTAGGGCGTGACCTTGGCGGGCTTGCCCAGCAGGCGGCGCACCTCGTCCATGCGCATGCCGGGCGACACGCGGGCAAAGGTTTCGGGTGTGAGCACCTGACGCAGCGCGCTCATGCGGCCGTCGGGGCCGATGGTGATCATGTAGTTGACCTGGCCAGCAGGCTGGCGGTTGTATTCGAAGGTGCGTGCACCACCGGGCTCGTCCCACACATTCTCGGGGGCGCCGAAGCGGTCGCGCACGTCGGCTTCGGTCGAGACGCCCTCTTTGAGCTCGCTGATGCGTTGCGGGTCGCAGGCGGCAAGCACCAGCAGGGAAAAAGTGGCCGCCGCCAGGGCGGCCGAGCGATATATCAAGCGCATAAATTCGTCCCGGTAAAATCTTGGACCTTCGGTGCATCACTGTGCCTGACGCGTTCCAAGAAAGAGTTCACAGTCCATGTCTATTTTCCGCCGCCCCGACTACCAATCCGACGCCACTCAGTTCATCAACCAGCTCAAAGCAAGCCGTCCCGAGCTGGACCAGCAGCAGCAAGCCGGCCGTGCCCTGCTGTGGGACAAGCAAGTGGACCGCAAGATCTGGGGCGAGTACCGCGACGCCCAGGTGCCCCAGAAGCCCTACGTGTACCAGACCAACGCCGATTGAGCATGTTTTTAGCCACAAGCGCAGGTATTTATTGCGCTGGCAGCTACTGATTCAATAGCAGATCATGACCACCGCGAACGCAGCCGAAGCGGCAGACTCGCCCGGCGCGCCCTCGCTGGATGGAGCCGGCATGCCCGATGTGGTCGATCAGGTGGCCCTGGCGCGCCTGTATGGCGAGCCGCTGTTTGCGCTGCCGCAGGACCTGTACATCCCGCCCGACGCGCTCGAAGTCTTCCTCGAAGCCTTTGAAGGCCCGCTGGACTTGCTGCTGTACCTGATCCGCAAGCAGAACTTCAACATTCTCGACATCCCCATGGTGGGGGTGACCAAGCAGTACCTGGCGTATGTGGACGAGATCCGCAGCCGCAACCTGGAGCTGGCGGCCGAGTATTTGCTGATGGCGGCCATGCTCATCGAGATCAAGTCGCGCATGCTGCTGCCGCCCAAGAAGCAGGAAGGCGGCGAGGAACCCGAAGACCCGCGTGCCGAGCTGGTGCGCCGCCTGCTTGAATACGAGCAGATGAAGATGGCCGCCATGCGCCTGGCCAACCTGCCGCAGTACGGCCGCGACTTTTTGAAAGCCCAGGTCTACATCGAGCAGAGCCTGCAGCCGCGCTTTCCCGATGTGCATGTGGTGGAGCTGCAGGAGGCGTGGCGCGACATTTTGAAGCGCGCCAAGCTCGTACAGCACCACAAGATCACGCGCGAAGAACTGAGCGTGCGCGAGTACATGAGCATGGTGCTCAAGACCCTGCAGGGCCGCCGCTTTGTGGAGTTTGAAGAACTCTTCGAGCCCGAAAAAGGCAGCACCGTGTTGGTGGTGACCTTCATCGCGCTGCTGGAGCTGGCCAAAGAGACGCTGATCGAGATCACGCAGGCCGAAGCCTTCGCCCCCATCTACGTGCGCCTGGCCTACACGCCGGCCTAGCGCCGCCTCCCACTGTTCACCGCCCTGGCCGGTGGCCGTGGCATTACTCCATACCCGCAAGCCATGGCATCCCACGACTTCGACGTTCTCATCGTAGGCAGCGGCCTCGCAGGCCTCTCGGCCGCGCTGCACCTGGCGCCCACGCACCGCGTGGCCGTGATCACCAAGCGCACGCTGCAAGATGGCTCCAGCGGTTGGGCCCAAGGCGGCATTGCCGCCGTGCTGGCCGACGACGACAGCTTTGCCGCGCACATCGAAGACACGCTGGTCGCGGGCGCGGGCCTGTGCGACCTGGCCACCACGCGCTTTGTGGTCGAGAACGCGCCCGAGTCCATCGCCTGGCTGCGCGGCCTGGGCGTGCCCTTCACGCTCGAAGGCGACCAGCTGCACCTGACGCGCGAAGGCGGCCACAGCGCCCGCCGCATTGCCCATGTGACCGATGCCACCGGCGCCGCCGTGCAGCGCACGCTGATTGACGTAGTGCGCAGCACCCCCGGCATCACCCTGTTTGAGCAGCACACGCTGGTGGACCTGATCACCACGCGCAAGCTGGGCTTGCCGGGCCACCGCTGCCTGGGGCTGTATGCGCTGGACAGCGACACCGACGAGGTCGTCACCTTCCGCGCGCCACAAACCATCCTGGCCACGGGCGGCGCAGGCAAGGTGTACCTGTACACCACCAACCCCGACACCGCCACGGGCGACGGCATTGCCGCCGCCTGGCGCGCGGGCTGCCGCGTAGCGAACATGGAATTCATCCAGTTCCACCCCACGGGCCTGTACCACCCACACGAAAAGTCCTTCCTCATCAGCGAGGCCGTGCGTGGCGAGGGCGGGCAGCTCAAGCTGCCGCCCTCGGCAGGCGGCACGCGCTTCATGCTCGACCACGACCCACGTGCCGAACTGGCCCCGCGCGATGTGGTGGCCCGCGCCATCGACTTCGAGATGAAAAAACACGGCCTCGATTGCGTGCACCTCGACATCTCGCACCAGAGCCCCGCGTTTTTGCAGGAACATTTCCCCAACATCCTCGCGCACTGCGCGTCGCTGGGCATCGACATCACCAAGGAGCCCATCCCCGTGGTACCCACCGCCCACTTCACCTGCGGCGGTGTGCTGACCGACCTGGCAGGCCGCACCGACCTACCCGGTCTGTACGCCGTGGGAGAGGTGGCCTGCACCGGCCTGCATGGCGCCAACCGCCTGGCCAGCAACTCGCTGCTCGAATGCATGGTGTTCGCCCGCGCCGCCGCGCAGGCCATCGCAGCAGCCCCGACCACAGAACTGCCCACCGTTCCCGCCTGGGACGACAGCCGCGTGACCGATGCGGATGAATCCGTCGTCATCTCCCACAACTGGGACGAGCTGCGCCGCTTCATGTGGGACTACGTGGGCATCGTGCGCACCAACAAGCGGCTGGAGCGCGCCGCGCACCGCATTGCGATGCTGCAGGGCGAGATCCAGGAGTTCTACGCACACTTCCACGTCACGCGCGACCTGCTGGAGCTGCGCAACCTGGTGCAGGTGGCCGACCTCATCGTGAAAAGCGCCCAGCTGCGCCGCGAAAGCCGGGGCCTGCATTTCAGCCGCGACTACCCCGAGGTGGCAGCGCCTGCCGCCCCCACCCTTCTCGTACCACCGGTGGCCCGATGACCTACAGCGTCAAAGAAATTTTCTACACCCTGCAAGGCGAAGGCGGCCAGGCGGGCACACCCGCCGTGTTCTGCCGCTTTGCAGGCTGCAACCTCTGGACGGGCCGCGAGCAGGACCGCGCGCAGGCCATCTGCCAGTTCTGCGACACCGACTTTGCGGGCACCGATGGCACGCTGGGCGGCAAGTTTGAGACAGCCGCCGCTTTGGCCGAGCTGATCGCTGCGCAATGGCCTGCGGGCGCGGGCCACCGGCTGGTGGTGCTGACGGGTGGCGAGCCGCTGCTTCAGGTCGATGCAGCGCTGATCGACGCGCTGCACGCCCAGCAGTTCCGCATCGCCGTCGAAAGCAACGGCACGGTTGCCGCCCCCGAAGGCATCGACTGGCTGTGCATCAGCCCCAAGGCCGGTGCCCCGTGGGTGCAGCGCAGCGGGCAGGAGCTGAAACTGGTCTGGCCCCAGCCCGGCTTTGACCTGCAGGCGCTGGAGCAGGACACGCAGTTCACCCACCGCTTTCTGCAGCCCATGGACGGCCTGCTGCAGCGCCAGAACACTGCTGCCTGCATTGACGCCTGCCTGGCCCACCCTGCATGGCGATTGAGCCTGCAAACCCACAAGCTCACCGGCATCCGGTGACGCGGTTTTCTTTTCTGGTTCCCGTATGTTGTTCACCATCTCCCAGCGCTTTTTCTTCGACGCCGCCCACACCCTGCGCCGCGAGATCGAGGCCGAAGGCAGCCGTCGCGTACACGGCCACACCTACCACGCCGAAGTGTTCCTGACCGGCCCGCGCGACCCCGCCACAGGCATGGTGCTGGACCTGGGCCTGCTGCGCCAGGGCCTGGCCGTGGTGCGCGAGCAGCTGGACCACCACATGCTCGACGAAGTGCCCGGCCTGGGCACACCCACGCTGGAGAACCTGTGCCTGTTCATCGCCCAGGCACTGCCCGCCGACCTGCGCGCCAGCCTGAGCCGCGTGCGCGTGTGGCGCGAGGCGCTGGGCGACAGCTGCGCGCTGGACTTTCCACAGCCCTGACCGGCCATAGCCCTGCCACCGGCAGGCCACCCCCCAAAAGTTCACAGACTTCACCCAAGGAAGCCCGATGTTCCGCACCCTGCTCAAATCCAAGATCCACCGCGTGGCCGTGACCCAGTGCGAGCTGCACTACGAAGGCTCCTGCGCCATCGACGAAGACCTGCTGGACGCCGCCAACATCGCAGAGAACGAGCAGATCCACATCTGGAACATCAACAACGGCGAGCGCTTTGTCACCTACGCCATCAAGGGCCAGCGCGGCAGCGGCATGATCTCGGTGAATGGCTCGGCCGCACGCCGCGCTGCAGTGGGCGATCTCATCATCATTGCGGCCTTTGCCCAGGTGCACGAAGACCAGGTGGCCACGCACCAGCCGCAACTGGTGTTTGTGGACGACCACAACCGCCAGACGGAACTGCGCCACGCAGTGCCCACGCAGGCCCTGTAACGATGGCGCCGACCCATGACGCTCTGGCGGCCCGCAGCCTGGCTGCCGTCTGGCACCCGTGCACCCAGATGAAGCGGCACGAGGCCCAGCCTCCCGTGGCGATTGCCCGCGCGCAGGGCCAGTGGCTCTACGGCACCGATGGGAAGCGCTACCTGGACGGCATCAGCTCCTGGTGGGTCAACCTGTTCGGCCACAGCCACCCACACATCCAGGCCGCGCTGGTGGACCAGCTGGGCCATCTGGACCACGTGATGCTGGCGGGCTTCACCCACGCGCCCGTGGTGGAGCTGTCCGAACGCCTGGCCGCCCTCACCGGCCTGGGCCATGCGTTCTACGGCAGCGACGGCGCAGCCGCCACCGAGATCGCCCTGAAGATGAGCGCGCACTACTGGCGCAACACCGGCCGCCCTGCCAAGAGCCGCTTTGTGGGCCTGGCCGGTGGCTACCACGGCGAAACCGTGGGCGCGCTGGCCGTGACCGACATAGCGATCTTCCGCGAGGCCTACGCGCCCCTGGTGCGCCTGGCTGACACCGTGCCCAGCCCCGATGCACGCGGCGCAGGCCCCGGCGAGACAGCCCAGGACGTGGCCCGACGTGCCGCTGCGGCGCTGGAGGCGTGGTTGCAGGAGCACCACGCCACCACCGCCGCGCTGATCGTGGAGCCCCTGGTGCAATGCGCAGCGGGCATGGCGATGCACGACCCCGAATACCTGCGCCTGGCGCGCGCGCTGTGCAACCGCTACGAGGTGCACCTGGTGGTGGACGAGATCGCCGTGGGCTTTGGCCGCACGGGCACCATGTTTGCGCACCAGCAAGCGGGCATCCGGCCTGATTTCATCTGTCTTTCCAAGGGCCTGACGGGCGGCACGCTGCCGCTCTCGGCCGTGCTCAGCACCGACGCGGTGTACGCGGCGTTCTACGACGACGATGTGGCACGCGGCTTTCTGCATTCGCACTCGTATACCGGCAACCCCCTGGCCTGCCGCGCTGCGCTGGCCACGCTAGAACTGTTCGACCAGCTGGATGCGCTGAATGCCAACAAGGCGCTGGCGCAACACATCGATGCGGCGTGCGCGCCCTTGGCGCAGCACCCACGTGTGCGCCATGCGCGCCGCCTCGGAATGATCTGGGCCTGGGATGTGGACACCACGCTGCCCGATTTTTCCCGCCGCTACCACCGGCACGCCATGGCGCGGGGGCTGGTGCTGCGACCCATTGGCAAAACGCTGTACGCCATGCCGCCCTATGCGCTCGACGACGAGGCCGTCCAGTGCCTTGCCAGCGGCGCGCTTGATGCGCTGAACGCCACCCTGCAGGAGGAAAGTTGATGATGGGATGTTTTGTGACCGGCACCGACACCGGTGTCGGCAAGACGCTGGTGTCCGCCGGGCTGCTACACGCTCTGGCGCGCCACCACCGCCGCGTGGTGGGCATGAAGCCCGTGGCGGCTGGCCTGGTGCCCTGGGGGGACGACTGGGCCAGTGAAGACGCGATTGCGCTGCGCTCGGCCTCTACCCTGGCCGTGCCGCCATCGCTGGACAACCCCGTGCTGCTGCCCGACCCGCTCTCGCCCCACATCGCCGCGGCGCGAGCGGGTGTACAGATCGACATCGCTGCCATCGTCGCCAGCTACCAAACGCTGGCCGCACAGGCCGACGCCGTGGTGGTGGAGGGGGCAGGCGGCTTTCATGTGCCGCTCACCGATACGCTGACTGGCGCAGACCTTGCCCAGGCCCTGGCCTTGCCGGTGGTGCTGGTGGTGGGTTTGCGGCTGGGCTGCCTGAACCATGCGTTGCTGACCGCCGAGGCCATCCGTGCGCGGGGCCTCACGCTGGCGGGCTGGGTGGCCAACCGGTTGGACCCCGACATGGAGGCGGTGGAGGACAACATTGCCTACCTGCGTACCCGGCTGGGTGCACCGCTGCTGGCCGATGTGCCGCACCAGGAGCTACCCGAACCCGGCAGTCTGGTGTTTGATTTGCCCAAGGACTGGCGATGACAAGCGCCACGGCACCACAAACGTCGTGGCTCGACGAGATCCCCGCGCGCCTGGCCGACATCGAACGCGCCCACCTGCTGCGCCGCCGCCGTGTGGTGCAGCCCGCCGGCGGTGCACGCCTGCTGGTGGACGGCCGGCCCATGCTGGCCTTTTGCAGCAACGACTACCTGGGCCTGGCCGGCCACCCTGCGCTGGCCGAAGCCGCGCGCGAGGCCACACACCACTATGGCGTGGGCTCGGGCGGCTCGCCGCTGGTCAGCGGCCACAGCGCTGCCAACGATGCGCTGGAGCACGATCTGGCGGCCTATGTACAACTGCCCCGGGCCCTGTACTTCTACGCGGGCTATGCCACCAACACCGGCATCATCCCCGCGCTGGTGGGTGACGGCGATGCGCTGTTCTCCGATGCACTCAACCATGCCTGCCTGATCGACGGTGCCCGCCTGTCGCGCGCCACCATCCACCGCTATCCCCACGCCGACCTGGCAGCGCTGGAAGCGCAGCTTGCCGCCAGTCCCGCAAGGCGCAAGCTGGTGATCAGCGATGCGGTGTTCAGCATGGACGGCGATCTCATCGACATCCCAGCCCTGCTCGCGCTGTGTGAGCGCTACGACGCGCTGTTGTTGCTGGACGATGCCCACGGCTTTGGCGTGCTGGGCCCCCAAGGGCGCGGCAGCCTGGCACAGGCGGGGCTGACGGGCCCCCACGCCTCGCGCCGCGTGCTGTACATGGCCACGCTGGGCAAGGCAGCGGGCGTGGCGGGCGCTTTTGTGGCCGGCGATGCAGCCCTCATCGAATGGCTGCTGCAAAAAACGCGCACCTACATCTTTGCCACCGCCGCGCCACCGCTGCTGGCGAGCGCACTGCGCCAAAGCCTGCAGCTCATGGAGGAAGCCGACGACCGGCGCGCGCACCTGGGCGGACTCATCGCGCAACTGCGCCAAGGCCTGTCCACGCTGCCAGCATCGCTGGGCTGGCACCTGCTGCCGTCGCACACCCCCGTGCAGGCCCTGATCATCGGCAGCAACGAAGCGGCGCTGGCGGTGATGGAAGGCCTGCGCGCCAAAGGACTGTGGGTGCCTGCCATCCGCCCGCCCACCGTGCCAGCGGGCACAGCGCGGCTGCGCATTGCGCTGTCCGCCGCGCACACCACCGACGATGTGGCGCAACTGCTGGCCGCGCTGCATGCGCTGGCGACATCGTTGGTGAGTCGCTGACAAGCCGCAGTACCATGCACAGCCCAGGCGCCCTGCCAGTGCAGGCCCTCCCCCTATCCTTCCAGCGAGACGATTCCATGCCCCACCTGACCATCGAATACTCGGCCAACCTGCCCCACTACCCCGAAGCCGAAACGTTGACGGCCCTGAACGCCGCCCTGTGCGCACATCCCCAGGTGCAGGACGAGGCCGACCTGAAGACGCGCTTCATCGTGGCCGACAGCTTCGAGATCGGCATCGCGCCCGCCAACCGCGCCTTTGTGCACGCACAGCTGCGCCTGCTGTCAGGCCGCACGCCCGAAGCCAAGAAGGAGCTGTCCGACCTCATTGCCGCGGTGCTGCGCGAGCGCACCCCCAAGCCCCAGGGCGTGATGGTGCAATTGAGCGTGGAGATCGTCGATATGGACCGGGGCTCGTACGCCAAAGAGCGGCTCTGACGCCGCGCTCCTGCCCCCGCCTCAGGCCCCGTCGCCTGCGTTGCCGGTGATGGGCTGCACGATGCCCGTGATGTAGCTGGAACAACACGGGGCCGCCAGGAACACGTCGGCGGGCGAGATCTCCTCGGGTTGCGCCGGGCGGTCCAGACGCGTTGTGACGCCAACCTTTTCCACTTCCTTGGCCAGGCGCTCCGCCGGGATCAGCGGTGCCCACACCAGCCCTGGCGCCACCGCTTTCACGCGGATTCCCCGGTCGGCCAGTTGTGCTCCAGCACCTGGGTAAAGGCATGGATCGCACCCTTGGTGACCGGGAGCGAAGGGACGGAGGCGGTCACGGAGGAATGTCTTTCTGCCGACAGGGGCTCCAGGTCAACCGGAGCCAAAAAAAGGGGCGCCTGGGCTTCAAGGCCAGTGCGCCCACGGTGGTACGGACGGCGAGTTCAACGACCGGGCCGGGCCAGTACACACTGCCCCGGCCCGGCCGCGTCAGTCGCAGCAACGGTCAGCTGGCATCCTTGGACTTGCCGGTATTGCCCTGGTTGCCGCCAGACGCAGTGCTGGATGCGCTCTGGGAGCCCGCACCTTTCTGGTTCTGCTGACCCGAACTGCCGCTGGTGCGTGTGGAGCGCCACTGGCTGAAGTCATCCGAGAACTTCTGGTAGCGCTCCTTGCGCCAACTGTCGTAGTCGTCATCCAGCATGCGCAGTTGCTCGTCGCGCCACTGCTGGTAGTCGGGATCGCGGTGGCCCCGGCTCTGCTGGGCGGGCGGTGCATTGCGGGTGAAGCCATAGGCGTTGCCATAGCCACCCTGGCCGCGTTCATCATCGCGATAGGGCGAGGCAAAGCGCCCTTCGTCATCGCGAAAACCCTGGCTCTCGTACGGGGCTCCCCAGGCCTGGTGCTGACGGCCTGGGCCGTTGTCGTAGCCCGAGCGGCCCTGAGCCCCATATGCACCAATGCTCTCACGCCCGGTGCGTGGGTAGCCCTGCGACTCGCCACGGCTGCGGTTCAGGCCGTACTGGCCGTAACGTTCGTGGCCATAGCGTTCTTGCTCATAGCGGTCGCTGCGGTCATTGCGGTTCTCGAACTCCTGGCGGTAACCGCCAGGGCTGCTGCCGCGATGGTCTTCGCTGCCGTAGCCCTGGTGGTCACCGCGCTCGGTAAAGCGCATGTCGTCGGCATCGCGGCCCATGCCATGGCGGGAAAAGTTGCTGTCGTCGCTGTCTCTGTAGCCCATGGTGTTCTCCTTGCGGTCAATGGGAATATCAAAAGTTGAAAGTGAATAAGAATGAAAGGGTGCGGCTGGCCACATGCTGTTGTGGCCCGCCCGGTCTCAGGGCTGGCTCTTGTGCGAATCGCGGCTGCCTTGCTGCTTCTGGTCGCGGCCCTGCGCGTGTGTGTCGGCGTCGTTGCGAGCACCTTGCTGGCGGTGGGTGTTGCCGCCCGTGCTCTGCTCGGCCTGCTGCTGCCCGGCGGGCGACTGGCGCTGAGACGAAGGGATGTTGGGCTGGTTCTGCGGGTTGTTTTGAGACATGGTGGCTCCTGTCGAAGTGGTTGAACAAAGGTTGCACACAAAGCCTGCAAAGGCGTCTTGTGTGGGTTCATGTTCGAGGGGCACCGCAGCGCTTTTTGTAGGCCGTGTCCTATAGGCCTGTGGGCCAGGTGCGATGCGGTGTAAGCAAGCGCACAGCAGGTAGCGGGATGCAAAAGGGGGCATTTGCCAGACCGCAGCAACCGGCCTTGCCAGGCCGGTGCGGTCAGGCTGGGTGGGCGCCATGCACGCGCCTACAGCCCTGGCAAGCAGCGTCACATCCTGATGCACAGGATGCGCGTTGGCACGCTCGGCCCGCTGCCTGAACGACCACTGAAGGCAACACACCCATGGCCTGATCCATTGCGCTGAACGGCCCCTGCGGCGGCCGCCAAAACGCCAAACACTTGGGGGGCGGGACGCCAACAGGGAGGCTGCGAGAAAAGGGTTGGCTAGGCGTGCAGCGTGGCGTCCAGCCAGCCGCGCAGGCTGTTGATGAACGCCCAGCCTTGCACGCGGGGAATGTCGGCCACGCGCAGCACGGCCTCCACCACGTGGCCGTCCTGCAGTGCCACGGCGCGGCCCACGCCGGGCAGCAGGCCGCAGGACAGGGGCGGCGTCACCCAGCGCCCATCGACGAGCGCGGCGATGTTGCCGAAGGTGCCTTCGGTGATCTCGCCCGCCTCGTTCCACAGCACCGTGTCGAACACGCCGGGGGTGGTGGGTGCAAACGCCGCGTAGTGCGCGCGCCGCGTGGTCTTGTAGCGCACAAACTCGCTGTGTGCGGCCGCAAAGGGGCGCGGCGCCAGTTGCAGGCGCACAGGCACTGCCGTGGTCTGCAGCGCAAAGGCCTCGGCGCGGGCGCTGCCATCCGCCGCCAGCAGCAGGCGCACCCGCCAGTCGCCATCGCGGTGTTGCAGGGCGGCAATCTGCAGCTCCTGACGCACCGCATGGGCGTTGAACACAAAGCCGAAATGCGCGGCCGCCTCGCCCATGCGGCGCACATGCTGGTCGGCGTGCACGAATTTGCCGTGGTGCAAGCCCAGGGTTTCGAGCACCTCGAACGGAGCGCTGGCCCGCTCGACAAAGGCGCGCTTGTGGTGCCACTCGGACCATTCGGCGCCCGCCCCGGCACCCGAGGTGATGCCGCTGCCAATGCCGCAGGTGGCTTTGGCAACGCCGGCGGAGGCCTCCGCACCCGCACCCGTACCCACGCCACGCAGCACCACGGTGCGGATGGGCACATTGAACGTGGCCGCCACCGGGTGCAGGCCGTCCGGCCCCGTTGCCCCGCCAGGCCGCACCACACCCACCGCGCCGCAATACACACCGCGCGGCGCGGGCTCCAGCGCGCGGATCATCTGCATGGCGCGCACCTTGGGCGCCCCCGTGACGGAGCCACAAGGGAACAGCGCCGCAAAAACCTCTGTCAGCGTGGTGCCGGGCCGCGTGCGCGCCGTCACGTCCGAGGTCATCTGCCACACCGTGGGCAAGGCCTGCGTGGCAAACAGCGCAGGCACCTGCACGCTGTGCGGCAGCGCAATGCGCGACATGTCGTTGCGCAGCAGGTCCACGATCATCACGTTCTCGGCACGCTCCTTGGGCGCCGTGCGCAGGTGCTCGGCCTGCTGCGCGTCCTGCTCGGGGGTGGCGCCGCGCGGGGCCGTGCCCTTCATCGGGCGGGCCAGCAGGGTGCCGCCTTCAGGCGCGTCCAGCCAGTCAAAAAACAGCTCGGGCGACACCGACAGCACCTGCTCGTCACCCGCCTGCAGGTAGGCGGCATAGCCCCCGGGCTGCGCGCGCAACAGTGCAGCAAACAGGGCCTGCGGCGAGCCCTGAAGCGTGCCGCGAAAGGGCGCGGTGTAGTTGACCTGGTACAGCTCGCCCGCCGCGATGGCCTGCTGGATCTGCGCCAGTGCGGCGTCAAACGCCTCGCGCTCGGGGCTGTCGTCCCACACTACCTGCGCTGGGGTTGCCGCTGCGGCCGCATCCGCCGCGTCGTCGGTCCCGGGTTGGGGCGCGTCGTACACGGCGAACCAGGCCAGCGGGCCGTCGGCCGCATGGGTCTGCAATGCGGCATCGAAGGCCGGGGCGGCCTCGTAGCGCACATGGCCCACGCACCAGCGTCCTTGCTGTGCGGCGGCAAACACGGCGTCGAGCACACCGCGCACCTCGTACAGTGCCTGGGCCACCAGCACCTCGCGTGGGGCCTCGAAACGGTGGCGCAGGCGCGCGGCGCCTGCGCTCAGCGGCTGGGTGAAGTCAATGTGGCAACTAGAAGTCAAAGCAGGCGGAGGCGCTAGTGGATCATGCGCCTGTAGCTATCAAAACATGAGCAAACATCAACACGTCGTGCGCACTCAGGCAGCGCCCAGGTGGGGCAACAGTGCGCCGGTGGGCTGACCGTTCTTGAGCGCCGCCGTGAAGGCCAGCATGCGGTCAATCGGCTGGCGCGCACGCGGAATCAGTGCAGGGTCCACGTGCACAGCGTTCGCACCGGTCTCCAGCACGCGGGCCACATCGGCCAGGCCGTTCATCGCCATCCAAGGGCAGTGCGCGCAGCTTTTGCAAGTGGCGCTGTTGCCCGCCGTGGGGGCTTCGTAAAACATCTTGCCGGGGTTGAGCGTGCGCAGCTTGTGCATCATGCCGTTGTCGGTGGCCACGATGAACTCGGTGGCGTCCATCTCGCGCGCGGCCTTGAGGATGGCGCTGGTGGAGCCCACGGCGTCGGCCAGGGCCACCACGTCGGCGGGGCTCTCGGGGTGGACCAGCACCTTGGCATGCGGGTGCTGCTGCTTGAGCAGCTCCAGCTCCAGCGCCTTGAACTCGTCATGCACGATGCAGGCACCGTTCCAGAACACCATGTCGGCGCCCGTCTCACGCTGGATGTAGGCGCCCAGGTGGCGGTCGGGCGCCCACAGGATCTTCTGGCCTGCGGCCTTGAGGGCGCTCACGATGTCGAGCGCGCAACTGGAAGTCACCAGCCAGTCCGCGCGCGCCTTCACGGCCGCGCTGGTGTTGGCGTAGACGACCACAGTGCGGTCGGGGTGCTGGTCGCAGAACGCGCTGAATTCGTCGATGGGGCAGCCCAGGTCCAGAGAGCAGGTGGCGTCCAGGTCGGGCATGAGCACGGTCTTTTCCGGGCTCAGGATCTTGGCCGTTTCGCCCATGAACCGCACGCCGCTTACCACCAGGGTCTGCGCCGCGTGGTCGCGGCCAAAGCGGGCCATCTCCAGCGAGTCGCTCACCAGGCCTCCAGTTTCCTCGGCCAGGTCCTGCAGGTCCGGGTGCACGTAGTAGTGCGACACCATGACCGCATTCTTTTCCTTGAGCAGGCGACGGATCTTGTCCTTGAGCGCGGCACGCTCCGCCTGCGAAGGTTCGGGCGGCACACGCGCCCAGGCGTGTTTGGTGGAGCAGACGACGCCTTCCTCGGTATCGAGCGGCTGCTCGTACTCCACGTCGATGCGGTTCAGTACAGCGGTGGTCATGACAGCTCCTGCAGGCGCATCGAAAAGTCGGTGGCCTTCACGTCCTTGGTCAGCGTGCCGATGGAGATGCGGTCCACGCCGGTCTCGGCCAGTTCGCGCAGGCCGTCGAGCGTGACGCCGCCCGATATTTCCAGAATCGCACGGCCCGCGTTGATGCGCACCGCTTCGCGCAGCATGGTCAGGGGCATGTTGTCCAGCAGCACCATCTTGGCGCCAGCCTCCAGCGCCTCGGCCAGTTGCTCCAGGGTTTCGACTTCGATCTCGATGAACTTTGCCTGAGACGCCACCCGCTCGGCCGCGCGCAGCACGGCGGTCACGCCTCCCGCAGCAGCAATGTGGTTCTCTTTGATCAGCACCGCATCGTGCAGGCCAATGCGGTGGTTGGTGCCGCCGCCCACGCGCACGGCATATTTCTGCGCCAGGCGCAGGCCGGGAATGGTCTTGCGCGTGTCCACGATGTGGGCACGGGTGCCAGCCACCACATCCACATAGGTACGGGTCTTGGTGGCCACGGCCGACAGCAGTTGCAGGAAGTTGAGCGCCGTGCGCTCGGCGCTGAGCAGCGCGCGGGCATTGCCTTCAATCTCCAGCACCACCTGGTCGGGGGCGCAGCGCTGGCCTTCGGCCACATGCCAGGTGATCTGCACCGTGGGGTCGAGGGCGCGCAGCGCGGCCTCGGCCCAGGGGGCGCCGCAGATGACGGCGGCTTCGCGTGCCAGGATGCGCGCGCGGGCGCGGCGGGCGGGGTCGATCAGGCCGGCGGTGAGGTCGCCGGTGCCCACGTCTTCGGCCAGGGCGCGGGCCACATCGGCCTGGGCCAGGGCCTTCACTTCGGTATCGCTCATGGGGGTCTTTGCGGGGGAATGTGCGGAATATGTCGCAGCTGTCATGGGCCGCGAGCATACCGGGAACGCAAAGGCCACTGTGCCAGCGCTGGCCCCTGGGGCCCGCGCTGGAAACCAATAAGTACACCCAGTATTGGTCGCATAGACTCGCGGCAATTTTTTGGCTCCACCGCGCTATATGACCGCCACCAGCCCTGTTTCGGCCACGCCCTATGGCACGCTGCCGCCCGCATCGCCCCTGCCCCAGCGCAAGCCCGTGAGCCTGCCGCGCCTGGCGCAAATGCGCGCGGCGGGCGAGAAGATCACCATGCTCACCGCCTACGACGCCACCTTTGCGGCCGTGGCCGATGCGGCGGGGGTGGAATGCATTCTGGTGGGCGACTCGCTGGGCATGGTGTGCCAGGGCCTGCCCAGCACGGTGGGAGTGACGCTGGACACCATGGCCTACCACACGGCCAGCGTGGCGCGCGGCCTGCACCGCGTGCAGGGCACGGCCTGGCTGGTGGCCGACCTGCCCTATGGCACCTACGCCGAAAGCCGCGAACAAGCGCTGCGCAGCGCCTGCGTGCTGATGCAGGCGGGTGCACACATGGTCAAGCTCGAAGGTGGTGGCTGGACGGCGGCCACGGTCGAATTCCTGGTGCAGCGCGGCGTGCCCGTGTGCGCCCACCTGGGCCTGACGCCGCAAACGGTGCACGCGCTGGGTGGCTACCGCGTGCAGGGCAAAACCGACGACGCGGCCCGCACGCTGCGCAAAGAGGCCCATGAGCTGCAGGACGCAGGCGCCGCCATGCTGGTGCTGGAGATGGTGCCCGCAGCGCTGGCCGCCGACATCACGGCCGAGCTGCCGCACTGCCACACCATCGGCATCGGCGCGGGCAACGGCACGGCCGGCCAGGTGCTGGTGTTGCACGACATGCTGGGCATGAACCTCGGGAAGATGCCGAAGTTCGTGCACAACTTCATGCAGGACGCGGGCAGCGTGCGCGGCGCCATGGAGGCGTATGTGCAGGCCGTGAAGCAAGGGCGTTTCCCGGACAACGCTGTGCACGCCTGGTGAGCCCTTTTCCTCTCTCCTTCTGACCCCTCCGACCCCATGCTGATTGCTCGCTCCATTGCCGACCTGCGCCAGGCCCTGGCCCCCTACCGCCGCCCTGCGTTTGTGCCCACCATGGGCAACCTGCACGACGGGCACATTGCCCTGGTGCGCCAGGCCAAGCCCCTGGGCGATGTGACCGTGGCCAGCATCTTTGTGAACCGCCTGCAGTTTCTGCCGCACGAGGACTTTGACAGCTACCCGCGCACCTGGGAGGCCGACTGCGCCCAGCTGCAGGCCGCCGGTTGCGATGTGCTGTTTGCCCCGCGCGAGACGGACCTGTACCCCGAGCCCCAGACCTTCAAGGTGCACCCTGACCAGCAGCTCGCCGACATGCTGGAAGGGCACTTTCGCCCCGGCTTTTTTGTGGGCGTGAGCACGGTGGTGATGAAGCTGTTTGCCTGCGTGCTGGGCGCCACCGGTGGCGTGGCGGTGTTTGGCAAGAAGGACTACCAGCAGCTCATGGTGATCCGCCACATGGTGCGGCAGTTTGCGCTGCCCATCGAGATCGTGGCGGGCGAGACCTGCCGCGCGGCCGATGGCCTGGCGCTGAGCTCGCGCAATGGCTACCTCAGCCTGGACGAACGCCAGGAGGCTGTGGCCCTGTCGCAGGCCCTGAAGCGGCTGGCGCAGCAGTGGCTGGATGCCAGCGACCGCAGCACGCTGGAGACCCAGGCGCAAGACGCGCTGCGCGCCCGGGGCTGGGCGCCCGACTACCTCACGGTGCGTCGCCGTGCCGACCTGCTGCTCGCCACGGCCGACGATGCCGCAGGCACACTGGTGGCGCTGGGTGCTGCACGGCTGGGCAGCACGCGGTTGATTGACAACCTGGAGTTCTGATTAGCTATCATTTCAATAGCTATTCAGGCATGTACCACTAGCGCTTCCTGTCAAAAATCCTTCTAACCAATTCAAATCCACCCGTTGCGGGCCAGCCACTGCACCAGCAAGCGGGTCACCACCTCGGGCTGCTCCATGGTCAGCATGTGGCCGCTGTCGGGCAGCAGGTGGTGTTCGGCGCCGGGCACCAGCGCCGCAATCTCTGCCGAGCATTCCGGCGGCGTGAGCTGGTCGGCCGCGCCACACACCACCAGCACGGGGCAGGCCACCTGCGGCAGATGCACCCGCGCATCGGGCCGATGGATCACGGCACGGTTCTGGCGCACCAGGTGGTCGGGGCCCGCGTCCAGCACAAAGTCCAGATAGGCCTGCACCAGCTCCGCCTTGGCGGCGTTCGCGGGGTGGAAGGCCAGGGCCACGTTGGGCTCGATGACCTCGCGCACCCGGCCCTGTTCAAACAGCGCGATGGCACCTTCGCGCAGGGCGCGCATGTCGGGTGTCTCGGGTCGCGCGGTGGTGCCCAGCAAGGCCAGCCCCGCAACCCGCTGCGGCGCCTGGCGCGCGGCCTCCATGGCGACCATGCCGCCCATCGACGCACCGGCCAGCACCAGCGGCCCCGCGTGCTGTGCCAGCAGCCGTGCGGCAAAGTCCTCGATGCGATGCAGGTTCACATCCTGGTGGGCGGTGGCGACCTCGGGGCGCAGCGCGGCGGGCAGCAGCGGCAGCACGCCGCGCCACATGCGTTCATCGGCGGCCAGACCGGGCAGGAGCAGAAGTTGGGGGGAGTGGGACATGGATGAAAAGAGGCTTCACCAAGTTGGTGCGCGATGAGAAGCATGCAGACAGCCCCAGCAGCGGGGCACGGACCGCACATTGTGAACAGCCGATGACCGCTTGTCACCGCCTCCGGAATAGTTGCCCGCGATGGCTCGGGACTTGCTAGCATGGCCTGCATATGCCCATCCACGCCGCGCTCCACCACGTTACGCATTACCAATACGACCGGCTGGTCGGCCTCGGGCCGCAGACGATCCGATTGCGGCCTGCGCCCCATTGCCGCAGCAATGTGATTTCGTACTCGCTCAAGGTCGAGCCCGCGCAGCACTTCATCAACTGGCAGCAAGACCCGTTTGCCAACTACCAGGCACGGCTCGTCTTCCCCGAGAAGACGCGCGAGTTCAAGGTCACGGTGGACCTGGTGGTGGAGATGGCGGTGTACAACCCCTTCGACTTCTTCCTGGAGCCCGAGGCCGAGAACATCCCTTTCAAGTACAGCAGCGATGTGCAGCAGGAGCTGGCGCCCTACCTGGCCACCGACCCGATGACACCGTTGGTGCAGGCCTATCTGGACAAGGTGGACCGCAGCAAGCAGCGCACCATCGATTTCCTGGTCAAGCTCAACCAGCAGGTCTCGCAGGACATCCGCTACCTGATCCGCCTGGAGCCCGGCGTGCAGACACCCGAGGAAACGCTGCAAAAGGCCAGCGGCTCGTGCCGCGACTCGGGCTGGCTGCTGGTGCAGCTGCTGCGCCACCTGGGGCTGGCGGCGCGGTTTGTGTCGGGCTACCTGATCCAGCTCACCCCCGATGTGAAGGCGCTCGATGGCCCCAGCGGCACCGACCACGACTTCACCGACCTGCACGCCTGGTGCGAGGTCTACCTGCCCGGCGCGGGCTGGATCGGCCTGGATGCCACCAGCGGCCTGATGGCGGGCGAGGGCCATATCCCGCTCGCTTGCACACCCCAGCCCTCGGGCGCCGCGCCGATTGAAGGTGGCGTGGACAAGGCCGAGGTGGAGTTCAGCCATGAAATGCGCGTGACGCGCATCTACGAATCGCCCCGCGTGACCAAGCCCTACACCGAAGACCAGTGGCAGGCTGTGCTGGCGCTGGGCGAGCAGGTGGACGCCGACCTGGTGGCGGGCGACGTGCGGCTGACGATGGGCGGCGAGCCCACCTTTGTGGCCGTGGGCGACCGCGACGCGCCCGAGTGGAACACCGACGCGCTGGGCCCCACCAAACGCGGCTTTGCCACCGAACTCACGCACAAGCTGCGCGCCGAATACGGCCAGGGCGGCTTCCTGCACTTTGGCCAGGGCAAGTGGTACCCGGGCGAGCAGCTGCCGCGCTGGGCACTGTCGATCTGCTGGCGCGCCGACGGCCAGCCCGCGTGGCAGAACCCCGCGCTGTTTGCCGACGAACGCAACCCCTCGCACTACACCAGCGCCGACGCCGAGCGTTTTGTGCGCCACCTCACGCGCAAGCTGGGCGTGACGGACCGCTACATCCAGCCCGGTTATGAGGACACCTTCTACTACCTGTGGCGCGAGCGGCGCCTGCCGGTCAACGTGGACCCGTTTGACGCGCGTCTGGACGATGAGCTGGAGCGCGCACGCCTGCGCCGCGTGTTTGAGCAAAAGCTCGACAGCGTGGTGGGCTATGTGCTGCCGCTGCAGGCGGGCGAAGGCGCAGGCACGCTGGCGGGCAGCGTGTGGAGCACGGGGCCGTGGTTCTTCCGCGACGACCGCATGCTGCTCATCCCCGGCGATTCGCCCATGGGCTACCGCCTGCCGCTGGACGCCCTGCCCTGGGTGAAGGCGTCGGACACCGAGCACCTGATCCCGCAAGACCCGACCGCACCCCAAGGCCCGCTGCCCGCTGCGACCACGCTGCGGGCGCGGTATTCCCTTCCAGCGGGCCCCGTCACCGGCGACCGTGACCTGCCCTACCTGGCGGGCGCCACCGCACCGGGCGAAGCACGCCGCGTGGTGCAAGGCACCGCAGGCGGCGACCACGCACGCCAGGCCGGGCAGCCCGACCCGCATGCGGGCATGCAGCCCCCGGGCAAGTTCCAGTCGGCCGCAGGCCTGTCGCGCACTGCCCTGTGTGTGGAAGTGCGCGACCCGCGCCGCGCCAGCGGCCCCAAGGCCGAGAAGGTGGGTGAGAAGTACGGCGTGCTCTACGTCTTCATGCCCCCGCTGGCGCGCCTGGAGGACTACCTGGACCTGCTGGCGGCCATCGAGGCCACGGCCAAAGAACTGGGCATGAAGATCGTGCTGGAAGGCTACCCGCCGCCGCGCGACGCACGCCTGAAGGTGCTGGCCGTGACGCCCGACCCCGGCGTGATCGAGGTGAACATCCACCCCGCCAGCCACTGGAAGGAGCTGGTGCAGCACACCGAGTTTCTGTACCAAGCCGCGTGGGAGACCCGCCTGTCGGCCGAGAAGTTCATGACCGACGGCCGCCACACCGGCACCGGTGGCGGCAACCACTTTGTGATGGGCGGCGCCACACCGGCCGACTCGCCGTTCTTGCGCAAGCCCGAGCTGCTGGCCAGCCTGCTGCTCTACTGGCACAACCACCCTAGCCTGAGCTATCTGTTCAGCGGCCTGTTCATCGGACCCACCAGCCAGTCGCCACGCGTGGACGAGGCGCGCAACGACCAGCTGTATGAGCTGGAGATCGCACTGCGCGAGATCGAAACCAACCGCGCAACCTATGGCCAGGACATGCCGCCGTGGCTGGTGGACCGCACGCTGCGCAACATCCTGGTGGACGTGACGGGCAACACCCACCGCAGCGAGTTTTCCATCGACAAGATGTTCTCGCCCGACAGCAGCACCGGCCGCCTGGGCCTGCTGGAGCTGCGCGCCTTTGAGATGCCGCCCCACGCCCACATGAGCGTGGTGCAGCAGCTGCTGCTGCGCGCCCTGATCGCCCGCTTCTGGAAGACGCCCTACCGCGCGCCCGCCGCCCGCTGGGGCACCGAGCTGCACGACCGCTGGATGCTGCCCACGTTCATCCAGCAGGACATGCACGACGTGGTGGCCGAGATGAACGCCGCAGGCTACGCGTTTGACGCGGCCTGGTTTGCACCGCAGTTCGAGTTCCGCTTCCCCATGGTCGGCACCGTCCAATCGATGGGTGTGGAGCTGACCCTGCGCAACGCGCTGGAGCCCTGGCATGTGATGGGCGAGGAAGGCTCAGCCGGGGGCACCGTGCGCTATGTGGACTCGTCGCTGGAGCGCATCGAGGTGCGCGTGACGGGCATGAACGAAAGCCGCCATGTGGTCACCGTCAACGGCCAGCCGCTGCCCCTGCAAAGCACGGGCACGACCGGCGAGTTTGTGGCGGGTGTGCGCTACAAGGCCTGGAACCCGCCCTCGGCCCTGCACCCGACCATTGGCGCCCATGCGCCGCTCACGTTCGACATCGTTGACACCTGGATGAACCGCTCGCTGGGCGGCTGCCAGTACCACGTGGCGCACCCGGGCGGGCGCAACTACGACACCTTCCCGGTCAACGCGTATGAGGCCGAAAGCCGCCGCCTGGCGCGCTTCTCGCGCATGGGCCACACGCCGGGCAGGCTGGCGGTGCCGCCTGCGACGATTGAGCTGCCGGGCAGCCGGGAGTTTCCGTTCACGCTGGATCTGCGACGCAAGATGCGGAGGTAGAGAAGCCCCCCTGAGTCGCTGCGCGCCTTCCCCCCAGGGGGAAGACGCCCTTGCTGCGGGGCGACCCTTGCTTGGCGTCTCTGGCATCGGCCCCGCCAGTTTCGACGGTGCGGGTTACCCGCAGAGTGTTGTCGACCAAATGCCCGAAAATCGAGCGCAGTGAACCACCTCAACGACAGCCTTCCATCCCCCGACCCTTCTGACAGCGCAGCCCAGTTGGCGGCTGCACTGGCGCCTGCTGCGGCGGCCGGGCATTTTGACGAGTTGCGGGGTGCCAGCGTGGCGGACGCCCCCGGCGCTGCCACTGCACCAGCCACTCCCAAATCAATAGCAAACAAGCCAGATATCACTAGCGCCTGGGGCCAATTCTTTGATCAATTGGGGCCCGAGGGCTTCCAGGACCTGGATCGGCGCATGCAGAGCCTGCAGCGCCAGGTGCGCGACAACGGCATCACCTACAACGTGTACGCCGACGCCGACGGCCCGCAGCGGCCCTGGTCAGTGGACCTGTTCCCGCTGATCCTTTCGCAGGGCGACTGGGCACACATCGAGCGCGGCGTGCTGCAACGCGCGCGCCTGCTCAACCGCGTGATGGCCGACGTGTATGGCCCGCAGGAGCTGCTGCGCAAAGGCCTGCTGCCCAGCGCGCTGGTGCAGGGCCACCCGGGCTACCTGCGCGCCATGCATGGCGTGCAGCCCGTGGGCGGCACCCATTTGCACATCGCGGCGTTCGACATGGCGCGTGATGCGCAGGGCGACTGGTGGGTGGTGACGCAGCGCACGCAGGCGCCCTCAGGCCTGGGATATTTGCTGGAGAACCGGCTGCTCATCTCGCGCCTGTTCCCCGAGGCGTTCAGCCAGATGCATGTGCAGCGCCTGGCCGCCACCTACCGCGCACTGCTCGACGGGCTGCGGCAGATGAGCCCGGCGGGGGCGGATGCGCGCATCGTGCTGCTCACGCCCGGCCCGTACAACGAGACCTACTTTGAGCACGCGTACCTGGCGCGCTACCTGGGCCTCACGCTGGTGGAGGGCAACGACCTCACCGTGCGCGATGCGCGCCTGTACCTCAAGACGCTGCACGGCCTGCAGCCGGTGCACGGCATCCTCAAGCGCCTGGACGACGAGTTTCTGGACCCACTGGAGCTGCGCAGCGACTCGCGCCTGGGCGTGCCAGGCCTGCTGCAGGCCATCCGCGCGGGCAATGTGCTCGTGGCCAATGCGCCGGGCTCGGCGTTCCTCGAATCGTCGGCGCTGCTGGGCTTCATGCCCGCGCTGTCGCGCCACCTGCTGGGCGAAGAGCTGGCCCTGCCGTCGCTGCCCACCTGGTGGTGTGGCGAGCGCTCGGCCATGCAGGCGGTGCTGCCGCAGCTCGCGCACAGCGTAATCCGCCCCACCTGGCCCATGGCGCAGCGCGTGCCCGTGCTGGGCGGTGCGCTGTCGGCGCAAGACCTGGCGCAGTGGTCCGCACGCATCGAAGCCCAGGGCGACGAATACACCGTGCAGGCCCACCTGCCGCTGTCGCAAATGCCCACCTGGCGCAGTGACGCCGCAGAGGGTGCGGGCCAGGACGGTGGCCCCATCGCCCCCCGCTCGGTGATGCTGCGCGTGTTTGCGGTGTGCGACGGCCCCGGCTCGTGGCGCGTGCTGCCGGGCGGGCTGGCCCGCCTGGCCCAGGGCGACAGCGGCATCACATCCATGCAGCGCGGCGGCAGCAGTGCCGATGTGTGGGTGCAGACCGATGGCCCCGTGGACACCACCACGCTGCTGGCCCACAACCAGGCCGCGCCCGCCGTGGTGCACCGCAGCCGCCAGGTGACCAGCCGCGCGGCCGAAAACCTGTTCTGGCTGGGCCGCTACACCGAACGCACCGAGAACGTCACGCGCCTGGCGCGCATCACGCTGCAATGCCTCAATGGCGAGGACCAGACCTCGCAGCCGCTGCTGACCTGGCTGAGCGCCATGGGCGTGAGCCAGGGGCTGGTGCTGCCGACCGTGCCTGCGGCCGGGCAGGCACGGCGCGTGTTCGAGCGCTCGCTGATCGCCGGGCTGACGCAGCCCGCGCAGGTGACCAGCGTGGGCTTCAACCTGCGCGGTATCTTGGGCGCCGCATCGGCCGTGCGCGACCGTTTGTCGCAGGAACACTGGAACCTCATCGTGCGCGCCGAGGCGGAGTTTTTTGCGCCCCGCACCGGGGCCGAAGACGACGGCGACTATTCGCCGCTGGACGCGCTGCGCCAGCTGGAAGTGCTGAGCGGCCACACCGCAGCCATGACGGGCCAGCAGACCGACCGCATGACCCGCGACGACGGCTGGCGCCTGCTGTCCATCGGGCGCCACCTGGAGCGCCTGGGCTTTCTGGCCTCGGCGCTGGAAAGTGGCCTGCAGACCGGCGCCGTGCACGATGAGGGCGGCTTCGAGGCCATGGTGGCGCTGTTTGACAGCACCATCACCTTCCACGCGCAGTACCAGCAGCGGCGCGACATGCCCGCCCTGCTGGACCTGCTGGTGATCGACCGCGACAACCCCCGCTCGCTGGCCTGGGTCGCGCAGACGCTGCGCGGGCGCATTGCCAAGATCGAAGCGACCGCCGGTACGCCCTGCGAATCCGCCGCCACGGGCATCCCCGAAGCGTCCGACCTGTCGCTGGTGGCCCTGTGCGCACAGGACGCCGAAGGCCGCCATGCCACTCTGGAGGAATATCTGGGCCGGTGTGTGCGGGGCGTGATGGGCTTGTCGGATGTGCTGGCCACGCGCTACTTCACGCATTCGGCGGATGCACTTCGGCACAGCGTAGGAGCTTGACCATGAAGCTGCGCGTCATCCACGAAACGGTGTACCACTACAGCCCGGCGGTGCAGAACGCCCAGCACATGGCCCATCTGCGTCCGCGCACCGGTGTGGTGCAGCGTGTGCTGACCCACAGCCTGCAGGTGGACCCCGCCCCAACACAGTGCAACATGGTGCAGGACGTGTTTGGCAACACCCGCGCGTTCTTCAGCCTGCCGTTCACCCACGAGCAACTGCGGGTGCGCGCCGAAAGCCTGCTGGAGACCCTGCCCGTGCCCGCCGCACCGCCCGGCGAGCCCTGGGAGGCCGTGCGCGAGCGCCTGGGTTATCGGCGCGGCCAGCCCTACCACGCGGCCACCGAGTTCAGCTTTGCGTCGCCCTATATTCCCCGGCATGCCGACTTCGTGGCCTATGCCGCCGAGAGCTTTGCACCCGGCCGCCCGCTGATGCAGGCCGCCCGCCACCTGATGTCGCGCATCCATGCCGACGTTGCCTACACCGCCAACGCCACCGACGCGGGCACGCCCGCGCTCGAATCGTTGCGGCTGCGCCGGGGCGTGTGCCAGGACTTTGCCCACGTGATGATCGGCTGCCTGCGCAGCCTGGGCTTGGCGGCGCGGTATGTGAGCGGCTACCTGCTGACCGAGCCCCCGCCCGGACAACCCCGGCTGGTGGGGGCCGATGCCTCGCACGCCTGGGTGTCGGTGTGGTCACCGGCAGCCGACGAAAGTGATGGCGCATCAGGCGACAACACCTGGTTTGACCTGGACCCCACCAACGACCGCGCGGCGGGCGAGGACTACGTGACCCTGGCCATCGGCCGCGATTTTTCGGATGTGTCGCCGCTGCGCGGCGTGATCCACGGCGGCGACCACCATGTGCTGCAGGTGGGCGTGACGGTGGAGCCGGTGCCGGCCGCTATGGCCGCTGCGCCAGACGCACCAGATACACCCCTCACACCGCCGCAGGCACCAGAAAGTCCCGGCTGATCCGCGCGCCCAGGTCGTTCACCCGCTCCAGGAACTGGGTGAGGTAGGCGTGCAGTCCATGGGTCAGGATTTCATCGATGCGTGCGAACTTCAGGTGCGCCAGCAGCCGCCCCGCGTGCCGCTGGGTCTCGGCCGACTGGCCGCTGCCCAGCATGTCGAGGTTGCCCAGCACCTCTTTCATGCAAGCGTGCAGTGAGCGGGGCATGTCGGCCCGCAGGATCAGCAGTTCGGCCACACGTTCGGGCGTGATCACGTCGCGGTACACCTTGCGGTAGGTCTCGAAGCCCGACACGCTGAGCAGGATGGCGCTCCAGTGGTAGAAATCGTAGTCTTGGTCCTGCGCCGTGGCCGCGCCCATGAAGTCGCTTTGCACCGCGTGAAACTTCACATCCAGCAGCCGCGCCGTGTTGTCGGCCCGCTCCAGAAAGGTGCCCAGGCGCATGAAGTGCAGCGCCTCGTCCTGCAGCATGGTGCCCACCGTCACACCCCGCGAGAGGTGCGAGCGGAACTTCACCCATTCGAAGAATCGCGCCGGGTCCTGCTCCAGTGCACCGCTGGCGATCAGGCGGTTCACTTCGAGCCAGGTCTGGTTCTGGATCTCCCAGGCCTCGGTGTTGAGCGCACCGCGCACCGCCCGCGCGTTCTCGCGTGCAGCCTGCAGGCAGGCCACGATGGACGACGGGTTGGACGGGTCCTTGACCATGAAGTCGAGCACCTTGGCGGGCGTCACCTCGCCATGCTGGGCGATGTAGGCAGGCAGCAGCTCGCTGATGGACAGCAAGCCCTGCCAGCCCAGGGTGGCCACCTCGGTCGATTGGGGTAGCAACGCACTCTGGTAGTTGACGTCGAGCATGCGTGCGGTGTTCTCTGCCCTTTCGGTGTACCGGGCCATCCAGAACAAATGATCGGCGGTGCGGCTCAGCATGTGATCTCCTTCTTGGACGAGGGCAGAGAACCCCGAGCGTGTTGCACACGCTTGCGGTATTTTTTCGAAAGCCCCGCTGCGCAGGGCTTTTCTGCCCGTTCGGTGTAACGGGCCATCCAGAACAAATGATCGGCGGTACGGCTCAGCATGGTCATTCCCTCCCTTGGCGTTGTGTTTGCATTGGTGGTGACGGTATGTGTGCTGTAGCGGGCTGATCGCCCAGCACCCAGGTGTCCTTGGTGCCCCCGCCCTGCGACGAATTGACCACCAGCGATCCCTCCTTGAGCGCCACGCGCGTGAGGCCGCCCGCCACCATCTGCACCTTCTGGCCGCTGAGCACAAAGGGCCGCAGGTCGATGTGGCGGGGCGCAATGCCGCTGTCCACATAAGTGGGGCAGCTGGAGAGGCTCAGCGTGGGCTGGGCGATGTAGCCGTCGGGCTTGGCGATGACTGCGGCGCGGAAGGCCTCGATCTCGGCCCGGGTGGCCGCGGGGCCAATCAGCATGCCGTAGCCGCCCGCGCCATGCACCTCCTTCACCACCAGTTCATGCAGGTGGTCCAGCACGTACCGCAGGTCGTCCGGCTTGCGGCACATCCAGGTGGGCACGTTCTGCAGGATGGGCTCCTCACCGAGGTAGAAGCGGATCATGTCCGGCACATAGGGGTAGATCGACTTGTCGTCCGCCACGCCTGTGCCCACGGCGTTGCAGATGGCGACATTGCCGGCCCGGTAGGCGGACATGAGCCCCGCACAACCCAGTGTGGAGGTGGGGCGGAAGACATCGGGATCGAGGAAGTCGTCATCGACCCGGCGGTAGATCACGTCCACCCGCTGCAGCCCGCGCGTGGTGCGCATGTACACAAACTGGTCCTTGACCACGAGGTCCTGCCCCTCGACCAGCTCCACGCCCATCTGCTGCGCGAGGAAGGCGTGCTCGAAATAGGCGCTGTTGTACATGCCGGGGGTCAGCACCACCACGGTCGGGTCGGCCGCACCGGCCGGGGCGCTGGCGCGCAGGGTGTCCAGCAGCAAGTCCGGATAATGCGCCACCGGTGCCACCTGGTGCTGAGCGAACAGTTCGGGGAACAGCCGCATCATCATCTTGCGGTCTTCGAGCATGTAGCTCACGCCGCTGGGCACGCGCAGGTTGTCTTCCAGCACGTAGTACACGCCCTCGCCTGCCGCATCCGGTGCCCGCACGATGTCGATGCCGCTGATGTGGGAGTAGATATCGAGCGGCACATGAACGCCGACCATCTCCGGCCGGAACTGGGCGTTGCGCAGGATCTGCTCGGCAGGCACGATGCCTGCGCGCAGGATGTCCTGGCCGTGGTACACGTCGTGGATGAAGCGATTGAGCGCCGTGACCCGCTGCACCAGGCCCCGCTGCATGTGCGCCCATTCCTGCTGCGGAATGATGCGGGGGATCAGGTCGAAGGGGATGAGCCGCTCGGTGCCCGCGCCGTCTTCGTCCTTGGCGCCGTAGACGGCGAAGGTGATGCCCACGCGCCGGAAGATGACCTCGGCCTCGGCGCGCCGCGCCTGCATGGATTCGGCACTCTGGCGCGCCAGCCACTGGGCAAACCGCGCATAGTGGGGCCGTACATCACTGCCCGCCCAGCCTGCCGCACCGCCCAGGCCGGCCAGGGGCAGCCGGGTAACCATCTCGTCGAACTTCTGCATGAGAGCCAATCTCCTGCAAGCCCTCAAGCAAGTTCCAGGCCGTTTTCATGCCCGGCCGACAGCCACCGTCAATATTTCGGCCGAATCGCTCTCTAGCGCCGGTCTTTATTGGCTGTTTTGCTATTCTTTTTGATACCTTGATTCGCAGCCGGCGAGGGTGGCGGCATGGGTACCATGGTGGCCACAGGGGCAGGACGCGCGGCCGCTGCACGCACCATGTCGTGCACAAAGCGCAGCTTGGCCAGCACCTCACCCGCCAGCGCGAACGGGTAGGCGTCAGGTTGACCCAGGCTGCGCGTAAGGCTGTTGAGCAGCAGCGTCAGCGGCACCAGGTGTTGCACCATGGACTGAAAGTCGGGCGCCGGGCTGGCAAAGGGATCGATGGCGCTGCTGCGCTGCGCGCCATAGATACCGGGAATGGTGACCTCGGTGGCATAGCTGGCCGAGGTTTCCAGCAGGTCGATCATGTGCAGGTAATGGGCCCAGGTTTCAGCCCAGTCTTCCCAGGGGTGGGCGGCGGCATAGGCACTCACATGGTGGTTGGCCCAGTCACTGCCCTCGTTGCCCTTGGCGTAGTGCGCCTCCAGCGCCGCTGCGTAGTCCTGGCGCTCGTCACCAAACATCTGTCTGAAGTCGTCCAGCCGCCCGCCGTCGCGCACCAGCTGGTCCCAATAGAAGTGGCCGGACTCATGGCGCAGGTGACCGATCAGAGTGCGGTAGGGCTCACCCAGCGCGATGCGGCGGCGCGCGCGTTCGTCGTCGTCCGCCTCGGCCACGTTGAGCGTGATGGTCCCACTGTGGTGGCCCGTCAGCACAGGCGGTCCGCCCGGCACCTCGGCCAAAAACTCGAACACCGGACCGGTACGCCCGGGCGCCGGCTCCAGGCCCAGGCGGGCCAGGCTGTAGAACAGCCGCCGCTTGGCTGCTTCGATCTGCATCCAGCGCCCCATGTTGGCGGGCTCTGACAGGTCGGGCATCACCCGGGTCTGGCGGCACGACACACACAGCTCCGCAAAGTCGTTGGCGGGTATCGCGAAGTTGCAGGCTTGATGGTCCGTGTGGTTGCGGCACATGCGGTACAGGCGCCCGCTGTAGTGCGCACTGCCCTGCCCCCCTTGGCGGCGCCACAGGTCGGCACCGTCCTGCGGTGCAGGGGCCAGGGCAGCCATGGTCAGCACATCGGGCAAGAAGGCCAGCGCACTGCCGCAATGCAGGCACTGCACGCTATCGAAAAACACCAGATGACCGCAATGGTCGCAATTGAATACCCGCATGGTGTGGAGCTTATACCCCGTGGACCGGAGCAGTGAGGAGAAACAACGCACGGCCCCCTTTTGCAGCGCTAAGGTGGGCCCATGAAAAAAGCAGGCCCCGGGACATGCCCGGAGCCTGCTTCAGGATCCAAGCCACTGCGCCAGGGGCATGGGGCCCCGGGTGCAGGGCGTCAGCCCTACCGGTCAGGGCCGCACAACGATGCTGTTGCGCACTTCGCGCACATGCTTGGTGTTGCGCGCAATGTTTTCGGCTTGGTTCTTTTCAGCCTGCGACTTGGCAAAGCCCGACAGCTGCACCGTGCCATTGAGCGTTTCCACGCTGATGGAGGTGGCAGACACGTTCTTGTCTTCGGCCATCTTGGCCTTCACGGCGGTGGTGATGCCAGCGTCATCCACATAGGAGCCAACTGTTTGCTGTTCGCGGGCCACCGAGCAACCAGTGGCTGTGACGATGGTGATACCGGCAACTGCGGCAAAAGCGAGGGCACGTGCGTATTTCATGGTGTTTTCCTTGTTCAAGAATGGTTGGGAACGCGGGTGCTGGGACATGTTCAGTCCACCGGTCTGTTGCACCCTCCGCGACCGGCGGACTGTGGGAAAAAGGACAGCGCTGGCGCATAGCCAGGCGCTGCGGGCGAGGCACCAGCGTGCAAACACCGGTGCGCTAGCCCTCAGTATGCATTGCGCCGGCGGGACATCCACATCGCCACGGTGGCCAGCAAAGCCCCCGATGCAGCGGCGATGACCAGCGACTTGCCGGGCTGCTCGGCCACATACTTGCCGGTGACTTCGGCTGCCTGCTGGATCTGGCGGCGTGCACGCGCGCTGGTCTCGGCGCAGTAGTCGATGCTGCGAGCAGCCAGGTCCTGTGCACGGGCGGCCAGGTCATCAATCGCCGGGTCGGTCTGGCGGCGCAGGGCGCGCACGCTTTCTTCGGCCTTGTCCAGCGACTGGTCAGCGGCAGCCCGGGTGGTCTGCACTGCGTCCTGCGCGCTTTGCAGCACGTCATCGGCCAGGTTGCGAACACCGTGGGTCACTTTGTCGGTAGCGGTCTGAAGGCTCATGGGGAAACTCCTTGGGGTACGGGGTACAGGGGATGCGGGAGGGGGTGAAGGGCAGCAGTCCAGGCGTTGCGGCCTGACTCACCCCTTTTTCAGGAGCCCCAGCACAAAGGTGACGACAGCCATGATCACGAACACGAAGAACAGAATCTTCGCAATGCCCACGGCACCGGCAGCAATGCCGCCAAAACCGAAGAGGGCTGCAATCAGCGCGATCACCAGAAAAACAACTGCGTAGTGCAACATTTCCATCTCCTTATGGGTGGCCGGCTTGCCGGCAGATCGGGTGGCGCCAAAACCTCAACGCCTGGGACCAACTGTAGGTATCTCCCTGTGCCCTGGATGCCGGTGCGCGGCGCGCGCCCATGTCGGCGGCGCAGTGGGGGTCATGTAGGACGGCGCGCACTGGCCGGACCGGACGCACGGTAGCGCGCACAAGCGGCTGCAGCGCAGGTACGCCACGACAGGACGCTGGCTCCGGGCAGCATGGCGTGCCCACAGCCCACAGCCCGCAGATGTCGCACGTGGGCCTGCATGCGCTGCGCCACGCAATGCAGGGAATAAGGGAGATGCAGGAAGAGGGCGGCGTATGCCTCAGGCGTCGTGTGCAGCGGCGTTGCGGCGCGGCTCCGACGAGGTGCGCGGCAGCGGCAGCACGGCCGACAACAAGGTGCCATTGCCAGGCCGCGAAGTGAGCGTGAGACGCCCGCCCGCTGCCTCGACCCGGTGGCGCATGCCAGCCAAGCCGTGCGAGGTGGGGCGCACGGTGCCAGGGTCGAAACCCACACCATCATCGCGCACCTGCACCGCCACATGCGTGGGGTAGCCGTGCACAGACACCAGCACCTTGCTGGCCTTGGCGTACTTGCCGATGTTGGTCAGCGCCTCTTGCACCATGCGATACACCGTGAGCTGCGCTGCGTCGGGCAGTTGAACGGCCTCCAGACTGGTCTCAACCTCAATGCCTGCGCGCTCGGCGTATTCGCGTGTCAGGATCTCCAGTGCGGCGGTGAGCCCCAGGTTCGACAGCGACGACGGTCGCAGGTCTTCGATGATGCGACGCTTGAGCGCAATGCCGCTGTTGAGCGTTTCGGTGAGGTGCTTGAGGCGCTCGGCAATGTCGGGCGCAGTGGCGTCGATCTTGGATTTGAGGCGCGCCACATCCAGCTTGGCAGCCGTCAGCAGCGCGCCCAGCTCGTCGTGCAGTTCCCGCGCCAGATGACCCCGTTCTTCTTCGCGCACCTGCTGCAAGTGGTTGGCCAACTCGGACAACGTGGCCGTGCGGTCGCGCACCAGTCCTTCCAGGCGGTCGCGCTCACGCTCCAGCACCTCTTGCTCGCGCAGGTTGACGGTCTGAACCGCCTGCGTCTGGCGCAGGTACATGTAGAACGCCAGCAGGCCAATGGCAGTGACCGTGGCAATGCCGATGCGCGACAGCATCAGAGACTGCTCGATCTGCTCGCGCCCCTGTTGCAGGCGCTGGTCGCTGCGGGCAATCAGCTCTTGCGCGTGCTGCCGGATCGCCTCCATGTGCTCCTTGCCCACATCCGTGTTCAGAATGAACTTCCATGCGTCTTCGTTGCCCTGGCGGCGCAGGCGCAGGCTCAGCTCCATCTCAGCCAGCTTGCGCGAGATCTGCCGCGACAGCAACGCAAACTCCTGCATGTCCTCGGGCGACGCCATGAACTGGTTGCGCAGGCGATCCAGGTTGGTCTGCACGGTCGCTACGGCCTTGTCATACGGTTCCAGGTAGGTCTCGTTGCCCGTAAGCAGATAACCCCGCTGGCCGGTTTCGGCATCCAGCATGCTTTGCAGCAGCTTGTTCACATCGGCCCGCGTGGTCAGCCCCTGGGCCAGTTGTTCCACCGCGTCCTGCGAACGCATGTGCCCCGTTTCATTGATGCCCACCAGCACCATGGCCGCCAACAGCGCCATGGGCAGGCTCAAGGCCATCTGTCGGACTTTTGGTAACCAACGCCGGGTGTTTTCTTGGAGATTCATACGCTTATTCTGGATAATGACCCGTTACCTGCCAGGTGCGCCAGCCATGCAACGGCATGCCGAGCGCCTGGACTTCAATACACACCGGCAGCACCTTTGCTGCCGCCTCGAAAGAAGCATCAATGATCAAGATTGGCATTGTGGATGACCACGCGATTGTTCGTTCCGGGCTACGGCAGTTCTTGTCCGAGCACGTGGACTTGCGGGTGGAAGGCGAGGCCGCCAACGGCCGCGAGGCCATCGACCTGGTGCGCAACAAGGAAATCGATGTGCTGCTGATGGACCTGTCGATGCCTGGCCAAAGCGGGCTGGACGCGCTGGCCATGCTGCGCGCCAAGGCGCCCGACATGGGCATCCTGATCCTGAGTGGCTACCCTGAAGAACACTACGCGATCAACCTGATCCGCCAGGGTGCCAGTGGTTACCTGAACAAGGAGTGCGAACCGTCGGAGATCGTGGAGGCCATTCGCACCATTGCTCTGGGCCGCCGCTACCTGACGCCTGCCGTGGCCGAACTGCTGGCACAGCAACTCAACCGCAAGGACGATGCGCCACCGCATGAGCAGCTGTCTGAGCGAGAGTTCCAGGTGTTCCTGAAGCTGGCCAAGGGAGAGACGGCGGGCGATATCGCCAAGTCGTTGTCGCTGAGCGTGAAAACGGTGAGCACGTACCGCACACGCCTGATGGAAAAGATGAGCCTCTCGTCCAACAGCGACCTGACCTACTACGCACTCAAAAATCGCCTGATCGACTGACATCCAGGATCTGGCCAGAGCCCGGCGCTGCCGGGCGTAGGCAGGTCTTGCTTTTGCGCTGAAAAAGAAGGAAAAAGAAGCACCCCGACTGCCGCATGCACCCACGCACGCGGCGGCGGGTTGTGTCACTGTGATGCGCCCGATGATGCGGCAGACAGACCGCCGCCGCTACCGGCCTCCAGCCCGTGGGCCGGGCTGCTGTGCTGTACGCAGTATTCCACCAACGCGTCGATCTCGTTGGATTTGTCAAACACTGCATCCACACCCAGCTGCGCACAGCGCATGCGTACATCCGGCGTGGCGTAGTTGCTGAGCACCACCATTTTTTGGCCGGGCCGCCGCGTGCGGCATGCAGCCAGCACACCCAATCCGCTGCCCTGGCGCAAGAACAGATCCACGATGGCCAAGTCCCATTCCTCAGGGTGCGAGGACAACCAGTTCGTACCGTCGTCTTCGGTTTCTGCCACGCCCACCGCTTCTACAGACGCCAACTCCTCCAGAGTTCCGATCAGGTTCTCGCGGATGGTCGCGTTGTCTTCAACAATGTAGGTGCGCAGTTTCACGGGCGGGTCCATGTGTACGGACAGTGCGGGTCACGCTGTCCTAGCCTTGAATTTAAGGCTTCCATGCGCCGGATTCTGCCAGCCACAACACGCTGGCCATGTAGGAAAAATCCTACCGCGCAACACACACCTTGCAATGGGCGTGGCGCTGAACGCGCATGGTGCTCCACTCCATGGCCCGGCCATCGAGCATCAGCAGCCGCCCCGCCAGCGACTGACCTACGCCCGCTATGAGCTTGAGCGCCTCGGCTGCCTGCATCGCACCCACCACACCCACCAGCGGAGCAAATACACCCATCGTGGAGCAGCGGACTTCTTCAAACTCCGCATCCGGCGGGAAGATGCAGGCATAACAAGGCGACTGCGCATCGCGCGGGTCCACCACCGTGATCTGCCCATCGAACTGGATCACAGCCCCCGCCACCAAGGGCTTGTTGTGACGGACACACGCCGCATTGACCGCCTGGCGGGTCGCATAGTTATCGCTGCAGTCGAGTACCACTGTGGCATCGCGCACCAGACTGTCGAGAGCCGCCGCATCCACCCGGGCCTGCAGTGCGGTGACCTGCACCTCGGGGTTGATGTCGGCCATGGCCTGCGCCGCCGACTGGACCTTGGGACTGCCCACGCGCGCGGTGGTGTGCGCAATCTGGCGCTGCAGGTTGGTCAGGTCCACCACATCGTCATCGACCAGTGTGATGTGGCCCACACCGGCGGACGCCAAGTACAGCGCAGCCGGCGACCCCAACCCGCCAGCGCCGATGATGAGAGCATGGGCTTCCAACACCCGCTCCTGCCCCTCGATGCCCACCTCGTCGAGCAGGATGTGGCGGGAATAGCGCAGGAGCTGGTCATCGGTCATGGGAAGGCGGGCCTGAAGCGGCCAAAAAATCAACGGTGAAACAGGCAGACATGAAAAAGGCTGGATTCCTCGCGAAATCCAGCCCGGGGTCGGAGCGCGAAAGGCTCAATTCTCTTTCTTTTCTTCCTTGCGCTCTGTCAGCGTCTTGCTGACCAACACAGGGCGACCCTTGAGCTGATTGAGGGCCTGCACCAGCTGGAAGTCCTTGTCCGAACCGAATTCGGGCACCTTGCGGTCGGCCGCAGGCTTCTTGGCTTCTTCTTCCATGCGCTTGCGGGCTTCCTCACGGGCCTTTTCACGGGCTTCGTCCTTCTTCTCTTCACCCTGGCCGCTGTTCAAGTGCTTGTCCAGATCTGCCTCGCGCATGCGCAAGGCGGCAAAGATGTTGCCCTCTTCCGACTCGTCAATCATCACGTCGGGCACGATGCCCTTGGCCTGGATCGACTTGCCACTCGGCGTGTAATAGCGGGCGGTGGTCAGCTTGATGCCCGTGTCAGGCCCCAGCGGACGCACGGTCTGCACCGAGCCCTTGCCAAAGGTCTGGCTGCCCATGATGGTGGCGCGCTTGTGGTCCTGCAGCGCACCAGCCACGATCTCGCTGGCGGAGGCAGAGCCTTCGTTGACCAGCACCACCAGCGGCACCGCCTTGAGGGACGCGGGAAGGCGTTTGAGCGGATCACCGCCGCCGCGGCGCTGGTAGTAGTCGGGGGCAGCCTTGTAGGTGGCCTTGCTGTCGGCCAGCTGGCCATTGGTGGTGACCACGGTCACGTTCTCGGGCAGGAAAGCCGCAGAAATTGCCACGGCTGCATCCAGCAGGCCGCCGGGGTCGTTGCGCAGGTCCAGCACCAAGCCCTTGAGGTTGGGCTCCTGCTTGTAGACCTCTTCCACCTTGCGCACAAAGTCATCCACCGTGCGCTCCTGGAATTGCGACAGGCGGATCCAGGCGTAACCGGGCTCGATCACCTTGCCCTTCACGGACTGGGTCTTGATCTCTTCGCGCGTGATGGTGACGGGGAACGTGCGGTTCTCGTCCTTGCGGAAGATGGTGAGGGTGACCTTGGTGCTGGGCTCGCCGCGCATGCGCTTGACGGCGTCATTCAGCGCCAGGCCCTTGACGGCGGTTTCGTCGATCTTGGTGATCAGGTCGTTGGTCTTGAGGCCGGCGCGGAAGGCCGGCGAGCCTTCGATGGGCGACACGATCTTGATCAGGCCGTCTTCCTGCGTGATCTCGATGCCCACGCCCACGAAGCGGCCGGAAGTGCCCTCGCGGAATTCCTTGAAGGACTTCTTGTCGAAGTACTGCGAGTGCGGATCCAGGCTGGAGACCATGCCGGAGATGGCGTCGGTGATGAGCTTCTTGTCATCGACCGGCTCGACGTAATCGGTCTTGACCAGGCCGAACACGGCGGACAACTGCTGGATTTCTTCGAGCGGCAACGGCGTCATGGCGCCACGCGCCACCGTTTGCAGTGACACCGTGGTGAGCGCACCCGCCACCACGCCTACCGATACCCATCCTGCAATCTTGAGTTTGTGGCCCATACAACACCTTTTACCGCTTCGAAACCAATATACACCTTGGAAGGGCCAAACCCGCCGCAGTTCCGCATGGATGCTCACTTTGGCGGGGATAAGCGGGGTTTTCCCCGCTCTTTACCTGCGATTTACGCTTTGCCCTGCGATGCCACGGCGGCTGCGGCCTTGGCCGCCGCTTCGGCATCGCCCAGATAGTAGTGACGGATGGGCTTGAGGTCGGCGTCGAGCTCGTATACCAGTGGAATCCCGTTGGGAATGTTCAGACCCACGATGTCGGTCTCGGAGATGTTGTCCAGATACTTCACCAGCGCGCGGATGGAGTTGCCATGCGCAGCCACCACCACCCGCTTGCCCGAGCGGATGGCGGGCGCCATGGCCTCGTTCCAGAACGGCAGCACGCGGGCCACGGTGTCTTTCAGGCACTCGGTCAGGGGCACATTCTCGGCAGCCACCCCAGCGTAGCGGCGGTCACCACGCTCGCTGCGGGGGTCGGTGGCTTCCAGCGCTGGCGGGGGCGTGTCATAGCTGCGGCGCCATACCAGCACCTGCTCGTCGCCATACTGCTTGGCCATGTCGGCCTTGTTCAGGCCCTGCAGGGCGCCGTAGTGGCGCTCGTTCAGGCGCCAGTCCTTGACCACGGGCAGCCAGGTGCAGTCCATTTCGTCCAGCGTGTACCAGAGGGTGTGGATGGCACGCTTGAGCACGCTGGTGAACGCCAGATCGAACTCGTAGCCCTCGGCCTTGAGCAGCTTGCCGGCCGACATGGCCTGGGAGACACCGGTGGGCGTGAGGTCCACATCGGTCCAGCCGGTAAAGCGGTTTTCAAGGTTCCAGGTGGATTCGCCGTGGCGGATCAGAACGAGCTTGTACATGGTTTCCCCAGGAAAGGCAGGTCAAAAAAATGCGGGCCAAAACCCAGCATTCTAGAATTACGCTGTTCGCCAACCCAAGGAAGCTTCGTGAAATTCATTATTGATAACTGGTATCTGTTCCTCGTTGCGCTGGCTTCGGGCAGCATGTTGCTGTGGCCGGTCCTCAAGAACGCCAGTGGCGGTTCGCTGACGCCAGCACGCGCCGTGCAGCTCATCAACCGCGAAAAAGCGGTGGTCATCGACGTGTGCGAAGCCGAGGAATTCGCCACGGGCCACGTGACTGGCGCCAAGAACGTGCCCGTGTCCCAGCTTGAAGAGCGCCTGCCCACCGTGATCAAGAACAAGGCCCTGCCCGTGGTGCTGGTGTGTGCCAGCGGCGCACGCGCCAACCGCGCCGTCGCCATTGCCAAAAAACTGGGCTACGACAACGCCCAGGCACTCGCTGGTGGCATGAAGGCCTGGCGCGAAGCCAGCCTGCCTGTGGAAAAAGCCTGATCCGCCCCCAGTTATTCGGTCAGCGCTAGTCTTGCGACTGGTTTTTCAGTCCCACAGGAAGAAAGAGGAAGGTTCGCCATGCAACCCGTGAAGATGTACACCACCGCCGTCTGCCCCTATTGCATCCGGGCCAAGCAGATCCTCAAGTCCAAGGGCGTGGAGCAGATCGAGGAGATCCGCATCGACACCGACCCCGCCGCCCGCAGCCACATGATGGAAATCACCGGCCGCCGCACGGTGCCGCAGATCTACATCGGCGACACCCATGTGGGTGGCCACGACGATCTGGTGGCGCTGGACAGCCGTGGCGAGCTGATGCCCTTGCTCGGCGCCTGACCCCCTGTCTGGGCGCTGCATAATGCAGCCCCATGTGCCCGCTGCGGGAGCTGCTCCCCGGCGGGTTTTGTTTTGCTAGCAATTTCGTAAGAGCAAAGAGACTTCACCATGGCCGACCAAGAAAACCCCGTGTTCCAGATCCAGCGCGTCTACCTCAAGGACATGTCGCTGGAGCAGCCCAACTCCCCCGCCATCCTGCTCGAACAAGAGCAACCCAGCGTGGACATCCAGCTGGGCGTGGAAGCCACCCCCGTGGCCGAAGGCATCTTTGAAGTGGCTGTGACCGCCACCGTGCAGACCAAGATCAAGGACAAGACTGTGTTCCTGGTCGAAGCCAAGCAAGCCGGCATTTTCGAAATCCGCAACGTGCCCGAAGACCAGATGGGCCCCATCATGGGCATCGCCTGCCCCCAGATCGTGTACCCCTATCTGCGCGGCAATGTGGCCGACGTGATCAACCGCGCTGGCTTCCCGCCCGTGCACTTGGCCGAAATCAACTTCCAGGCCATGTACGAGCAGCAGCAAGCCCAGGCCGCAGGCCAGGCCTCGCCCATCATCACGCAGTAAGCATTTACAGGCATTTTTGCCTGTAGTGCTGGATGAATAAGCGCATACAGCTATGAAAATCATAGTATTGGGCGCTGGGGCCTGGGGGACAGCGGTGGCCATGAGTGCCGCCCAGCACCCCGCAGGCCATGCCGTCACCTTGTGGGCGCGCGATGCCGCCCAGGCGGCCCAGATGCAGACGCAGCGGCAGAACGCGCGTTACCTGCCGGGCATCACCCTCCCCCCCTCCCTCACTCTGGCCCATGGCGACTTTGCTGCGCTGTGGACCGGGGCCGACCTCGTCATCGTTGCCACGCCCATGGCGGCTTTGCGCGGCATGCTGCAGGCCTTGCATGGCTGCGCTGCCCCTGTGGCCTGGCTGTGCAAGGGCTTTGAGGCTGCAACCGCTGGCAATTCCAGGTCTTTTGGGCTGCTGGCGCATGAAGTACAAGCCCTGGTAGCTCCTGAACTGATAGCAGGCGTATTTAGCGGCCCCAGCTTTGCCCAAGAAGTGGCGCTGGGCCAGCCCACCGCCCTGGTGGCTGCCAGCCCCCATGCGCAGGTGCGCGATGCGCTGGTCAACGCCTTTCACAGCCCGAGCGTGCGCGTGTATGCCAACGAAGACATCGTGGGCGTGGAAGTGGGCGGCGCGGTGAAGAACGTGCTGGCCATTGCCACCGGCCTGTGCGACGGGCTTGCGCTGGGTCTCAACGCCCGCGCCGCACTCATCACGCGCGGCCTGGCTGAGATGACGCGGCTGGGCCTGGCGCTGGGCGCGCGGCCCGACACCTTCATGGGCCTGTCCGGCCTGGGCGACCTAGTGCTGACCGCCACCGGCGACCTGTCGCGCAACCGGCGCGTGGGCATGCTGCTGGCCGAGGGCAAAACCCTGCCGCAGGCCGTCGAGTCGCTGGGCCATGTGGCCGAGGGCGTTTACAGCGCCCGCACCGTGGCGCAGCGGGCGGCCCAGCTGGGGGTGGACATGCCCATCACCCGCGCGGTGGTGGCGCTGCTGGATGGCCAGCTCACGCCGGCCGATGCGGTCGTCACGCTGATGGGGCGCGGGCCCGCGTCCGAGCTGATATGACCCCAATAGTGATGCCCAAAACAAAAGGCCCCTGCGGAATTCCACAGGGGCCTTTTGTTTGGTGGCGCTGATGCAATGCGCTCCGCGGGTGGATTCAAAACACCCCAAACAGCATCAGCAGCAGCACAACCGACAGCGGGACGCCAAGTAGCCAGGCAATGAGAGGCATGGGGATCTCCTTGAAAGGTGAGAAGTTCAGGTGGTTTCACTGTATTTCTCACCCCGGCTGGTGCTTGTCCGGCTTTGCACCCCAAACCCGTAGGCCCTCACCTACCCGCACCTCTTGCCGGCTCGGCCCGCGGCGCCCCTGAGCAGCGCTGCGGCCTGGCTTACAGCCCCAACTCCAGCGCCAGCAGCTCGTCCACCGTCTGGCGGCGGCGGATCAGGCGGGCCTGGCCGCCATCCACGAGCACCTCGGCAATCAAAGGCCGCGTGTTGTAGTTGGAGGACATGCTGGCGCCGTACGCCCCGGTGTCGTGGATCACCAGCAGATCACCCACCTGCGCGGCGGGCAGGTCGCGCGGCAGCACCACGCCGCCGTCGCCCTGGGTGAACACGTCGCCCGACTCGCACAGCGGGCCCGCCACCACCGTGGGGTGTTCGGCCGCCGTGGAGCCATCACGCCGCAGCACGCTCATGGCGTGGTAGCTGCCGTACATGGACGGGCGCATGAGTTCGTTGAAGCCGGTATCAACCAGCACAAAGTGGTTGTTGCCCGCGTTCTTGGTGGCGCGCACCTGGCCCAGCAGCACGCCCGATTCGGCAACCAGGAAGCGGCCGGGCTCGATCTCCAGGCCGAGCTTGTGGCCCACGATGGCCTCGGCCTGCTGGCGCGCGGCGTCCCACAGGCCGTGGTAATGCTGCGTGTCGACCACGGGGTCGCCGCTGCGGTAGGGGATGGACAGGCCACCACCGGCGGAGATGGCGTGCAGGTCATGCCCTGCCGCATGCGCCGTGCGCACCAGGTTGACCATGGCGCCACACACTTCCTGCAGGTGGCTGTAATCCACACCCGAGCCAATGTGCATGTGCAGGCCCACCAGCTTCAGGCCATGCTGCTTGATCGCATCCAGCGCCGCAGGCAGGTCGGTGTGCCAGATGCCGTGTTTGCTGTGCTCGCCACCCGTGTTCGTCTTGTTGCTGTGGCCGTGGCCAAAGCCGGGGTTGATGCGCAGCCACACCGCATGGCCGGGCGAACGCGCGCCCAGCTGGTGCAGCATGTCGATGGAGCCTGCGTTGACCGGCACGCCGTGCTCCACCACGCAGTCAAGCGTAGCAGCGTCGAACAGGTCGGCGGTGAAGACGATCTCCGACGGCCCTTCGACGCCTTTACCCGCCACATAGCCCGCCGCCATCGCACGCAGGATCTCGCCACGCGAAACGGCATCCACCTTCACGCCCTGCTCGCGCATGAGCTTCAGGATATGGATGTTGGAGCAGGCCTTCTGCGCAAAACGGATGGTCTCGAAATTGGACACCTGCGCAATGCGCTGGCGTATGGTGGCCGCGTCATACACCCACAGCGGGGTGCCAAACTGGTCAGCCAGGGCCCATAGCTGGGCGGGGGAGAAAGGGTTGGACATGGGCGGCTCCAAAGGCAGAAGGCGTGAACGATGCGCGGATGATGCCGCCATCCATGTATTCAGTCGAATGCTTTGATTTACGCCATCCATTCAATATGGATATGCTCTGCACATGACTGGCATGACCGAGCCCCCCCTGGCCCACCGCATCACCCACCGCCACATCGAGGTCTTCCGCGCCGTGATGACCGCAGGTAGCGCCACCGGGGCAGCCGACCTGCTGCACAGCTCGCAACCCACCGTGAGCCGCGAGCTGGCGCGGCTCGAATCGCTGCTGGGCTATGCCCTGTTCGAGCGCGTGCAAGGCCGACTGCGCCCCAACGCCCGGGCGCTGGCGCTGTGGGACGAGGTGCAGCGCTCGTGGCAGGGGCTGGAGCGTGTGGTGGACCGGGCCGTGGCCCTGGGCCGGTCGGGGGCTGTGCAACTGTCGGTGCTTTGCCTGCCCGCGCTGGCCCATGCACTGCTGCCGGGTGCGGCGGCACGACTGATGCAGGCGCACACCGAGGCACGCTTGTCCGTCACACCGCAGGAATCGCCCCTGCTCGAAGAATGGATGAGTGCCCAGCGGTTTGATCTGGGCCTGTGCGAACAGACCACCGCCCCGCCGGGCACACGGGCCGAGGTGCTGCTGACCCTGGACGAGGTGGCCGTGCTGCCCGCCCACCACGCTTTGGCACGCCAGCCGGTGCTGCAACTCAGCGACTTTGCCGGTGAATTCTTTGTAAGCCTCTCGGCCGACGACCCCTACCGCCGCCTGATCGACGCCCGGTTTGCCGAGGCGGGCGTAGAGCGCACGCTGCGCGTGGAAACCCACAGCGCCGCCGCGGTGTGCGCCATGGTCGAGCAGGGCCTGGGCATCGCCATCGTCAACCCGGTCACCGCCCTGGCCGCCGCCAGCGAGCGGCTGGTGCTGCGGCGGCTGGCGTTTTCTATCCCGTTCAGCGTGACGGCGCTGCTGCCGCTGTACCGCCCGCCGCTGCCCGAGGTGGTGCCCATGCTGGAGGCCCTGCGCGCGCAGGCCCAGGCCATTGCAACACAGCTGCCGCCCGCCATGGGCTGATGCAACAGGATCTACAAACTATGATTTTGATAGCATTCAAGGCATATCGCACTAGCGCTATCAGCACAAAGAAGCCACACCGGGGATCCTTGCGCGTTTCGGACAGTGTCCTCAGCCGCCCGGCGCCGCCAGGCTGCGCACCTTGACCGCCAGCCGCTCTTCGACCGAGGGCGACACGAACTTGGTCACCTCGCCACCCAGCACCGCAATCTCGCGCACAAAGGTGCTGCTGATGAACTGGTACTTGTCGCTGGGGGTGAGGAACACGGTTTCCACCTGGGGCATCAGGCTGCGGTTCATGCCCGCCAGCTGGAACTCGTAGTCAAAGTCGGTCACGGCACGCAGGCCACGCACCATGGCCTTGCCGCCGCGCGACACCACAAAGTCGCGCAGCAGGCCCGAGAAGGGCTCGACCTGCACCTGGGGATACATCTTCACGGCCTCGCGCACCATCTCGATGCGCTCTTCCAGCGAGAACAGGGTCTTCTTGTGGTGGCCCGCCGCCACGGCCACGATCACACGTTCAAACAACTGGGTGGCCCTGCGCACCACGTCTTCATGGCCCAACGTGATGGGGTCAAAGGTTCCGGGGTACACGGCGAGCACGTTCTGGGCCATGGCTGGTTGTCTCCTGTCTGGCGATTGACGTTGGCCCCGGCCCCCGGGGCGCTCCCCGCAGGGCCCGCCGGGCCGCGTGCGCGCATTATGCAGTGCAGTGCAACATGAACCGGCGTTGGCTCATTCTGTGGTGGCTGCCACAGGGCGCAGCAGGTGCGCATGCACGGCGCCAGCCTTCAGATGCCGGTACACGGCCAGGCCGCTCCCGGCCAGTTCCTCGTCCGTCCAGGCGCGGGGCGCTTCGAGGTAAATAAAGCCCTGGGTGGCCACGGCCTTGGCAGCGGCCTGAAGAGCGGGTGCAAACAGCTCGCCGTCAAAGGGCGGATCCAGCAGCACCAGGTCCACACTGGCAGGTGCGGCCTGCTTGAGGGCGGCCACGCCGTCGCCGCGCTGCACACGCACGGCGCTGGCTTGCAGCTTGGCCTGCAGCACCTGCAGCTGGGCCACCAGCGCAGCGTCACTCTCCACCAGTTGTACTGACGTGGCGCCGCGCGAAGCGGCTTCGAGCCCCAGCGCACCGGTGCCCGCGAAAGCGTCCAGGCAGCGCCAGCCAGAGAGGTCCTGGCCCAGCCAGTTGAAGAGCGTTTCGCGCACGCGGTCGGGCGTGGGACGCAGGCCGGGGCGCTGGGCCACGGGCAGGCGGGTGCGCTTCCATTGCCCACCGATGATGCGGATTTCGCCCGCGCCCTTGGGGGCGGCCGCCGCCGCAGCTTTGTCCTTGGCGTTTTTCTTGATGGTCTTGGGGTCCACAGGGGCCGCCGCGGCTGCGGCCTGGGCCTTGCGGATTTCGGCGGTGATGGCGCTGCCGCGCAGGGTCGATCGGCTCATGGCTGCTTGCCTCCCACCACCACGGTCACCATGCGGCCGGGTTGCAGCTTTTGGGCCATGACAGTGCGCACATCGGCCACCGTCAGGGCCTCGACCTTTTTGGCCCACTGGTCCAGGTAGTCCAGGGGCAGGTCGTTCCAGGCGATGTTGGCCACGTTGCCCAGCAGCTTCTTGTTGCTGTCGATGCGCAGCGCAAAGCCGCCGATGAGGTTGTCCTTGGCGGCGCGCAGCTCGGCCTCGGTGGGGCCTTCGGCCACAAAGCGGGCGATCACGTCACGCGAGACCTGCACGGCCTGGGCGGCCTGGTCGGGGCGCGTCTGCAAGCCCACGGTGAAGGCCCCGGCATGCAGGCCGGGGGCGAAGTAGCTGTAGACGCTGTAGGAGAGGCCGCGCTTTTCGCGCACTTCGTGGGTCAGGCGCGACACAAAACCGCCGCCGCCCAGGATGTGGTTGCCCACCAGCAGCGCGAGGAAGTCCGGGTCGCGGCGCTGGAAGCCCGGCTGGCCGATCAGCACGTGGGCCTGGGCCGAGGCAAACGGAATGGCCTTCTCGGCAGGTGCCGTCAGCGCCGCCACTTCGCCCACGGGCGGCAGCGGTGCGCAGCCCGCACTGGCAGGCAGGCGCGACAGCAGCGTAGCCACCAGCGTCTGCGCCTGGGCGCGCGATACGGCGCCCACGATGCTGACCTTGGCGCGGCAGGCGGCCACGTACTGCGCGTGAAAGGCCTGCATGTCGGCCACGCCAATGCGCGCCAACGTCTCTTCGGTGGTGCGCACGCCATAGGGGTGGCTGCCATACACCGCAGCGGCAAACGCATGGTTGGCCACGGTGGCGGGGCGCGTGTTGGCTTCTTTCAGGCTGGCGCTCCAGCGGGCGCGGTCGCGTTGCCAGACGTCGTCAGTCGTCGTGGGCTCGGCAATCTGGCGGGCTGCCAGCCGTGCAGCGCGCTCCAGCAGCGGCGGGTCGGTCAGCGAGCGCAGCACGTAGTGCAGCGTGTCGTTGTCGGCATTGGCTTCAAAGCTGGCGCCCAGATCGGCCCAGGCCTCACCCAGGCCGTTTTCGTCCAGCGCGGGCTCGGTGCTGGCGTCGCGCCCAGCCTTCACGCCCTTGCTGGCCATGGCAGCGACGGCGTTGGCCAGGCCGGACTGGCCTGCCGGGTCGCGGCGCGTGCCGGCGTCAAAATCGATTTGCACGTCCACCATGGGGATGACCGGGCTTTCGACCAGATAGACCTTGGCGCCGCCCGGCTCCGTCCAGTGCTGAATGGGCAGCAGCGCCCAGGCCGAATTGGAGGAAAAAAGGGCGATAGCGCTAGTGCATAAAGCACGGACAGCTATGTTTTTGATAGTAATCATGGGCAGTTTCCGCAGGGCGGGTTCAGCGGATGGCAGCGCCCGGGGGCAGCTGGGGACGGGCGCGGGGGGCGTCCAGGGGCTGGGGCAGCAGCGTGGCCACGGTGAGCTGGTCGTCGCCAAAATACCTGGCAGCCACGGCCTGCACCTGCGCCGGGGTCACGGTGCGCAGCAGGGCCAGCAGGCGCTCGTTGGCGTCCAGCGGAAAGCCCTGCACCCAGTTGCCCCCCAGTTCCTGCGCCTGGCTCATCACCGAGTCGCGCTCGTACACCGTAGAGGCGATCCATTGCGTCTTCACGCGGTTCAGCTCGGCCTCGCTCACCCCATCCTTGGCCACACGGGTCACCTCGGCCCGCAGCGCGTCTTCGACCTGTTGGGCGGTCTTGCCCGCAGCGGGCACGCCGCTGAGCATGAACAGACTGGGTCCGCGCCCGGTGACCATGGCGGAGCTGCTGGCGCTATCGGCCACGCGGTTGGGCCCCTGGGTCAGTGCGCGGTCCAGCCGGGCACCGTCATAGCCATTGAACACGGCCGACAGCACCATCAGCGCGAGGGCGTCGCGGTCTTCGTCGGTGAGGTTGTCCACGCGGTCCAGGCTGGGCGCGCGGAAGGCCAGGGCCACATAGGCCTGCTCTGCCGGGGCCTTGACGGCGATGCGCCGCAGGCCCTTTTGCTCGGGCTCGGTGCGCGGTTTGCGCGCGGGCAGCGCGTGCACGGGCAGGCTGCCGTAATACTTTTCGGCCAGCGCACGCACCTGGGCCACATCCACATCGCCCGCCACCACCACGGCGGCGTTGGTGGGGGTGTACCACTGGCGGTGGAAGGCGCGCACGTCATCGGGCGTCATCGCGTCCAGGTCGCTCATCCAGCCCACGATGGGGCGGCGGTAGGGCGACGCATTGAAGGTGGCGGCAAACAATTGTTCGGCCAACACGGCCCGGGGCTGGTCTTCGGTGCGCAGGCGGCGCTCTTCCTTGACGACCTCGATCTCTTTCTTGAACTCCTCGTCGGGCCAGTGGTTGTTGGCAAACCGGTCCGATTCGAGCTTCATCACGTCCTCCAGCCGGTTGGACGGGATCTGCTGGTAGTAGCCGGTGTAGTCACGGCTGGTGAATGCGTTCTCCCGCCCACCCAGCGCCGCCACGCGGCGCGAGAACTCGCCCGGCGGCAGGGTCTTGGTGCCCTTGAACATCATGTGCTCCAGCGCATGGGCCACGCCCGAGGTGCCGTCCACCTCATCCATCGAGCCCACACGCACCCAGACCATGTGCACCGCCGTCGGGGCGCGGCGGTCGGGCTGCACGATGAGCTGCATGCCGTTTTTGAGCGTGAACTGCTGCGCGCCAGAGGCCGTGGCGGACGGCGTGGTGGAAGGTTGAGACACCGGGGTGGTTGCCGCAAAGGCAGCCCCGGACGAGAGGCAGGCCAGCAGGCCCAGTAGGGTGAAAGCGCGTTTCATAGAATGGGGTGATTCTAAGAACCCGCCAATGTTCAGTTTTTTCAAGAAAAAGCCCGCTCCTTCGCCCGCCCCCACCGATGTGCCCGCCCCGGCCCAGCCGGTAGGCACACCGGCGCCCACCGTGGTTGCGCCCGTAGCGCCCCCCCAGCCCGCCACGCCGCCCGTGGCTACCCTCAACCCGCCAGCGCCCGCTACACCGGCTCCCGTGGCGGCGCCCGCCCCGGCAGGCTTTGGCTGGCTGCGCAACCCGTTTGGCAACAAAGCCCCTGAGCCCGCTGCGCCGCCCCCCGCAGCACCAGCGCCCGTCACTGTGACCCCGCCAGCGCCCGTGGCGATGCCTCCAGTGGCACCGGCCGTCGCACCGACGCCCCCTGCAGCACCGGCAGCCACAGCGCCCGCCGCTGCTCCAGTGGTTGCAAGCCCTGCATTGCCCCCCGTGGCACCCCCGATTTCCGTTGCTGCACCTGCGCCGGTTGCACCACCCACGCCCGCCACACCACCGGCTGCGCCAGCGGCAGCATCTGCAACCTCGGCTGCGCCCACTGCCCCGGCGCCTGAGCGCAAAGGCTGGCTGGACCGCCTCAAGGCGGGCCTGCGCAAGACCGGCAGCAGCATTGCCACCGTCTTCACCGGCACGCAGATTGACGACGCGCTGTATGAGGAGCTGGAAGAGGCCCTGCTGATGGCCGACACCGGCGTGAAAGCCACCACGCACCTGCTGACGGACCTCAAGCGCCGCGTGAAGGACAGCAAGACCACCGACCCTGCGGCAGTCAAGGGCCTGCTGGCCGACGCGCTGGCCGACCTGCTGCGCCCGCTCGAAAAAGCCCTGGTGATTGGCGAGCACACCCCCACCGTGATCATGGTGGCCGGCGTGAACGGCGCGGGCAAGACCACCTCCATCGGCAAGCTCACCAAGCACCTGGCGGGTGAAGGCGCCGCCGTGCTGCTGGCCGCCGCCGACACCTTCCGTGCCGCTGCCCGCGAGCAGCTGGGTGTGTGGGCCGACCGCAACACGGTCGAGATCGTGAGCCAGGAAGGTGGCGACCCCGCCGCCGTGAGCTTTGATGCCGTGACCGCTGGCAAGGCGCGCGGCAAGGATGTGGTGCTGGTGGACACCGCCGGCCGCCTGCCCACACAGCTGCACCTGATGGAGGAGCTGAAAAAGATCCGCCGCGTGGTCACCAAGGCCGACGCCACGGCCCCGCACGAGGTGCTGCTGGTGATCGACGGCAACACCGGTCAGAACGCGCTGGCCCAGGTGCGCGCGTTTGACGATGCGCTGCAGCTCACCGGCCTGATCGTCACCAAACTGGACGGCACGGCCAAGGGCGGCGTGCTGGCCGCCATCGCGCAGGAACGCCCCATCCCGGTGTATTTCATCGGTGTGGGCGAAAAGCTCGAAGACCTGGAAACCTTCAACGCCCGCGAATTTGCCCAGGCTTTGCTGAGCTGAGCCTCGCGATCTCCCCTCAACCTTTTGAGCAATGGCCCCATCCGGGGCCATTTACACGTTTACGGATCGCAACGTTTCCTCCATCATGGGCTTTCCCCTCGGAAAGCACGGAGGCCCATGTTCATTGAGCTGGTCAAAGGCGTTGCGTTGCTGCTGGCGCTGTGCTTTCTGCATGGGTTCAACATCCGCGTCTGGCGCCAGCACCCGTGGGTGGGCCAGGTCTTTTCGGGGCTGATCTTCGGCGGGATCTGCGTGGTGGGCATGCTCACCCCGGTGGTGCTGATGCCGGGCGTGATCTTTGACGCGCGCTCGGTGGTGCTGAGCATGGCCGGCCTGTTTGGCGGCCCGCTGGTGGCGGGCATTGCGGCGCTGATGGCGGCCACCGGGCGCCTGTGGCTGGGGGGCGCGGGTGCCGAGGTGGGGCTGATGGTGATCGTGCTGTGCACGGCCATGGGGCTGGTGTACCGCGAGGGCCGCGCCCGGGGGCGGCTGGGGGTGGAGCCCATCCCCCTCGCGCTGTTCGGGCTGCTGCTGCACACGGCGGTTATCGCGCTGTTTCAGCTGCTGCCCGCCGAGGCTGTGCAGCGCATCAACCAGACGCTGGCCCTGCCCTATCTGCTGACTTTCACCCCCGCCACCGTGGTTCTGGGCCTGCTGCTGCACGATGTGGAGCAACGCATGGCCACCGAGCGTGCACTCACTGGCACGGCAGCCCGCCTGCATGCCATCACGCAGGCCATCCCCGATGTGCTGCTGGTGCTGGATGCCCAGGGCCGGTATGTGGAGGTACTGTCCCCCAACGACGCCACCCTGGTCGCCAGCGCCCCCGAGCTGGTAGGTAAACGGCTGCACGATGTGCTGCCCGCCGAGCAGGCAGAACGGTTCATGGCGCTCATCCAGGACACGCTGCAGTCTGGCCAGACCCACAGCGTGGAATACGAGCTGCAGACCCTGTCAGGGCTGCGCCAGTTTGAAGGACGCACCCAGCCCCTGGGCGTGCAGGTGGGTGGCCAGGCGGCTGTGGTGTTCCTCGCCCGCGACATCACCAAGCGCAAGCAGGCTGAAAGTGCGCTGCGCGAGTCCGAGCTGCGTTTTCGCTCGCTGCTGCGCAATATTCCGTCCATCTCGGTGCAAGGCTACCTGCAGGACGGCACCACCAGCTACTGGAACCAGGCGTCCGAGCAGCTGTACGGCTACACGGCCGAAGAAGCCCTGGGCGGCAACCTGCTCGACCTCATCATCCCGCCGCCCATGCGCGACGGCGTGCGGGCACACATGCAGCACATGTTCGCCACCGGCGAGGTGATCCCGGCGGGCGAGCTGCAACTGCAGCGCAAGGACGGCACGCCGGTGCATGTGTTCTCCAGCCACGCCTACATCCAGGTGCCGGGCCACCCGCCCGAGATGTTCTGCATCGACATCGACATCTCGGGCCGCAAGGCCGCCGAGGACGAGGCACGCTACCTGGCGTTCTACGACGCACTCACGCAACTGCCCAACCGCCGCCTGCTGGTGGACCGGCTGCAGCAGGTGCTGGTCAACGGTGCGCGCTCGGGCCTGACCACGGCGGTGCTGTTTGTGGACCTGGACAACTTCAAGACCCTGAACGACACCCGGGGCCATGAGGTGGGCGACCTGCTGCTCAAGGACGTTGCCCAGCGCCTGCGCAGCTGCGTGCGCGAGCAGGACACCGTGGCCCGCCTGGGGGGAGACGAGTTTGTGGTGGTGCTGCAGAACCTGAGCAGCGACGCCCCCGAGGCCGCCGCCCAGGCGCGCACGCTAGGCGAGCTGATCCTGGCGCAGTTGCGCCAGCCCTACGAGCTGGCGGGGCACGAACACCACTTCACCGCCAGCATCGGCGTGACGCTGCTCACCCACCAACGCGACTCGGTGGACGAGGTGCTCAAGCAGGCCGACATGGCCATGTACCGTGCCAAGGACGCCGGGCGCAACACACTGCGCTTTTTTGACCCCGACATGCAGCAGGCCGTGAACCGCCGCGCCCTGCTGGAAACCGAGCTGCACAACGGCCTGCGGCGCGCGCAGTTCCTGCTGCTGTACCAGCCGCAGGTGGACAGCCAGGGGCGCGTGACCGGCGCAGAGGCCCTGGTGCGCTGGCAGCATCCGGTCCAGGGCATGGTGCCGCCGTCGGAGTTCATCCCGCTGGCGGAAGAATCGGGCCTCATCCTGCCACTGGGCCACTGGGTCATGGAAACCGCCCTGCGCCAGCAGGCCCGCTGGCGACAAGACCCGCAGTTTGCGCAGCTGAGCCTTGCCATCAACGTGAGCGCACGCCAGTTTCTGCAAGACGACTTTGTGGCCCAGGTGCTGGCGCTGGTGCAGCAGACCGGCGCCAACCCCGCACAGATCAAGCTAGAGCTGACCGAAAGCCTGCTGCTGGACAACGTGGACAGCGTGATCGCCACCATGCGCGCCCTCAAGGCCCATGGCCTGGGGTTTTCGCTGGACGACTTTGGCACGGGCTACTCGTCGCTCAGCTACCTCAAGCGCCTGCCACTGGACCAGATCAAGATCGACCAGGGCTTTGTGCGCGACGTGCTGCTGGACGCCAGCGACGCGGCCATCGCCCGCTCCATCATCGCGCTGGCTGGCAGCCTGGGCCTGTCCGTGATCGCCGAGGGGGTGGAGACCACCGCCCACTACCAGTTTCTTTTGGCCCATGGCTGCCAGGCTTTCCAGGGCTACCTGTTTGGCCGCCCACTGACGCTCGAAGACTTTGAAAGCCGGGTGCGGCAACAGGTGTAGCGGGGGGGCGGAGACTGCCACCACGCCAGCCATCGGGTACCCGGCAAAAGGAAGCCAGAAAGAGGGCAAGGCAACATTCAAGTTCTTTCTCCGTGGCGTCGACATCTCTGTGTGGAAGCCCTGGAGGTGTCCCATGAAGATTGAATCGTCCGCCCTGCAGATGCAGGCCCAGCACGTTGCCAGCCGCGTGCACACCCAAAGCAGCCACTTTGAAGCCTGGGTCGGCGATCGCCGCCCCACCAGTGCCCCTGGCCTTACCCGAGCGACCCCGGCCGTACAAATTTCTAGCACAGCACGCCTGGCCCGCGCCGCCCAGGAGGCCATCGACCCCAACCATGCCCCAGATGCCGCGCCCGGCAGCAGCCCCAGCGACGGCCTGACACCCCAGCTGGCCATGATCCGCGACCTGATTGCCCGCATGACGGGCGTGCAGGTGCGGGTGTACACCGGCCAGACGGAACCCGTGCCTTCCCCACCCGCCAGCCGCCCCGACACGACGCCGACCGCCGATGCAGGCCGTCCCCGTGCCGGGTGGGGCCTGCTGGTGGAGCAGCGCGAAGTGGTCGTAGAAACCGAAAGCACCCAGTTTGCCGCCCAGGGCACCGTGCGCACCGCCGACGGGCGGGAAATCCGCTTTAGCCTGCAGCTGGATATGCAGCGCAGCTACCGCCAGGAATCATCGTTCAGCCTGCGCCTGGGCGACGCTGTGGCGGTAGACCCGCTGGTCATCAACTTCGACGGCTCGGCCGCGCAGTTGCAGGACCTGCGCTTTGCGTTCGACCTGGACAGCGACGGCCAGACCGACAACGTGCCCCTGCTCTCAGGCAACCGGGGCTACTTGGCCCTGGACCTGAACCACAACAGCCGCATCGACAACGGCCGGGAGCTGTTCGGCCCCGGCACCGGCGACGGCTTTGCCGAACTGGCCGCCTATGACAGCGACGGCAACGGCTGGATTGACGAGGCGGACCCGGTCTTTCAGCAGCTGCAGGTATGGACCCCGTCGGCGGATGGCGCCGAGGGCGCCGGCAGCCTGCGCACCTTGGCCGACGTGGGCGTGGGCGCACTCTCCACCAACGCCATCGCCACCCCTTTTGCCCTGCGCACCGCCGACAACGCCAGCCTGGGCACCGTGCGCTCCACCAGCGCCTACCTGCGGGAAAACGGCAGCGTGGGCACAGTGCAGCAGGTGGATCTGACCGTCTGACGATATTGCAGCGACAGCCCGCTACTATGATTTTTATAGCTTCGCAGGCATGAAAAACTAGCGCTTGATGGCAATTTGACTCAAAAAATTCCAACGGTATCAATGAGCAACCCGACGGGAACTCCGGGCTTAGCACTCAATCATAGAGAGTGCTAATATCATGGCTTAGAGGAAAGGATTCCCGGAATGAACATTCAATCTGGAACCGCGACGATGTCTCTGGCGCCCGCCAATCCCTGGGCGCTGGTGCCCCCCTTGGGCAATCTGGACGCCTACATTTCGGCCGTCAACCGCCTGCCCCTGCTCACGCACGAAGAAGAACAGACTTACGCACGCCAGCTCAAGGACAACAACGATCTGGACGCCGCCGGCCGGCTGGTGATGTCGCACCTGCGCCTCGTGGTTTCGATTGCACGCCAGTACCTGGGCTACGGACTGCCCCATGGCGACCTGATCCAGGAAGGCAATGTGGGCCTGATGAAGGCTGTCAAGCGCTTTGACCCCGACCAGGGCGTACGCCTGGTGAGCTACGCCATGCACTGGATCAAGGCCGAGATCCACGAATACATCCTGAAGAACTGGCGCATGGTCAAGGTGGCGACCACCAAGGCGCAGCGCAAGCTGTTCTTCAACCTGCGCTCCATGAAGCAGGGCTTCAAGGCCGATGCATCGGCCGCCGATGCCGCCACGCACCGCGACACCCTGTCGGACCATGAGATCGACGCCGTGGCCGCGCAGCTCAATGTGAAGCGCGAAGAAGTCATCGAAATGGAAACCCGCATGGCGGGTGGCGACGTATTGCTGGACCCGGCCCCCGCCGACGATGGCGAGCAGGCGTTTGGCCCCATTGCCTACCTGGCCGATGCATCGCACGAGCCCACGGCCATGATCGAGTCGCGCCAACGCGACGCCCTGGCTACCGACGGCATTGCCAACGCGCTGGCCAGCTTGGACGACCGCAGCCGCCGCATCGTGGAAGAGCGCTGGCTCAAGGTCAATGACGACGGCAGCGGCGGCATGACGCTGCACGACCTGGCGGCGGTGTACGGCGTGAGCGCCGAGCGCATTCGCCAGATCGAAGTGGCTGCCATGAAGAAGATGAAAAAGGCCCTGGCCGAATACGCCTGACCGGTCCGGGCAGCGGGGTTAATATCCCCGGCTGCAGAAGTTGCCTCGCGGGGCCCCAGTTCTGGGGCCCCGCGTCGTTTGGGCCCCCGAATATTCTTCAAGGAGATTGCACCCCATGCCCTCACGTCCCGCCTTTCCTGGCCGTGTTTCCCGCCGTGCTTCGCTGTTGATCGCGCTGGCTGCCGCGTCCCCCTGGGCCTTGGCCCAAAGCGCTGGCAAGGCTGCTGCCACTGCGCCCGCGCCGCTGGCCTGGCCCACCAAGCCGCTGAAGATCATCGTGGGCTTTCCTGCGGGATCGTCGCCAGACCTGACGGCACGGACGTTCTCGGAACCCTTGTCCAAGGCCCTGGGCCAGCCCGTGATTGTGGACAACAAGGTGGGCGCAGGCGGCAACATTGGCGCCGACGCAGTGGCCAAGGCCCGTGACGATCACACCATCGGGCTGATGATCAACGGCAACATGACGATTGCCAAGCTGCTGAACCCGGCGGTTCCGTATGACCCGATCAAGGACCTGGCACCGCTGAGCCTGATTGGCACCTCACCGCTGATCCTGACTGCACCCGTCAACCAGCCCGGCGTGGCCGCCAACAGCAATGCCCGCGACTTCTTCGTGGCAGCACGCAATGGTGGTGACAAGTGGAGCTACGGCACGCCAGGCGTGGGCACGGTGGGCCACATCGGCACCGAGCTGCTCAAGGCGCGCAGCAACATCAACCCCGTGCATGTGCCCTACCCTGGCTATCCCCAGGTGGCCAACGCGATGCTGGGCGGCCAGCTGCAGATGGCGCTGCTGCCCCCGGCGCTGGCGCAGGCCCAGGTGCGTGCGGGCAAGCTGCGCGCGATCGGCGTGACCTCCTCCGGGCGCAGCCCGCTGGCACCCGAGGTGCCGAGCCTGGCCGAGGCAGGCATCAGCAACTTCAACCTGGAGATCTGGAACGCCTTCGCAGCGCCTTCCACCATGCCCAAGCCCATCCAGGCCAAGCTGGCCGCGCTGATCAGCGAGATCGCCCGCAGCGAAGACGTGCGCAGCAAGCTGTTCCAGCAAGGGTGGCAGACGGTGGGCTCGTCTCCCGAAGGCCTGGCCAACCGCATCAAGGCCGACACCAATCTGCTGGGCGGCGTGATTGCGATGCGGGGCATCAAGGCCGAATAAGGCCCAAGAGCATCAGCTCATGCGGGGCCGCACAGTGCCTCGCATAACGGCGGCCTGGCACAGGCCCCGGGTCACTCAGGGGCTGGAGGGGCTCAGCCCCCGGCCTCGGCCAACAACACCTTCACATCGGCCGCCAGGGCCTGTGCGCCGCTGCCATAGCGGTTGTAGACCCGCAGGCGCCCTGAGGGGTCGTACACGTAGCTACCTGCAGAGTGGTCCATGGTGTAGCTGGTGGGCGTCTTGCCATCGACTTTCTTGTAATAGATCTTGAAGTCCTTGGCGACAGCGGCCAGCTGCTCGGGTGTGCCATGCAGCGCCAAGAAGCTCGGGTCGAAGTTGGCCATGTAGGCCTTGAGCACTTCGGGCGTGTCGCGCTCCGGGTCCACCGTCACAAAAATGCCCTGCAGACGGCCTGCGTCCTTGCCCAGCATCTGCTTGACCTCGGCCAGCTCCTGCATCGACGTGGGACACACGTCGGGGCACTGGGTGTAGCCGAAGAACACCACCACCACTTTGCCGGCAAAGTCCTTGATGTGGCGTGGCTGGCCGTTGTGGTCTGTCAGGGGAAGGTCGCGGGCGTACTCAGCGCCGGTGACGTCCACGCCGCGGAATTCGGCCTTTTTCTCGGAACACGCACTCAGGAGGCCTGTAGCGCATATGGATATTGCACCAGCCGCTATCAATTGAAGAGCTTTTCGTTTCTGCATGGAGATCATCACAGCACATAGTGGTCCACTAGCAGTGCAGCAAACAGCACGCTCAGGTGGATAAGGGAGAAGCGGAAGGTCTTGCGGGCCAGAGCGTCCGAATAATTGCGCCAAAGCGCGAACGCGTACCCGCAGAAACCCAGACTGAGGAGCACGGCGGCAACCAGATAAATCCAGGAACTCATGCCGTAGATGAAAGGCATCATGCACCCGGCCAGCAGGATCAGCGTGTACAAGAACACCTGCAACCGCGTGAACTCGTTGCCGTGCGTGACCGGCAGCATGGGCAGGCCAGACTTGCGGTAGTCCTCCACCCGGTACAAGGCCAACGCCCAGAAATGCGGTGGCGTCCACAAAAAGATGATGAGGAAGAGGATAAGCGCCTCGGGCCCTACATCGTTGGTCATGGCCGCCCAACCCAGCACCGGCGGCATGGCCCCCGAGGCGCCGCCAATGACAATGTTCTGGGGCGTCAAGGGCTTGAGGATCACGGTGTAGACCACCGCGTAACCCACAAAGGTGGCAAAGGTGAGCCACATGGTCAGCGGGTTGATCCAGACATACAGCAGCACGGAGCCTGCGGCACAGAGTACGGCCGAGAACAGCAGGGTCTGCGCGTTGGACAGCTCACCCTTGGCCGTGGGCCTCCATGCGGTGCGCTTCATCTTGGCGTCAATGCCTTGCTCGACGATGCAATTGAACGCGGCTGCAGCACCCGCCACCAGCCACACGCCCAGGCAGGCCAGCGCCATGTGGCCCAGTTGTGCAGCGTTGGGCAGGCCGGGCACGGCCAGCACCATGCCGATCAGCGCACAAAAGACGATGAGCTGTACCACGCGGGGCTTGGTCAGCGCATAAAACTGCTGGAACCGCGAGGGCGGCACAGCAACGGCGGAGGGGGCAACACTCATGCAGATACTCTCGATGCGCCCGTGGGCGCGGAAAACTCTCGGGGCGCGGGCGCTGCGCGGCTGGACACCAGGGCCCAGGTCAACACCACCACCAAAGCTGCGGCACCGCCGGTATGCAGCACCGCCGCCACCAGGGGCCAGTCCAGCACCACGTTGGACAAACCCGTCACCAGTTGCAGCAAGGCCAGCCCGCCGATCCACCGCGCCTGCGCGGGCAGCACGCCACTGCGGTGAAAGCGCCAGGCCACCAGGCCCAGCGCCAGTAGCACCACATAGGCCATCAGGCGGTGCACATAGTGAATGGCGGTGAGCGCTGCAAAGCTGATGTGGCTGCCGTCTTGCAGCAGGCCCAGCTTGCGCCAGATCTGGAAGCCTTGCGCAAAGTCCATAGCGGGCCACCAGCTGCCTTGGCAGGTGGGGAAGGTGGTGCATGCCAGCACCGCGTAGTTGGTGCTGACCCAGCCCCCCAGCACCACCTGAAGGGCGAGCAGCAATGCCGTCAGTACCAGCCCCCAGCGCAGCGCGGGGGACAGGGCCACCGGTGAGCGCCCCTGGGCACTGTGGGTGTGTCGTACCGCCTGCACACACAACAGGGCCAGCAGCACCAGGCCACCGATCAGGTGCAAGGTAACGATGGCGGGAAAGAGCTTCATGGTCACCGTGAGCGCGCCAAACGCACCCTGCAGGCACACCCACAACAAGGTCACCGTAGGCCACCAGGGACTGAGCGGAGGCGCCTGCCCGCCATCGCGCTGGGCGCGCCGCAGCTGCACCCACGAGGAGACAGTGATGACAATGATCAGCACCCCCACCCCCGTGGCGAGATACCGGTGGATCATCTCGATCCAGGCCTTGCCGTGGGTCACCGGGCCGGTGGGCATGGCCTGCTGGGCGGCTGAAATCTCAGCGCGGGCGCCCACCGGGCTGGCACTGCCATAGCAGCCAGGCCAGTCGGGACAACCGAGGCCCGAGTCGGTCAGGCGCGTGAAAGCGCCAAACAGCACCAGATCAAACGTGAGAAACAGCGTGAGCACCGTGAGCGCCTGCAGGCGCCGCATGGGAGAGCTGCGGCGGTTACGCGCCCACACCCAGACCAGCGGCCCCAGGGCGATCACCAGGCCGAGCAGCATCAGCTCGAGCACTGGAGCCAGGTCGTACAGCGGTTGGGTATCGGTCATGGCTTGACCGGCCGCCCCGGCTCGTCCCACGAAGAAGAAGCGCGCAGCAGACGCTCCAGGTCACGCTTGGCCTTGGCGGCGCCACCGGTGTCCATGGCGGCCGGAAAACGCATCATCCAGTTGCCCATCGGGTCCACCACGTAGAGGTGGTCCGCCAGCTGCTGGCCCGGGGCAGGCTCCAGCCAGGCCTTGAGCGCGCCCGGGTCCACCCGCAACACGGTAGCCTGTTGCAGGGCGGGAGTGAGGGCGGCCGGAGGCAAAGCGTTGTCGTTGATCAGCCAGACCCAGTCCACACGGTCCTTTTCCTTGCCAAGGCTCTCGCGCAGCTGGCGCTGCAGGTACAGGTGCTTCTGGCAGGCCGGATCACAGTCGCCCCCCGCCACGCTCACCAGCAACCATTGGCCTTTGAGGGCCTCCAGCCGGGCAGGTCCCCCATCGAGCGTGGAGGCTGTGAGCGCAGGCACCGTGCGCTGGGGATTGATCAACTCGCCGTAATTGCGCCGCCCCTCCGGGCGGATCACGTAGTAAGTGAAGTACGAGGCAACCACCGGCGCCGCGCAGATCAGCAGCACGCCCAGCATCTTCCAGCGCCCATGGCGCGCACGCTGCACGGTGGCGACCGCGTCCCCCGCCTCGGGCAAGGTGTGCACGGTCAGCCCCAGCGGGTGCTCTGCACGGGCACCCGCCTGTGAATCAGGCGGCAGGCTGGCTGCGCGGGCGAATGAACCGTCGGACGATTTGGAACCAGACATAAAGGAGTGCTATCAGGCCGCAGAGCCCGAACCATTGAAATGCGTAACCGTAGTGTTTTTCGACGCCTGCACCGACCACAGGCCAGTCGCGTTGCAGGCCATCGCCCGCGTCGCCTGCCGGGCCTGTCTGTAACACCGTAAGGGGGGCGAGCGCCAGACCGGTTTCGGCACGGAACGCTGCCAAGTCGAGATTTTGCCGGATGCGGGAAGACCCCTGTGTGCTATTGCCCCCTTGGAACTCATACAGCCGCGAGGGCGCCAGGGCCACGCGGCCTTGAACGCGCACCTCGGTGTCAGCCGGCGTGGTCACGGAAGGCAGCTGGGTGCGGTCCTGAAAATTGCGCCCCACCCATCCGCGCTGCACCAGCACCACCCCAGCACCCCCGCCAGAAAGCTGCAGTGGCGTGAGCACAAAAAACCCAGGGCGCCCCTGCATCTGCCGATTGTCCAGATACACCGTGTGTTCAGGCAACCAGCGCCCCTGCAGCACCACAGCACGGTGTACGAGGGCCTGTTGCGCCTCGGGTGTCTGGTTAGTCAGGTCTGTCAGCGTGCGTCCATCAATGGCCGGCAAGGTGGCGCGCGCATCCAGCATCGCCTGCAGCGACTCTTTCTGGGCGGCTCGCGACAATTGCCAGCGCCCCAAAGAGGCGGTGGCCAGCATGCCCACCACAGCAGCCAGGGTAATGAGCCAAAAACGCAGGTCCACAGGACGGCGAAGGGGGGTCACAGGATAATGCGCTCCATGAAATACCTCGTAGTGCTGGCGTTCCTCGCCATTCTGGCCAGCCTGGCATCGGCCCTGTTCTTCATGATGCGCAATGGGCGCGACGACAAGAGCAAGGGCAACCACATGGCCAAAGCGCTGGCCGTGCGTGTCGGGCTGTCCATCGTGCTGTTTTTGTGCATTCTGGTGGCCTGGCAGCTGGGATATATCCAGCCCACCGGCCTGCCCGCCACCCGTTGACCTGAGGGCTTGGTCCGCAGCCTGGGGGGCTTGGGCCCATCACAGGCCACCACTGGTAAGCACGCAGAGGGTGGAACAAAAAAAGCGCCGCGAGGCGCTTTTTTTGATGGCGTCCGGGTCTGACTTACATCCAGTAGACCAGCACGTACAGACCCAGCCACACCACGTCCACAAAGTGCCAGTACCAGGCCGCACCTTCAAAGCCAAAGTGCTTGTCGGCCGTGAAGTGGCCTTTTTGCAAGCGCAGCGTGATCACCAGCAGCATCAGCATGCCCAGGAACACGTGGAAGCCGTGGAACCCGGTAAGCATGAAGAACGTGGAGCCGAACACACCCGAGCTGAGCTTGAGGTTCAGGTCGGTGTACAGGTGGTAGTACTCATAACCTTGCACCAGCAGGAACACGAAACCCAGCAGCACCGTGGCCCACATGAAGCCGATGGTCTTGCCACGCTGGTTTTCACGCAGGGCGTGGTGGGCAATGGTCAGCGTCACGCCGGAAGTCAGCAGCAGCGCCGTGTTGATCGTGGGCAGCCAGAAGGGGCCCACCGTCTGGAAGGGCTCGATGATGCCGGCCGGCGAAGCGGTGGCGCCAGCGGCGAGGCTGGGCCAGACGGCCTTGAAATCGGGCCAGAGCAGCGCATTGTCCAGGCTGCCCAATGCAGGCACCGAGTGCGAGCGTGCCCACCACAGGGCTGTGAAGAACGCGCCGAAGAACATCACCTCGGAGAAGATGAACCAGCTCATGCTCCAGCGGTACGACAGATCGATCTTATGACCATACAGGCCACCTTCGCTCTCACGCACCGCGTCGCCGAACCACTGGTACAGCGTGAACAGCCACCACACCAGCCCCACGGCCAGAGAATATTTACCCCAGTCGTGACCATTGATCCACTGGCCTGCGCCGAGGATCACAAAGAAAAGACCGGCCGCGGCCATCACCGGGTGGCGGGACTCGGCGGGCACATAGTAGTACGGGGTTCCGCCGTGGGTTGATGCACTCATTTCAGCTCCTGATTCTCAAAATCTTTGTTTTCAGTATTTGTTCGCACGAACCAGCCAACACACACTCACACAATCCAGTTCACCAGCCCGATCAGACCAATGACGAGCAAGAAAACCGCGATCAATCCCACCACGATGATGTGAATCGGGTTGAGCTTTTCGACATCTTGCTGGTACTCGCTGCCTTTGCGCAAGCCAATCAGCGACCATGCCACTGCACGCACTGTGCGCAGCAACGAGCCCTTGCGTTGCGAGGGCTTGACGTCTGCCGATGGCTCCAGAGGCGCACTCATGACCCGGCTCCTCGCATGCCTACAGAGCTGGGCGCGGGCAGCACCACCGCCGCCGTCGATTCGGGAGCTGCCGGTGTCTTGCCGCCCACCTCGAAGAAGGTGTACGACAGCGTGATCGTGGTGACGTCTTTGGACAATTTCGGATCAATCACGAACGCCACGGGCCAAGTTTTCTTTTCACCGGGCTCCAGGGTGTACTGATTGAAGCAAAAACATTCCAGCTTGTTGAAATGCGCAGCGGCCTGCCGGGGCGCGTAACTGGGAATGGCCTGAGCGGCCATGCGGCGGTTCTGCACGTTCTGGAACTCGTACATCACCGTCGTCAGTTCACCAGGGTGCACCTGCACGGAACGCTGCGCCGGCTTGAAGTCCCAGGGACCGCGCGAGTTCGCATCGAACTCCACGGTGATGGTGCGCGACTTGTCCACCTGGGTGTTGGCGGGTACGCGTACATCCTTGCCAGCCACACCGTTGCCAGGCACCTGCCGCTCGGATAGCGACAGGATGTTGATGCCCGTCATCTCGCAGATGTGCTTGTAGATCGGGATCAGCACGTAGCCGAAGGCGAACATGCCGGCCGCAATCACGACCAGCTTGCCGACCATCTTGGCGTTTTCGCGGTGCAGGCTCATGGGGTGGGCCAGTGGCTTCAGCGGGACAGCAACACCACCTTGACCATGAACCCGACAAAGAACACCACCGCCACGGACGCCAGAATCAGCGCCAGCCGCAGGTTGCTCTTTTTTTGCTCGGGGGTCATGGACATGGTGTTCAGCCGATCACGCGGGTTGCAGTGGCGTCCAGTTTGGGAGGATTCTCAAACGTGTGGAAAGGCGCGGGGGAAGGAACTTCCCACTCCAGGCCCTCGGCACCGTCCCATGGCTTGGCGGGGGCCTTGGCGCCGTTGCCACGCATGGCAGGCACAACGACCGCCAGGAAGAAGTACACCTGCATCAGACCGAAGCCAAACGCACCCACCGAGGCAATCGCGTTGAAGTCAGCAAACTGCATGGGGTAGTCGGCATAACGACGGGGCATGCCAGCCAGGCCCAGGAAGTGCATCGGGAAGAAGGTGATGTTGAAGGTGATCAGCGAACCCCAGAAATGGATCTGGCCACGGGTTTCGGAATACATCACACCGGTCCACTTGGGCAGCCAGTAGTACACACCAGCAAACATGGAGAACAACGAACCTGCCACCAGCACGTAGTGGAAGTGAGCCACCACGTAGTAGGTGTCCTGCAGCTGGATGTCGATGGGCGCCATGGCCAGGATCAGGCCGGTGAAACCGCCCATGGTGAACACGAAGATGAAGCCCACGGCAAACAGCATGGGGGTTTCAAACGTCATGGAGCCACGCCACATGGTGGCGATCCAGTTGAAGATCTTCACGGCCGTGGGCACGGAGATCAGCATCGTGGCGTACATGAAGAACAGCTGGCCGGTCACGGGCATGCCGGTGGTGAACATGTGGTGGGCCCACACGATGAACGACAGGATCGCGATGGACGAGGTGGCGTACACCATGGAGGCATAGCCAAACAGCTTCTTGCGGCTGAACGCGGGAACGATCTGGCTGATGATGCCGAAGGCCGGCAAGATCATGATGTACACCTCGGGGTGACCGAAGAACCAGAAGATGTGCTGGTACATCACCGGGTCACCACCACCGGCGGGGTTGAAGAAGCTGGTGCCGAAGTGACGGTCCGTCAGCGTCATGGTGATGGCACCGGCCAGCACAGGCATCACGGCGATCAGCAGGTAGGCGGTGATGAGCCAGGTCCAGGCGAACATGGGCATCTTCATCAGCGTCATGCCGGGGGCACGCATGTTCAGGATGGTCACGATGATGTTGATCGAGCCCATGATGGAGCTGGCACCCAGGATGTGCATCGCGAAGATGCCAGCGTCCATGGAAGGGCCCATCTGCAGCGTCAGCGGTGCGTACAGTGTCCAGCCCGCAGCGGGAGCGCCACCGGGCATGAAGAACGAGCTGACCAGCATCAACGCGGCAGGAATCATCAGCCAGAAGCTGAAGTTGTTCATGCGCGCAAAGGCCATGTCGGATGCGCCGATCTGCAGCGGGATCATCCAGTTCGCAAAGCCCACGAAGGCCGGCATGATCGCGCCGAACACCATGATGAGGCCGTGCATGGTGGTGAGCTGGTTGAACAGCTCGGGGTTCACCAGTTGCAGGCCGGGCTGGAACAGCTCGGCGCGGATCAGCAGGGCCAGGATGCCGCCGACCATCAGCATGGTGAACGAGAACAGCAGGTACAGCGTACCGATGTCTTTGTGGTTGGTGGCAAACACCCAGCGGCGCCAGCCGGTGGGGCCATGGTGGTCGTGGCCGTCGTGTGCGTGGTCGCCAGCGTGCCCGTGGTTGTCGAGTACTGCGCTCATGGTGAATTCCTCAATACGATGGGGCGATGATTACTTGCCACGCTGGGCCACAACTTCAGCTGGCTGCACCAGCTGGCCGGTCTTGTTGGACCAGTTGTTCTTGGTATAGGTGACCACGGCGGCGATGTCGGTGTCGCTCAGCTGTGCCCATGCAGGCATGGCGCCGTTGTTCTGACCCTTGAGCAGCACCTGGATCTGCTTGGCATGATCGGCATCCAGCACCACGGCGGCGCCGTCGAGGGGCTTGATGGGGCCAGCGCCCTTGCCGTTGGCCTGGTGGCAGGCGGCGCAGTTGGCCGCATACACCTTCTCGCCGCGCTTGAGAATGTCGTCCAGTGCCCACACCTTCGTGGGGTCGTCCAGCTTGGCTGCGGCCTTCTTCTTTTGTTCGGCCACCCAGGCGGTGTAGTCCTCGGCGGACACCACCTTCACGTGGATGGGCATGTAGGCGTGTTCCTTGCCGCACAGCTCGGCGCACTGGCCGTAGTAGTCGCCGATCTTCTCGGCGCGGAACCAGGTGTCACGCACGAAACCGGGGATCGCGTCCTGCTTGATGCCGAAGGCAGGCACCATGAAGGCGTGGATCACGTCGTTGGCCGTAGTGATGATGCGGATCTTCTTGTTGACCGGCACCACCATGGGGTTGTCCACCTTGAGCAGGTAGTTGACGGGAGCGTCCTTGACGTTGCCGCTGTCGGACATCACGCGGTGGCTGCTGTCCAGCGTGGAGATGAACGCCAGGCCTTCGCCTTCGCCCGTGATGTAGTCATAGCCCCACTTCCACTGGTAGCCCGTGGTCTTGATCGTGAGGTCGGCGTTGGTGGTGTCCTTCTGGGCCACCAGCACCTTGGTGGCGGGCAAGGCCATCAGGATCACGATGATGAACGGAACAATGGTCCACACCACTTCAACCGTCACCGACTCGTGGAAGTTGGCAGCCTTCGCGCCCTTGGAGCGGCGATGCTTCCAGATCGAGTAGAACATCACGGAGAACACTGCAACAAAGATCACCGTGCAGATGATCAGCATCATCCAGTGCAGAAAGTGCTGCTCTTCTGCGATCTTGGTGACGGGCGGCGCCAGGTTCAGCTGGTTGACTGCAGGGCCGCCAGGCAGGTCCTGGACGGCATGGGCTGCAGAGCCCACCCATGCACCGGCAATCAGCAGCAGAGAAGCCAGCTTGTTGGAAATGCTCTTCATAGTTCTCACTTACTTCTAAGCCTCAATTTAACCAATCCCTTTCGCGCGCCTGCGTGGGGTCAGGCAGCGCGCAAGGCCATGCGGATCTCCGATGCCAAGGCCGGTCGGAGCTCTGGGCGCACATAGCGCCCCACCTCCACCGAACGGCCCTGCGCAGACAGCGTGATCAGCGAATGGTCTCCCGTCTTGGGCTCTACGCGAACCCGGCTCCGGTCAAACTCCGCGCGCTCCAGCCTGCCTGCTGTCTCCAGCTCCACCACAAGGCGCGAGCCCTGCAATGAAATCCTCTCGCCATCCGCCGCATGGCGACCGTACATGGCGAATGCAATCCCTACTGCCACGATTTCAAGCCAGGCGAAGGGCATCACCAGGTGGGCGCCGAGCATCCAGAAGAATGTCGCGATCCCCAGGGACACCACACACAGCGACAGGTACATCCAGCCCAATTGCGTCGGCGTGACCGAACAATTGCGAACCAGACGCCAGTCAATGCGCTGACCCGACACCGTGGCAAAACGAAAAACCAAGCCCGTCACCGTGAGTGCTCACAAGACTGCCGGCTGCAGCACACGTTGCGCCTTGGGCACAACAGGCACAGCCTGCCAAATTGCGCGGGAAGATGCCCGAAATCTCAATAACCAAGAATTGTAGCGTGCCTTGTTCCAAGTCATTGACACGCCGTTACAGGTTAGTTCTCAGTGCCGCCCTTGCGCAACATGGCGCGCATGTCCTGCAGCGACACCGCACTGCTGGAACTGACGCGCACCCGGGGTGCAGGCTTGAAGGCATGGCCATAGATGATTTCAAAAGTCAGTGCCAACTGACCATCCTGGCCCAGATCGGCCAGACGCTCGGACAGCACTTCGTAGAGCTTGTCGCGCCAGCGCCGTCCGCGCAATGAGGGAAAGCGATCAGGATGCAAATTGACACCCAGCTCGCGCAGCTCCTGAACCAGCCGCTCGGGAGTGGCAAATGTGAGCGTGATGCGCTCCATGTCCATGACCGGCTCTGCAAAACCTGCGTGCACCAGCATGTCGCCCCAGTCGTGCATGTCGGTAAAGGCATGGCCCGCAGGCGGCCAGCCCAAGGCGGCGTACACGCCATGCAGTTCGCGCAGCGTGTCCGGTCCGAGACACGAGAACATCAGATAACCGTCCACCGCCAGGGCGCGGTGCCAGCGGCCAATCAGGTCTTGCGGGTCGGCCGCCATGTGCAGCGCCATGTTGGACCACAACATCTGCACACTGGCATCGGCCGGCGGCCCCATTTGCAGGGCCCCAGCCCCCCAGCGGGCGGGGTTCCACCAGGGCTTGGACAATGCCTGCCTCGCAACGGGTTCGCAATGCGCGCTGGTCTCGTACACCTGGCAGCGCGCCTGCGGGTAGCGAGCACTCACCAGGGCATGCGCCTGCAAACCGCCACGCACTGGGTCCCAGTGGCACCAGGACTCTGGGGCCTGGCGAATCCACTGCAGTCGGTCCTCCATGCGGCGCGCCACTTCTTCGTGCAGCCAGGGGGACGCAGCCGGCGCTGCGGCATGCCAGCGGGCGGCGGCAACAGGATCAATGGTGGGGGGACGCTCGGAGGACATGGGCGGTACAGAAGGACGCGCGAGTATATTGATTCATGCTCTTTTTGGGTTTGCCAGGGATTTCACGCCGCCTCCACGCCTGGGTGGACAAAGTGCCCAGCCAGTGCGCCGTGTGCCACGCCTGGCCGTCGCAGCGTGTCTGCAATGCGTGTTTGATGCGGTTTGCCCAGCCTGCCACGCGTTGCCAGCGCTGCGCCCTGCGGGTGCCCGCAGGGATTGCTGTGTGCGGCGCCTGCCTGCAGAACCCGCCCAGCTTCGACGCCTGCATTGCCGCCGTGGACTACGCTTACCCCTGGGCCGACGCCCTGGCGCAGTTCAAGTTTCGCGGCGATCCGGGGTGGGCCAGGGCCTTGGCCACCCTCCTGCGCAGCACGCCCTGGATGGAGCCGGCGCTGGACGCGGCCGACCGAGTACTGGCGGTTCCCCTGTCCACCGAGCGCCTGCGCGAGCGGGGCTTCAACCAGTCGGCCCTGCTGGCGAGGCAGCTGGCTGGTGCCAAAGCGGACTGCCACACGCTGTTGCGCCTGCACGCCACCGAGGCACAAAGCGGCCTACCCCGGGCGCAGCGGCTGCGCAACCTGCGTGGCGCCTTCGCCGTTGAACCCGCCCGCGCAGCCAGCCTGCGCGGCCAGCGGGTGGTACTGATCGACGACGTGATGACCACGGGCGCCACCCTGCATGCTGCTACGTTGGCACTGCGCGAGGCGGGTGTCGCGCACGTCACAGCCGCTGTGCTGGCGCGCACGGAGCTGGACTGAAAAGCACCAGACAGGTAGCGAACAGGAACCGAGGAGGTAGTGCACACCTACCAAAGGGATACTTTTGATTACGAGCGGTTGCTCAACTCACAGGTCCAACGATGACAATGGCGGTCATGTTCCATATCGTCCTCGTCGAACCCGAGATCCCGCCCAACACCGGCAACGTGATTCGCCTGGCGGCCAACACCGGGTGTTCGCTGCACTTGATCGAGCCCCTGGGGTTCTCGATGGAAGACCGCCAGATGCGTCGTGCAGGGCTGGACTACCACGAATACGCCAGCGTGCAGGTCCATGCAGGCTGGACGGCCTTTCTGCGAGACACCCAGCCGGACCCGACCCGCATGTTTGCGATGACCACGCATGGCTCACAACCCGTGCACTCCACGTGCTTCCTGCCCGGCGACTGGATGGTGTTTGGCGCTGAAACGCGGGGACTCCCCCCCGAGTTGCGCGAAAGCTTCCCCCCGGCGCAGCGCCTGCGCCTGCCCATGGTGCCGGGTCAGCGCAGCCTCAATTTGTCCAACGCGGTGGCGGTGACCGTGTTCGAGGCTTGGCGCCAGAACAGCTTTGCCATGCCCGACGGGCAGGTCATGGTCGAGCCCGAGGGCACGATCATCAGCGGGTTCGCGCAGCTCAACTGAGCTGGCCGGACTTTTCCGCCATGGCACGGGGCACGTGTTCGGTCAGGAAGTCCAGAAACACCCGCGTGCGCGCGGGCAGCATGCGGCCCGAGGGCAGCGCCGCATAGATCGTGTAACGCGAAAAGATCCAGCCGGGCAGGATGTGGACCAGTTCGCCGCGGGCCAGGTGCTCCTCGGCCAGCAGGCGCGACGTGACAGCCACGCCCGCCCCGTCCACAGCAGCACGCATCAGCAGCTCGGTGCTGACGGACTGCAACACCGCCGGCGCGTCCACTTCTTCGTCCGGCACGTCTGCCCGCAGCGACTGCAGGCGCAGCTTGCGGCCGGGCCCTGACTGCAGGCGCACGGGCGCGCTCGAATCGCGCAGGTAGTCGTGGTGAATCAGGTCTTGTGGCTCACGGGGAATGCCCCGGCGCTCCAGGTAGTCGGGGGACGCCACCACAATCGCCTCCCCCTGCACCAGGGGGCGCGCGACGATGTTGGCGTCAAAGTCCTCGCCCGCCACCATGATGGTCACATCGAACTCATCCACTCGGCTGGAGGCATAGGCGTCCATGCTGATGTCCAGCATGAGCTTGGGGTAGTAGGCATGCCACACCGCCACCATGGGTGCCAGAAAGTTGGTGGCGAGCACTGGTGCCGCCACGATGCGGATGGTGCCGCGCAAATCTCGCGTGCTGGCAGCGGCAGCGGCCTCGGCATCATCGATCTCGTGCAGGATGGCGCGCACCCGCTGCAGGTACGACTCGCCCGCGTCGGTCAGCGCCAGCTTGCGGGTGGTGCGTTGCAGCAGGCGCGTGCCCAGATGCTGCTCCAGCTCGGCCACCATGCGGGTGACCACGGGGGGTGACATGTCCATGGCGCGGGCAGCGGCGGCAAAGCCGCCCTCTTCCACCACGCGCTCGAAGATCTTCATGGCTTGCAGGCGGTCCATGGTTCAGACCTCCTGCCCGGTGGCGACCCGACTCAGGCCGGGGCGCCGAAGTTGCGTGCGAGCGATTCGGCCACGCACACCGGCTTGTCGCTGCCCTCGCGCTCCACGGTCACCAGCCAGGTCATCTGCATGCCATCGGGCGCCACGGGCTCGGCAGCCTGCAGCGTGAGACGCGCTCGCAAGCGGCTGCCCACCGGCACCGGCGCGGTGAAACGCACCTTGTTCAGCCCGTAGTTGACGCCCATGCGCGCACCCTCGATGGTCAGGCCGGTCTCGAAGAATTGCGGAATCAGCGACAGCGTGAGAAACCCGTGCGCAATGGGCGCACCAAAGGGCCCGGCCTTGGCGCGCTCTGGGTCCACATGGATCCACTGGTGATCGCCCGTGGCCTGGGCGAACAGGTTGACCTGTTCCTGCGTGATGGTGATCCAGTCGGTCACGGCGACCTCCTGGCCCACGCAGGCGCTGACTTCGGAATAAGAGCGGAAGATTTTCATCGTTGCAATGTAGCCCTGCGCTCCGGCGCGCCTTGTCTGCCGGGTGACAGGTGTTTTCCCGGGGGATTGGATGTACGTCGTGCTTCACGCTGTCCTTCAAGAATTGAGCCACGTGCAGATCCCTTGCCACTGCTCCAGGTCGCGTGCCACGCGGCCAGGGGCCACGTCAAACAGCGTGAGGCCGTGTGCTGCCAGGTGGATGTAGTTCTGCGTGTCACGCAGATAGCCCAGCACCGGAAACCCCAGGCTGTCCACAAAATGATGCAGTTGCTCGGCCGCCTTGGTGCGCGCATCCACCCGCATGCCGACGATGCCCACGGGCACCCCGGCGGCGTGGCGGTGCTCGGCCAGCTGGTCCAGAAAGGCCCGCGTGGCAAAGATGTCGAACACGCTGGGCTGCAGCGGCACGATGACTTTGTCAGCCAGCTTGAGCACATCGTTCAGGCGCCAGCCGTGCAGGCCAGCGGGCGTGTCGAGTACCGCATGCGTAGTGCCCTTGGGCGGGCGGCTGATGACGTCCGAGCTGGTGTCCCAGCTGCCGATGGGGCGCGCAGCGGGCGGGCGCAGGCCCAGCCACAGCCGGGCGGACTCCTGCCGGTCGGTGTCGCCCAGAATCACGGGATGCCCCTGGCTGGCAAAGTAGCCCGCGATGTTGGTGGACAGCGTGGACTTGCCCACTCCGCCTTTCGGGTTGGCGACAACAACTACTGGCATGACAAGCTCCTTGGAATCTGCAGGTCCATGAAAATACAAGCCAAATCAGCCTCAAGCGCAATATTCATATACGCTAGCAGCTATCAAATAAGAAGCAACCTCTGACACCCTAGCGGTGCCACAGCCGCCTCAGGCGTGCTGACCACCGCGCTTGACGAAGAACAGCCCCGCCCCCACCGCCATCAGCAAACCGCCAAACACGCGGTTCTGCGCCCGCACGGCCCGCGCACTGCGCATCAGGCGGCGCAGCGCGCTCGCCCCCGCAGCGTAGCCGTGCATGACCACCACGTCCACCGTCACCGTGGTGGCGGCCATCACCAGCAGCTGCGTCCACAGCGGGCGCGTGTCGGTCATGAACTGGGGCAGCACGGCCACCATGAAGATGATGCCCTTGGGGTTGGTGGCGTTGGTCAGAAAGCCGGTCAGGCAGCGTTTTTGCCAGGTGCCCGCCGACTCGGTCTCATCACCTTGTACCGGCGATTTATCACCAGCACGCCATTGGCAGAAGCCCACATAGATCAGATAACACGCGCCCAGCACCTTGACGATGCTGAACGCCACCTCGGACGCCAGCAGCAGCGAGCCCACGCCCGCGCCGGCAATCAGCAAAATCAGCAACAGGCCCAGCTGCAGGCCCAGGATGGTGGCGCCCGTCTTGCGCACACCGAACGACAGACCATGGCTCATCGACAACACAGCCCCCGAGCCCGGCGACACCGCAATCAGGCACGACGCCGCAAAAAAAGCCAGCCAAGTCTGCAAATCCATGGGTCACCGTGCCTGTGTGCGAAGAAGGGCCCGCATCTTAGCAACGCAGGGCTCCATGCACCATGATCGGCATAAAAACAGGCTCAGGCGCTAGATAATCATGCCTTAATAGCTATCAAATGAATAGCGCCATAGATCCAACCCACGGCACCCAACCCAACGCCTTGCAGCGGTGCCAGAATCTGCCACACCCGCCCCACTCCTCGGGGGCGCGGTGTTCTGCCTCCCCACGACGACCCCCAAGCGCACGCCCATCCATGGAACACGCCCCCACCTGGCTCACCTACGGTTTCCTGTACCTCACCGCTGCCGTGCTGGCCGTGCCCATTGCCAAGGCGCTGGGCCTCGGCGCCATCATTGGCTACCTGGCAGCGGGCATCGCCATCGGGCCCTGGGGCCTGGGGCTGGTGAGCAACGTGCAGGACATCCTGCACTTCGCCGAGTTCGGCGTGGTGCTCATGCTGTTCCTGGTCGGGCTGGAGCTGCAACCCAGCCGCCTGTGGGCGCTGCGCCGCCCCATCTTTGGCACCGGCACCGCCCAGGTGCTGGGCTGCGCAGCGGTGCTGTTCGCGCTGGGTGCGCTGGCCGGCCTGCCCTGGCGCGTGAGCCTGGTGGGCGCGCTGGGCCTGGCGCTGTCGTCCACCGCCATTGCGCTGCAATCGCTGGCCGAGCGCAACCTGATGCGCACACAAAGCGGCCAGGCCGGCTTCTCGATCCTGCTGTTCCAGGACGTGGCGGCCATCCCCATCCTGGCCCTGCTGCCCGTACTGGGCGCGGCCGCCGGTGAAGGCGCAGGCCACACCCCGGGCGAGATGGTGCTGGAGGTGCTGAAGATCGTCGGCGTGATCGCCGCCATCATCCTCGGCGGGCGCCTGCTGCTGCGCCCCGTGCTGCGCTGGATCGCCAAGAGCAACACCCCCGAGATCTTCACTGCCGCCGCGCTGCTGCTGGTGGTGGGCATTGCCTACCTGATGGTGCTGGTGGGCCTGTCGATGGCGCTGGGCGCCTTCCTCGCCGGCGTGCTGCTGGCCGACAGCGAATACCGCCGCGAGCTGGAGGCCGACATCGAGCCCTTCAAGGGCCTGCTGCTCGGGCTGTTCTTCATCGCCGTGGGCATGAGCATCGACTTCGGCGTGATCCTGCGCTCGCCCGGGCTCATGGCCGCCATCCTGGTCGGCTTTCTGGCGGCCAAGGCCGTGGTCATCTATGCCCTGGCCAAGGTGGTCGAGATTCCCTACCAGGAGCGCCCTGTCTTCACCCTGCTGCTGGCCCAGGGCGGCGAGTTTGCGTTTGTGGTGTTCCAGGCCGCCGCCGGCGCCAACGTGTTCCCGGCCGAGACTGCTTCGCTGCTGATAGGCGCCGTGGCGCTGTCGATGCTGATCAGCCCGCTGTTGCTGGTGCTGCTGGACCGGGTGCTGCTGCGCCGCTATGCCCAGCTCAAGACCGCCACGCCCCAGGCCGAGGAAATCTCCGAGCCCCAAGAGGCGCCCATCATCATCGCGGGCTTCGGCCGCTACGGGCAGATCGTCTCGCGCGTGCTGCTGGCCCAGGGCATCCCCACCACCGTGCTGGACCACAGCGTGGACATGCTGGAGGTGGCGCGCACCTTCGGCTACCGCGTGTTCTATGGCGACGCCACGCGGCTCGACCTGCTGCGCATCGCCGGAGCCGAACACGCGCGCATCCTGGTGGTGGCCGTGGACGATGCCGAGCAGTCCCTGCAGATCGCCAAGCTGGCGCGCGAACACTTCCCGCACCTGCAGGTCGTGGCCCGCGCGCGCGATGTGACGCATTGGAACAAGCTGCGCGACCTGGGCGTGACCCTGGTGCAGCGCGAGCTGTTCGAGTCCAGCCTGCAAAGCGCCCACACCGTGCTGGAGCTGATGGGCCTGCCACCCGCGCAAGCCACCGCCATCACCCAGCGTTTTCGCACCCACAACATCGCCCTGGCCGACCGCATGTACCCGCACCACAAGGACCGCGCCAAGTTCATCGCCGTGGCGCGAGAAGGCCGCAACCAGTTTGCGGAGCAGATGGCGCGGGAGCGTCAGGAGAGTGCGGCGCTGGGTGCGGCCGCTGGTGCATACCCGGGCTACGGCGCAACGGAGGGTGGCCCTGGCGGGGACGCCCCCTTGAACACCAGTACCTCCGACAAAAACAAACCTTAGCGCTTATCTTTATTGCCCACATTGCTATTCATTCAATAGCATCCAACAGCACCCCAGGAAAGCAGCCAACGCTATCGACGCATGGCTGCAGCCCCTTGTGGCCTCAGTGCTTGCCCTCAACGCAGCCCGCTACCGCCGGCACAGGGGGGCGGCCTCATGGACCCGGCTGTATCCGAACACAGGGCTCAATGAAATACAGCCCGCCCCGGCATCACCGCTCGGCACCCAGGCAACGATGTCGGAGCTGCCCGGCGCTTGCTTCACAAACTCGCGCATGCGGCCATGCTCGTAGGACGCGTTGGCAGGCGATTCACAAAAGAGCTTCGTGCTCGTGTACCGCCGTCCTTCCAAGACATAAGAAAACTGCACGTCTGGTACGCCCACCCGGTTGCCTCCTCGGGGGTGCCGCCGGGGCACCACGGAGGTGAAGGTCACGGGAACGGTGTAGAAGTTGCACGCAGGTGGAGGGCCGTCGTGGAACAGCATCATGGCCGTGACCCACAGCAAGGGGCCCAGGATAAGGGTCAGTCCCAGGACTGCAGCAAAGCGTCTCACCAGACGTCCTCTCAAGGATCAGCAGCCCGGGAGTTTGCCCCAATTCGCCATCCCCAAGAAAAGCTGGCGGCCGGTCGCACGCGACCAAAGCCGGAGCAAAGGAATGCAGCGCCATCGCCGCAAAAGATAATCATTCGCATTACAATCCATCACCTTCAGCCAGCCAGCGTCCCGGGACATCACGCGAGCCAGTGCACTCCGCGTTTTGCCCACTCTCCAACGGGACACCCATGCCTTTCCAGCCCTCTCGCGCAGCCCTGGCGTCCAGCGCTGCCCGCACTTTGGCGCATGCCATTCCTTCGGTCTGCCAAGCCCGTCTGTTCGCCCTGACACCCCTTGCCCTCTGCCTGGCCCAGGCCGCAATGGCCCAGCAGGCTGACGCACCGGCAGCAGAGGCCGCGGCCTCTGCCCACAGCGCCACCGCCCCCCAGCTCCAAGAAGTCCGCATCAACGCCAGCACCGAAAAAGACATGGGCTTTGCACCCGTGGAGGCCCAAACCGCCAGCAAGGCGCCCATGCGGCGGCTGGAGACGCCGCAGTCCGTCAGCGTGGTCACGCGCGAGCAGATGGAGTCGCGGCAGATCACCAACGTGCAGCAAGCGCTGCAGACGGTGGCGGGGGTCAGCCCGGTCAACTTTGGGCGCCGGGGGTTTGACGATCTGAATATCCGGGGCTTTCGCTCCACCGAGTCCATCCTGGTCGATGGCCTGGTGCAAAGCCCGGGCATGTGGGCCAAGCTGCAGCCTTATGGCTACGAGCGCTTCGAGGTGCTCAAGGGCTCGGCCTCGGTGCTCTACGGGCAGGTGCAGCCGGGCGGCATCGTCAATGCGGTGAGCAAGCGGCCCAAGAAGGAGGCGATCAACGAGGTGGGTGTGGAAGTAGGTAGCTTTGGTCAGCGCACGCTGCAGGCCGACATCAACCGGCCGCTGTCCGAATCCGGCAAGACGGCGCTGCGCATCAATGCGCAGGTGTCCGACGCCGACGACCCCACGCAGTTCGTCTACCGCAAGGACCGGTGGTTTGCGCCCTCCCTGTCCATCGACCTGGGTGCGCAGACCGACCTGGTGCTGTTTGCCACCTACAGCCAGAGCGAGTGGATGCGCCAGCAGGGCATCACGCCGTACGGCACGGTGCTGCCCAACCGCAATGGCACGTTGTCACGCACGATGTTCACGGGCGACCCGAGCTTCGGTGTGTATGACGTGGAAAGCACCACGGTGGGCTATGCGCTGGAGCATCGCCTGTCGGATGCCATGACCTTCCGCCAGAACGTGCGCTACGAGACCGAGAAGGGCACGGGCAACTTCGTCTCCAACCAGGCATTGCAGGCCAACCAGCGGCTGCAGAACCGCCAGGCCTCGCGCCAGTACATGGACTACGACCTGCTGGCCACCGACACCTCGCTGCTGTCACGTTTCGAGGCGCTGGGCGTAAAGCACCAGCTGGTGACGGGCCTGGATGTGCGCAGCGGCACCAGCCTGCTGGCCAGCCGCACCTGCCGCATCGGAGCGCTGGACCTGTTCGCGCCCGTCTACGGCATGCAGGCCACCTGCCCCGAGGCGCTGACCAGCGATGCGCCTTCCAAGCTCACCGTGGCAGGCCTGTACGCGCAGGACCAGATCAAGTTCGGCCAGGGCTGGACGGCCCTGGTGGGCCTGCGCCGCGACTGGTCCACCAACGACACCAACAACCGCGTGGCCAACACGCAGACGCGCCAGAAGGACAACGCCACCACGTTGTCGGCCGGCCTGGTGTACGAGTTCAAGCCGGGCTGGGCCGCGTATGGCAGCTATGGCGAGTCCTTCCTGCCCCAGTCGGGCCTGACGTTTGGCGGATCGAACTTCGTGCCCGAAACCGGCAAGCAGTGGGAGGCGGGCGTGAAGTACGAGGCCCCCGGTGGCCAGATCACCGGCGCGATCGCCGTGTTCGACCTGGTGCGCCAGAACGTGACCACCGCCGACCCGGTGAACACGGGCTTCAGCGTACAGACCGGCGAGCAGCGCGCGCGCGGGCTGGAGCTGGAGCTGGGCGCCGACCTGAAGAACGGCTGGAAGATCACCAGCGCCTACACCTACACACAAAGCAAGGTCACGCGCGATAACAACGCGGCGATTGTGGGCCTGCCGCTCAACCTCACGCCGCGCCACACGCTCACGGCCTGGGCCACCTACAAACTGCCGCAGTACCAGCGGGTGACGCTGGGCCTGGGCGGACGTTATGTGAGCGAGCAGATCGGCTCGTACCCCTTCACGCTGCCGTCGTACTTTGTGGCCGATGCGTCCGTCAGCTACATGGGCGAGAACTACCGCGTGACGGCGGGCGTGAAGAACGTGTTCAACAAGGCGTACTACGACGGCGCGATCAACGCCAACGTGGTCTCGCCTGCATTACCCCGCAGCTTCAGCCTGGGTGTGACGTACTTCTTCTGACGCAGCGCCCCCACCCTGCCGCCCACACGCCATGACCAGCCAGCGCACGCTCAACCGCCTCTTCACCCTGCATTCCTGGGCCGGCATCGTCACGGGGCTGCTGCTGTTCATCGTGTGTTTCTCGGGCTCGGTGGTGGTGTTCAAGAACGAGATCGACCTCTGGGCCAACCCTTCACTGGCCAAGCTGCCACGCTCTGAAAAACCGGCCTCGCTCGACGCGGTGCTCACGCAGCTGCAGACCCGCTACCCGGGCGCGACGGTGGAAACCATTGCGCTGCCCGATGCCGTCAACCCCAGCTACTTCGCGTTCGTGCGCGAGCGCGGCGCGCCTGCCAACATCCGCACCAAGGTGGCCTTGCGCTCCGACACCGGCACGGTGGTGGGCCCGGTGGACAGCCAGCTCGGCCAGTACCTGCGCATGCTGCATGTGTTTTTGTTCTTCGGGCCGCGCTGGATCGTGGGGTTCCTCGGCGCGGCGATGCTGGTGCTGATTGCCACCGGCATCGTCATCCACCGCAAGATCCTGGCCGAGCTGTTCACCCAGCGCTGGGGCCGCAGCTTTCGCGTGGTGATGTCGGACCTGCACAAGTCCGCAGGCATCTGGGGGCTGGGCTTTCACATCCTGATCGCCACCACCGGCGCGTGGATGGGCCTGGCGCCGCTGTTCGAGCAGGGCTACAAGTTCATCACCACCCCCGCCACGTTGACTGCCGACAAGCCCGCGCGCAAGGCCGAGGGCAGCGAGCCCGCGCACATGCAGTCGCTGGATGCGATGTATGCCACCGCACAGCAGGCCGTGCCGGGGCTGGAGGCGCGCTATGTGTCGCTGCGCCGCTGGGGCACAGGCACCGCCGAGGCGGGTTTCACCGGCAACTTGAGCGGCCACCTGGCCAGCACCGCGCGGGTGGACATCCATGCCGTCACGGGCGTTCCCAAGAAGGTGCACGACCCACGCACGGCGGGCTTCTGGTCGCTGGTCAACAGCCTGATGGAGCCGCTGCACTTTGGCGACTTTGGCGGGCTGACGCTCAAGTGGCTGTATTTTTTTCTGGGCATGACCCCGGCGTTTTTGTCGATCTCGGGCACGCTGATCTGGCTGGATGCGCGCCAGCAGCGCAGGCGCGAGGCCGACGCGGCACATCCGGCGTCCGCAGGCAACGCCATCGCGGCGGGCTGACGGGCACCAGCCCCCCCTTCCACACCACACCCACCCACCATGCAACGTTTCTTTCTGGCCCTGCATGCCACCGTGCCCGCCGCGCTCCTCGTGGCGGTGTTCGTACACCTGTGGGGACCTGCGGGCTTGGCCCCGCTGGCGCAGCGGCCCGTGTGGACGGTGTGGGTGCTCATTGCCGTGTGGCTGCTGATGTCGACCCTGGCCGCGTGGGCGCTGCGCACGCTGGCGCTGTGGCGGGTAGCGCTGGGCAGCACCGGGGCACTGTTGGCCGTGGCGGCGCTCACCGGCCTGGCACTCGGTAGCGCCCGGGCACCTGCCATGGCCCTGGGCCTTGTGGCCACGGGTCTGGTATGCGCGGGCGTGGCTGCGTTCATGGGCCCGCAGCGGGTGCAGCAGGCTCATCGGCGCCGGGGGAGTCGCCCGTCCATTGCTGTCACCCCGGCGGCACCACGGCATGTGGTGTCCCACACGGGCCGCCCCTGGCCATTGGCACAGCTGGCGCACCTGCCCTTCTGGCTTTGCGCGGCGCTGGCGGCGGAGTCATTCCGTCTGGCGCACATCGTGGCGGTTGAGCCCGCTCGATCGGCCGGCATGCTGGGCCTGCTGCTGTCCTTTTTTGTCGGGTTGCCTGCGGCCACGGTGCGCACCTGGGCGCCCCGCACCAGCGCCCTGCTGTGGCTGCTGGCAGGGCTGGCCTGTGCCGGCCTGGCAGCCAAGGCCGGGCTGCAGCAAGGCTGGGTGGCCGCCATGCTGTGCACGGCAGCAGCCTGCAGCAGCGTGCGACCGCTGCACAACCGGCTGGGGGCCCGGGGCCTGGGCCATCGCAGCCGCACCCGTCACACCCCGCGCCACCCACAGCCCTCGGAGACCGCATGAACGAACTGCTGGGCATTGCCGCCGCGTTGGCCTCGCTGGTGGCACTGGCCTGCTGGGCCCGCACAGTGCCCACCCGTGCGTGGGGCGATGACACACCCACGGGGGCGGCGCGATGGCGCGCCAAGGCGGTGGCGCTGGGCACCTTGCTGTTGCAGACCACCACCGCCAGCCTGGCTGCTGGCTGGGTCGCCGGTGTGGCCCTGGTGCTGGCCGCATGGATGGTGCTGGGCTGGTTGCTGGTGCTGGCCATGAACCTGTGGCCCCAGGCCAGCCAGCGCTGGGCACTGCGGCTGGGGGGACTGGGCCTGGGCGGATGTGTGCTGGCGCTGGTGGCCTGCGCATTGGGCGAGGGCCTGCTGCGCTGAGTGGACGCAGGCGAGTGCTGCACCGGGACCTGACGGAGCCCACCGGGCATACACAACGCCCATCTGCACATTTTTTGCTCAAAATTCGCTCAAGCGCTACTGATTCAAGCCTCAGTAGCTATCAAATATATAGCAATTACCCCCCCATGGAATCGCCAGCGGCCACGGCACAATCGTCGCCATGGATTCACTGATCATCAACGCCCCCTGGGTGCACACCCTGCGCTTTGTGCTGGAAGTGGCCGCCACCGTGGCTTTCGCACTGTCGGGCGTGATGGCCGCCGCGCGCAAGCGGCTGGATGCCGTGGGCGTGTGTGTGGTGGCCTTCGTGGCCGCGTTTGGCGGGGGCACGCTGCGCGATTTGCTGCTGGACCAGCGGCCCTTTTTCTGGATTCGCCACACCGAGTTTGTGTGGGGCATTCTGGCGCTGTGCATCGGCGCCATGCTGTTCATGCGCCAGCGGCACTTTGAGCCCACCGAGCGCGCCATGCTGCTGCCCGACGCCATCGGCCTGGGCCTGTTTGCCGCTGTGGGCGTGGACATTGCCACCGCCATTGGCATGCCGCCCATCATCAGCGTGATGATGGGCGTGACCACCGGCGTGTTTGGCGGTGTGCTGCGCGACGTGCTGTGCAACGAGGTGCCCCAGGCCTTCAGCGACCACCGGCCCTATGCGCTGTGCGCGTTTGCTGGCGGCTGGGCCGACGTGGCCCTGCGCCAGATGCAGGCTCCCGACTGGGCGCCGCTGGTGGTCTGCGTGCTGCTCACCGCCGGGCTGCGCGGGCTGGCGGTGTGGCGCAACTGGGAGCTGCCCGCATGGCGGGTGTGACCAAGGCATCCAGCCCTGGCGCAGCAAGGCTGGCGCACCTGTGACAGCATCGGGTGCCCGAGGCCCGCACACTGGCCTCCGTCCGACTGCAGGAGACACACAACAATGACCACCGCACCCACGCCCGCCCACCTGCGCGCCACGGCCCTCATCGACAGCGACGCCCCTGCTGTGACGGCCTTTGCCGCCGAACATGCGCGTGGCGCCACCGACCGCGAGCGTGCCGTGGCCCTGTACCTGGCCGTGCGCGATGGTTTCCGCTACGACCCCTACCGCATCGACCTGTCGCCCCAGGGCATGACGGCCAGCACCGTGCTGGCCAACGGCTACGGCTGGTGCGTGCCCAAGGCCGCGCTGCTCACCGCTGTGTGCCGCGCAGCGGGCATCCCCGCGCGCATGGGCTTTGCCGACGTGCGCAACCACCTCAGCACCGAGCGCATGCGCGAGACCATGAAGACCGACCTCTTCATCTGGCACGGCTACACCGACATCTGGCTCGATGGCGCCTGGCGCAAGGCCACACCGGCCTTCAACATCGAGCTGTGCGAGCGCTTTGGCCTGCTGCCGCTGGAGTTTGACGGCGAGAACGATTCCATCTACCACCCGTTCGACAAGTCGGGCGCACGCCATATGGAATACGTGCACCAGCGCGGCGCGTTTGACGACCTGCCGCTCGCACAGATCGTGGCGGACTTTCGCACGGTGTACAGCGGCTGGCTGCAGGGCGACGCCACCCGCAGCAGTCTGCAGGACGCCAGTTTTGCCAACGACATTGAAAAGGAAGCCCGCTGATGACCCACGCCCCCGAGAACGCCACCACTGCCCCCCTTCCCGAGGGCTTTGCCCCGCTGGTGGCGGGCGGCCCTTACATCCAGCACAACGGACCGCTGTATGTGCTGCACCAGGGCAAAGTGGTGAAGTTCGGCTTTCGCGTGGAGCCGCGCCACACCAACCCCATGGGCAACCTGCACGGCGGCATGATGGCCACCTTTTGCGACATGCTGGTGCCCCTGTCGGTGCACCGCAAAAGCGACCAGGTGTCAAACCGCTTCCTGCCCACCATCAGCCTGCAGATTGACTACCTGGCCCCAGCCCCGCTGGGCGCCTGGGTGGAGGGCGAGGCCGAGCCGCTGCGCATCACACGCTCGCTGGTGTTTGCGCAGGGCCTGGTCACCGCCGACGGCGTACCCTGTGCGCGGGTGAGCGGGGTGTTCAAGATCGGGCCTGAAGTGCCCAGCAACGCGGTGGAGTGAGCGGCCCTGGGCCGCAGGCCACAGTAGTCCAAACCTGAACCGCACCGCTCAGGCGGTGCCCAGCGCAGTCACCACAAACTCCACAAACCGCGCCAGCTTGGGCAGTTGCCGCCGGTCGGGCGCATAGACCAAGTACACCGGGCGCGGCACGGGCAGGCAGTGCTGCATCACCGGCACCAGCGCACCGCTGGCCAGGTCGTCGGCCAATAGCACTTCGGGCTGCATGATGAGGCCCAGGCCGCGCAGCGCAGCCTGGCGCAGGCCGTCGCCCTGGTTGCACACAAAGCGCGCGTTCTCAGGCCAGAAGAACTCCTCCTTGCCGTCGCGCAGCGTCCATTCCACCCGGCGCTGCCACACCGAGTGGCTCAGGCATTGGTGCCGCGCCAGGTCGGCCGCGCGTTCGGGCGTGCCGTGGCGCTGCAGGTACGCGGGTGCGGCAGCAATCACCATGCGGTAGGGGCGCAGCGGGCGCGCCACCAGGCCCTCGTTCACCACCTGGCCAATGCGCACGGCCACGTCAAAGCCCTCGCCTGCCAGGTCCACCACGCTGTCGGTGAGCTGCAGGTCCACACGCACCTGGTCGTGGCGCTGCAGAAAGTCGGCCACCAGCGGCGCGATCACGTGGTTGCCCAGCGTGAAGGGCGCGCTCACCCGCAGCAGACCCTGCGGCACGGCGCGGCTGCGCTCCACGGCGGACTCGGCCCAGCGCACCTGCTCCAGCACGCGTTTGCTGTCGTCGTAGAACGCGGCGCCCACCTCGGTCAGGCTGTTCTGGCGAGTGCTGCGCTGGAACAGGCGCGCGCCCAGGTGGGTCTCCAGCTGCTGGATGTGCTTGCCCACCATCACGGCGGAGATCTGCAGCTGGCGCGCGGCAGCGGCAAAGCTGCCAGCCTCCACCACGGCCACCATGACTTCCATATTGCGCAGCTTGTCCACGGCAATTCCCTCAATTCCTAATCAAAGGTTAGCACAAGCATAACTTGCAGGTACTTTATGTTCCGATTGATTAGCAAAAGAATCGGGCTGTCAGTTCCTCATCAACCCTTTTTGACACCCAAGGAAAACACCATGTCCAAGATTCTTCTCATCGGCGCCAGCGGCACCATCGGCCAGGCCGTGCTGACCAACCTGGGCGCGCGCCACGACGTGATCACCGTGGGCCGCAGCAGCGGCACGCACCGTGCTGACTTCTCGCAGCCAGGCGCGGTTGCACAACTGTTCGAGGCGGTGGGCAAAGTCGATGCCATCGTGAGCACCGCAGGCAACCTGCACTTTGGCCCGCTGGCGGAAATGACGGCCGAGCAGTTCAATCTGGGCCTGCAGGACAAATTGCTGGGCCAGGTGCAGCTGGCGCTGGTAGGCCAGAAGTATCTGAACGATGGCGGCTCCATCACGCTGACGGCGGGCATCCTGTCGATTGAGCCCATCCGCAACGGCGCCAGCGCCACGGCCGTGAACGCGGCCATCGAAGGCTTTGTGGCTGCAGCCGCCATCGAGCTGCCACGCGGCCTGCGCATCAACGCCATCAGCCCCACGGTGCTGACCGAGTCGATGGGCAGCTACGGGCCATTCTTCCCGGGGTTCGAGCCGGTGCCCGCCGCACGCGTGGCGCTGGCCTACCAGCGCAGCGTGGAAGGCGCGCAGACGGGGCGTGTGTACCGGGTGCAGTGATCCCGCCGACCCGAATGTGAAACAAAAATAGCTGCTACCGCCCGATGCATGAGCGGTAGCAGCTATCAATCTGGTAGCTACAAAAAATCTTGGTAGCGCTTAGTCCAGGCTCGCCCCAGACTCCTTCACGACCTTGCCCCACTTGACGGACTCGGCCTGGATGAAGGCAGCAAACTGCTCGGGCGTTTCGCTGTACGTCTCGGCACCCTGCTCGTTGATCTTCTTCTTCACCTCAGCCTGGTTCAGCACCTTCACCAGTGCGGTATTGAGCTTGGCCAGAACCGGCGCAGGCGTGCCGGCGGGCGCAAACATGCCAAACCACGAGGTGGCTTCATAGCCGGGCACGCCGGCTTCGGCGATGGTCGGCACATTGGGCAGCTCGGGCGACCGCTTGGCCGTGGTCACGGCAATCGGCACCAGCTTGCCACTGCGCACGTGTTGAATGGCCGAGGGCATGTTGTCGAACATGATGCCGATCTGGTTGCCCAGCAGGTCGGTCACGGCCGGTGCGCTGCCCTTGTAGGGCACGTGCACCATGTCCACCTTGGCGAGGCTCTTGAACAGCTCGCCCGACAGGTGGATGGAGCTGCCGTTGCCCGAAGAGCCGAAGTTGACCTTGCCGGGGTTGGCCTTCGCGTAGGCGATCAGCTCCTTCACCGTCTTGTAGGGCTGTGCCGGGTTGGCCACCAGCAGGTTGGGCACATTGGCCACGCGCGTGAGCGGTGCAAAGTCCTTGATGGGGTCGAACGGCATCTTCTTGTACAGGCTGGCGTTGATGGCGTGCGTGCCCACCGTGCCCATGAAGAGTGTGTAGCCATCTGCCGGGGCCTTGGCCGCCATGGCACCGCCGATGTTGCCGCCCGCGCCCGCACGGTTGTCCACGATGACGGACTGGCCGAGCTCCGTGGTCAGCGCCTGGCCGATGATGCGGGCCAGGATGTCGGTGGTGCCACCTGCTGCAAAGGGCACGACGATGGTGACGGGCTTGTTCGGATAAGCCTGGGCGAGCGCAGTACTGCTGCCCAGCAGGCCGATACCAGCGAGGGCGGTGACTGCAGCGGCCGACAGCGCGAAGCGGCGGGTGGCGTGGATGGAACGGGTCATGGTTTGTCTCCTTCAAGAAGGTGGATGAATGAATGGGTCGGTGCCACCAGCGCCGCGTGGGCCCGCGTCTGGCCGCGCCGTGGCCTCAACCGGGCGCCGAGGCCTCCGGACGAGAACGGGGGGTGCCCCTTGCGGGGCGGCAAGGAAGATCAGTTCAGGTTGCTAGACAGGCGCCACTCCCAGCGTGGTGCCTCCGCACACGTACAACACCTGCCCGGTCACGAAACCGTTGTCGGGCGAGAGGAAAAACAGCGCTGCGCGCGCCACGTCATCGGGCGTGCCCATGCGGCCCACGGCGATGCTGTTCAGGATGCGCTGCGTTTGCGGCGCACCGTCGGGGTTGCTCTGGCGGAAGAGTTCGGTGGCGATGGGCCCAGGGCCGATGGCGTTGACGGTGATGCCGTCACGCCCCAGCTCCATGGCCAGCGTGCGTGTCATGCCGATCATTCCAGCCTTGGTGGCGGAGTAGACGATGCGCTCGCCCTTGCCCAAAGCGGCGCGCGACGACATGTTGACGATGCGGCCCTGCCCGCTGCCGCGCAGCGTGGGCAAAAAGGCCTGCACCAGCAGCATGGGTGCACGCAGGTGCAGCCCTACCACGTCATCCAGTTGGGCTGTGGTCGCCGTGTCGATGGTGCCAGGGCGCGTGGCGCCCGCGTTGTTCACCAGTGCGGTGACGTTGTGCTTGGCCGCGATCTCGGCCGCGCGTTCGCGGGTCGAGGCTTCATGGGTCAGGTCGCCCTGGTACGAGGTGAGTTGCGGGTGGCTCCAGGTGGGCAGCACGTAGTCCAGGTTGACCACGGCGTGGCCCTGGGACAGAACGGCTTCGGCAATCGCGCGGCCGATGCCGTTGCTGGCACCCGTGATGACAGTGACCGGTGTCGGGTTGCGCTCAATCACGGTCACACGCGCTCCAGGATCACGGCAATGCCCTGGCCCACGCCGATGCACATGGTGCACAGCGCGTACTTCCCGGCGTGTTCGTGCAAGCGGTTGACGGCGGTGGTGACCAGGCGCGCGCCGCTGGCGCCCAGCGGGTGGCCCAGCGCGATGGCGCCGCCCCAGGCGTTCACGCGGGCATCGTCGTCCTTGAGGCCCAGCGCGCGCAGCACGGCCAGGCCTTGCGCGGCAAAGGCTTCGTTCAGTTCGATCACGTCCAGGTGGTCGATGGTCAGGCCCGTCTGCGCCAGCACCTTCAGGGTGGCAGGCGTGGGGCCAAAGCCCATGATGCGCGGCGCCACACCGGCCACGGCCATACCCACCACACGGGCACGGGGCTTGAGGCCATATTTGGCAGCGCGGGCTTCATCGGCCAGCAGCAGCGCGCAGGCGCCGTCGTTCACACCCGACGCATTGCCCGCCGTGACCGTGCCATCGGGCCGCACCACACCCTTGAGCTTGGCCAGCGCTTCGATGCTGGTCTCACGCGGGTGCTCGTCCTGGCTCACGATGATCGCATCGCCCTTCTTTTGCGGGATGTGCACCGGCACGATCTCGCGCGCCAGATGGCCGGCCTTGATGGCGGCCACGGCGTTGAGCTGGCTGCGCAGGGCCATCTGGTCCTGGGCTTCGCGCTCAATCTTGAAGTCGGTGGCCACGTTCTCTGCGGTTTCTGGCATGGAGTCCACACCGTACTTTTCCTTCATCAGCTTGTTGACAAAGCGCCAACCGATGGTGGTGTCATACACCGCGTTGTTGCGGCTGAAGGCGCTCTCGGCCTTGGGCATGACAAAGGGCGCGCGGCTCATGCTCTCCACACCGCCCGCAATCATCAGACCTGCCTCGCCCGCTTTGATGGCGCGCGCTGCGGTGCCCACGGCATCGAGCCCCGAACCGCACAGGCGGTTGATGGTGGCGCCGGCCACTTCGATGGGCAGGCCCGCCAGCAGGCTGCTCATGTGGGCCACGTTGCGGTTGTCTTCACCGGCCTGGTTGGCGCAGCCGTAAAGCACGTCGGTCACGGCCGCCCAGTCCACGCCGGGGTTGCGCTCCATCAGCGCCTTGATGGGGATGGCACCCAGGTCGTCGGTGCGCACGCTGGAGAGCGCGCCGCCGTAGCGGCCAAAGGGGGTGCGGATGGCGTCGCAGATGAAGGCTTGGCGTTGTGTGCTCATGGTTTTGTCTCCTCGTTGCTTGGGGGTGGATTCGTTCAGGCGGCAGGGCGGATGGGTAGGCCCACCAGCTGCTCCAGCTCAGCGTGCGACAGGCCAGGCACGGTGTCGATGAGCTGCAGCCCTGTGGGCGTGCAGGCCAGTGTGCACAGATCGGTGTAGATGCGCTTCACGCACGCGACACCGGTGAGCGGGTAGGTGCATTGCGTCACGATCTTGCTGGCGCCCTGCTTGGTCAGCAGGTCCATCATCACCCAGGTCTGCTTGGCACCAATGGCCAGGTCCATCGCGCCGCCCACGGCGGGGATGGCGCCGGGCTCGCCCGTGCTCCAGTTGGCAAGGTCGCCCGTGGCCGACACCTGGAACGCGCCCAACACGCAGATGTCGAGGTGGCCGCCGCGCATCATCGCGAAGCTGTCGGCGTGGTGGAAGTACGCGCCGCCGGGCAGCAGCGTGACGGGCTGCTTGCCCGCGTTGATCAGGTCGTAGTCCTCCAGCCCTGCAGCGGGCGCAGGGCCCATGCCCAGGATGCCGTTTTCGCTTTGCAGGATGACCTCGCGGCCTGCCGGGATGTGGTTGGCCACCAGGGTCGGCTGGCCGATGCCCAGGTTGACGTAGGCACCATCGTGGATGTCTTGCGCCACGCGTTTCGCCAGCTCGTCTTTACTACGCTTTTGATAGCTGCTCATGCTTGTTCTTTCTGCGCTTGGGGGCGATATCACGCGGATTTCTTGAATCCGCCCGCCTGCGTGGCCGTGCGGTCGATCTTCACCACGTGCGTCACATAGATGCCCGGGGTGACGATGGCTTCCGGGTCCAGCGCGCCCAGCTCCACCACCTCGTGCACGGTGGCAATCGTGGTCTTGGCAGCCATGGCCATCACGGGGCCAAAGTTGCGCGCCGACATGCGGTAGGTGAGGTTGCCCCAGCGGTCGCCCTTCTCGGCCTTGACCAGGGCCACATCGCCATGGATGGGGTATTCGAGCACGTAGTGTTTGCCATTGATCTCGCGCGTTTCCTTGCCCGCAGCCAGCTCGGTGCCATAGGCCGTGGGGCAGAAAAAGGCGCCGATGCCCGCGCCCGCAGCGCGCAGGCGCTCGGCCAGATTGCCCTGGGGCACCAGTTCCAGCTCCAGCTTGCCACTGCGATACAGGTCATCGAACACATAGCTGTCCACCTGGCGCGGAAAGCTGCAGATGATCTTGCGCACCTTCCCGGCCTTGAGCAGCGCGGCCAGGCCCTGGTCCGCATTGCCTGCGTTGTTGTTGACCACCGTGAGGTCACGCGCCCCCTGGGCTATGAGGCCATCGATCAGCTCGCCCGGAATGCCGGCCGTGCCGAACCCGCCTATCAACACCGTGGCACCATCCTTTACCCCCGCAAGGGCCTGGGCCACCGAGTCCGCCAGTTTGTTGATCATTGCAACGCTTTCTTGGTTTCTCTGTTGTCTCTTTGAAATTTGTTCGTATATAGAACAAATGTTCGCTTAAAGAATTATAGTTGGCATACGTATGAATTCCCAAACCCCTGAAGCCAAAGACCCCAAACCGAGCGACAGCTATGTGCAGTCGTTCGCGCGCGGGCTGGAGGTGATCCGCTCGTTCAGCGCGGCCACACCGCAGCAAACCTTGAGTGAAGTCGCCGCGCAGACGGGCCTCACGCGCGCCGGTGCGCGCCGCATCCTGCTCACGCTGCAGACGCTGGGTTATGTGGAGACGGACGGCAAGCTGTTTCGCCTGAGCCCGCGCATTCTGGATTTGGGGTTTGCGTACCTGTCCTCGCTGCCCATCTGGAACCTGGCCGAGCCGGTGATGGAAGACTTGGTGGAAGAGGTGCGCGAGTCGTCATCGGCCGCCGTGCTCGACGGCCTGGACATCGTCTATGTGCTGCGCGTACCCACCCACAAGATCATGCGCACCACGCTGGGCGTGGGCTCGCGCCTGCCCGCTTGCTGGACGTCCATGGGCCGCATGCTGCTGGCCGGGTTGCCGGACGACGAACTGCAGGCCCGGCTGCAAGGCCACCCCATGCAGCGTTTTACCGAACACACCACCACGGATGTGGATGCACTGCTGGCCCACATCCGCCAGGCGCGGCAGCAGGGCTGGTGCCTGGTGAACCAGGAACTGGAAGAGGGATTGATATCGATTGCTGCGCCGCTGACCAACCGCACGGGGCAGACGGTGGCGGCTCTCAACATCAGCGGTCAGGCCAATCGCACAAGTGCGGCGGTGATGCAGGAGACGCTGCTGCCCGCGCTGCTGAGCGCGGCCCGGACCATCTCGCGCATGATGGGAGCGCCGAGGGGGTGACAGATAACGGCTGTCGGCAACCGGCACCAGGGATCACCCACCGCAACGAGCGGCCGGTGCTAAAGCTCCGATTTCCGTCTTACGTGGATAGGGCGAGAACCGGAGCCGCAACACCCGTCACTCGCCACGGTGGATGAAATCAGTTCTTGCGAAAGCCGAGCACCAGCACCACGCCGCCGAGAACCATCGCGCCCAGGCTCAACCATTGGGGGATATTCACGGATTCCCTTTCTTTCACGGTCAACTCCAGCGGACCGATCTTGGCCTGGGTGGTGTCCTTGGTAAAGCTGAACCCCCCGGTCAGAAACCCGGCAAGGCCCACCACCAACAACAGCACACCAACGATTCGCATTGCATTCATGACACTTCTCCCGATGCCGGGTTTGGAGGACTGCAGCAAAGTGGACCCGGCTCCCGACCCTTGCGCCAGCCCAATGTAGGTGCGCCGGCGCACAGCCTGCGTAGGACGCCGCCCCGGCGCGATGTAGCGGCCGGGCGCAATCCGCATCACCTCCCCCGCCTCCCCTCTGACGCCAGGCCCTTGCCCTGCGTGCTACCCTCACGCCCCATGTTCAGCCCCTCCCAAGCCGATGTGCGCCGCTTTCTGTGTGGTGTGCACGCCAAGACCCAGAGCGGCGCCCCCATGGAAGCCATCGAGACGCTGGCCAGCCTGTGGATCGCCGAGCACCCCGAGTACCACGCCGACCTGTCCGACGCCGATGCTGCCGTGGCCCGCAACTACGACGAAACACCGGGCCAGACCAATCCGTTTCTGCACCTGTCGATGCACCTGTCGATCAGCGAGCAATGCAGCATCGACCAGCCCCGTGGCATCCGCCAGGCGGTGGAGCTGCTGACGGCGCGGCTCGACTCGCTGCACGATGCCCACCACGCCGCCATGGACTGCCTGGGCGAGATGCTGTGGGAAAGCCAGCGCTCCGGCCGACCGCCTGATGGCAACGCCTACATCGCCGCCGTACAACGCCGCGCCACGCGCGATTGATCCAGTAAGCCCCTGAAAAAGCGACAAAGGCCAGTGCCCCATGGGCACTGGCCTTTGTTTTCTGTGGTGAAAGCCTTCAGGGACGATCAAGCCGTTTCGTAGTGCGCCTGGCGCTCTTCCATCGCCTTCCAGCCGATCACTTCCTTGAAGTCGGCCATGCTGGTCTGTCCGCAGGGCAAGCCGTCCACATCGCCCGTGCGGCGGGCCGACAGCGTGGCCAGGTTCTTCTGCAAGGCGTGCACCGTGCTCATCAGCGTGACCACCGGATAAGTCGCAAAAGCCGCCACCTCTTCAATCTGCGACCGCGTCAGGCGCGACATCCACAGCCCCTGCATGAGCTGCAGCGACAGGCGGCGGCCCGAGGCATTGCGCAAGCGCACCAGGTCTTCATAGCCCTTGAAAGTGCGCGAGATAGGCTGGATCAGGTCCGCCCCCGCCTCCGCAAAGCGCACGGCGCGCTCGATGGCCTCCTCGGGGTCGGCCACATCGGTGCGTGCGACGATGAGAAAGTCCGGGTCCTGGCGGGCATCCACCGCCGCCTTGATGCGCGCCACGGCATCGGGGATGGACACCACAGGAGTTACCGCCGCCGCCGCCGGGCAGCGCTTGGGGCTGATCTGGTCTTCGATCGAGATCGCGGCCACGCCCGCCTTCTCGAACTCGCGCACGGTGCGGGCCACGTTGATGACATTGCCGTAGCCGGTGTCGGCATCGGCAAACACAGGCTTTTTCACCACGTTGACGATGTGGTGCACCACACCCACGTTTTCGCTGAGTGTGTAGACCTCCATGTCTGGCTGGCCCAGCAGCGATGCCGAGATGCCAAACCCCGTGGTGAAGATGCCGTCAAAGTCCGACTGGTCCACCAGCAGGGCCGAGAGGGCGTCCTGCGCACCGGCCATCCAGAAGGTGGGGCCCGACTGGATGCGCGCACGCAGCTGTTGTCGCAAGCTTGTTGTCATGGCGGGTGTCCTCAACGTTTCACGGGGTCGATGTAGCTGCCCATGGACACGAACTTCTGGTCCTTGAGCTCCATCAGCGCCACACCCGTCTGGCCGCGCCGCGCATAGCCACCGGCACTGACGGGCTGGAAGGTGATCTTGGGGCCGATCTTCTGGTCAAAGTCCTTCATGCCATCCAGCTCCGCCACCACCTTGGTGCGGCTCGGTTCGGCGCCAGTGCGCTTCAACGCCTCGACCGTCACAGCGGCCGACGAATAGCCCATGAGCGCCATCGAGGTGGGCGCCGACTTGGGATACAGCTTGGTGTAGCGCTGGAAGAACGACTGGATGGCTGGGTTGTTGCCGTCCACCGCGTCGTAGTACGAGGCCACATACAGCTTGGACTGCGTCTTGCCCAGCAGCTCGATGAACTTGGGGTCGTTGAGTCCACCCGCACCAAACACCGTGGGCTTCCAGCCCAGCTTTTCGGCACCGCGGAAGAACTGCACCGCCTCCTGGCCCAGCGCGTAGACGATGACCACGTCCGGCTCAGCCTGCTTGAGCTTGAAGACCTGCGAGGTCAGGTCGGTCGCGAAGCGCTCGAAGGTCTGCGCCTCCACCAGCTTCATGCCGTGCTTTTCCATGCGCTGCACCGCAATGTCGTAGGCCGGTTTGCCCCAGCCGTCGTTCTGGTAGAGCATTGCGATCTTCTTGGCCTTGAGCACCTCCACCGCATGGTCGATGTAGGCCGCCGTCTCGGTGGACTGGGGCGACGGCAGCACGTACAGCAGATCACGTGGCGGGTTGGAGGTCAGGTCGGAGATGCTCAGCGCGCCAATGGTGGGCACCTTCTTGGTGGAGCTGTATTCGTAGGCGCTGATGTTGGTGGCATGGCCGATGTTGCCCACCATGGCAAACACCTTGTCGCGCTCGACCAGGAGCTTGGCGTTGGCCACCGACTTGGCGGGCTTGAGTTCGTCGTCATAGGTGATGAGCTTGATCTTGCGGCCATTGACGCCGCCCTGTTCGTTGACCATGTCGAAGTAGGTGCGCATGCCTTCGTCCACAGCCTTGCCCATGTAGGCCAGCGTGCCGGACAACGGCTGTGATGAGCCCAGCACGATCTCCTGGGTCAGCACGCCCTCTTCCTTGTTTTCGAAGGCATGCGCGCCCAGGGTGGCGGTCATCAGACTGGCAGCTGCTGCGGCCAGCAGGGTGCGGCGGGGAGTGAGGTGGGTCATGGTTTGTCTCCTGTGTTTATCGGTGGGAAGGGAACATGGGGGAAGGAACTTGCAAAGCCGAGCCTGCGGTCAGCCGCCCAGGTAGGCACGGCGGATGTCTTCGTTGCCTGCCAGCTCGGCGGCCGGGCCTTGCATCACGACACGGCCGGTCTCGATGACATAACCTTCATCGGAGATGTCGAGCGCGATGTCTGCGTCCTGCTCCACGATCAGCAGCGTGAGGTTTTCGCGGTCGCGGATGTCGCGCAGCGTCTCGAAGATCGCGTCTTTCAGGATGGGTGCCACGCCCATGGAGGGCTCATCCAGCATCAGCAGGCGCGGCTTGGCCAGCAGGCCCCTGGCAATAGCCAGCATCTGTTGCTCGCCGCCAGACAAGGTGCCGGCACGCGATGTGATGCGCTCCTTGAGCCTGGGGAAATAGCCCAACACACGGTCAATATCGTCACGCACCTCGGCGGCAGGACACGTGTAGCCTCCCAGCACCAGGTTGTCGCGCACAGTGAGTTGCGCAAACACCATGCGGCCTTGCGGTACATGGGCAATGCCTCGCCGCACCAGCGCTTCGGCAGGCACGTTGGCGATGGACTGGCCGTCAAAAACGGCTTGCCCGTCACTCACGGGCAGCAGCCCCGAGAGTGCACGCATCAGCGTGGTCTTGCCCGCGCCGTTGGCGCCCAGCACACACACGATGCGGGCCTGCGGTACGCGCAGGCTCACCCCGTGCAGCGCGCGGATCTTGCCGTAGCCCGCGCTCAGGTTGTCCACGCTCAGCAGTGCGGGCGCACTGGATGGTTCAACGCCGTTTGCCACTCTTGCCTCCTCCGAGATACGCCTCAACCACGGCGGGATGGTTTTCGATCTCCCTGGGGGAGCCCTGCGCCAGGAAGGCACCGTTGTGCATCACGGTGATCGTGTCCGAGATGGACATCACCAACGGCATGCTGTGCTCGATGAGCAGCAGGGTCGCTTGCGTGCTGGCCTGCAGCCGCTTGAGTGTTTCGCCCAGGGCATCGATCTCACGGTTGTTCATGCCCGCTGCAGGCTCGTCCAGCAGCATCAGGCGCGGCTCCAGCGCCATGGCACGGGCCAGCTCCACCAGCTTCTGCGTGCCGTAGGGCAAGTCACGCACGACCGCATGGGCATGGGCTTGCAGGTTGAGCTTCTCCAGCACGGCCTCCACACGCTCACGTTCCTCGCGCTCCTCACGGCGCTGGCGTGGCAGGCCCAGCAGGGCTTCCGCCAGCGTGGCGCGCATGGCCATCGACCGTGCAATCAGCACGTTGTCAAACACGGTCAGTTCGGCAAACAGCTCCAGGTTCTGGAAGGTGCGGGCAATGCCCAGGCGCGCCACCTGGTGCGCCTTGCAGCCCAGCAATTCCACGTCACCTGCGGCCGTGCGATACCGCATGGAGCCTTGCTGGGGCGTGTAGAAGCGGCTGATGCAATTGAGCATCGTCGTCTTGCCAGCGCCGTTGGGCCCGATCAATGCGTGCACCGTACCGGGCATCACGTCGAAGCTCACGTCCTGCACGGCCACAATGCCGCCGAACGCCATGCGCACGCCCTGGATGCTGAGCAATGGGGTTGCCCGACCGGGTACTGCCGACACAGTTGCCTGCAACGGCAATGTCTTGTCGTCCAAAACTCTCATCGCGCCACCCCGCTTTGCGCTGCATCGGCGCCGGGCAGGCGCTTGCGCTTGAAGAGGCTGGCCAGCCCGTCGGGCAGGAACATCAGCGCCAGGATCATGGCCACGCCGTACAGCGCGCGCTGGAACTGATCAAACCCCAGGTAGGTGAGCAACTGCGGCGCACCGATGACGAACACCGCCCCCAGCACCGAGCCCAGGATGGAGCCCAGACCGCCCACGATGACCATCGAGACGAAGCTGATCGACACCATGATGCTGAACAGCGATGGGTCGATGAAGCGCACCAGCGGTGCATACAACGCACCCGACAGGCCGGTGTAGAAGGCACAGACGCCAAACGCCACCAGCTTGAGCGCCGTGGTGTTCAGGCCCAGAGCGCGAGCAGCTGTCTCGCTGCCCTTGATGGCCAGAAAGCCACGCCCAAACCGGCTGCGCGCCAGGTTGCGCGCCACCCACAGCGCACCCGCCAGCACCACGGCGGTGAACACGTGGTACGCGCGCTCGTCCAGCGCCCAGCCGAACAGCGTGGGGCCGGGCGCGCCCATGCCGTTCTCGCCGCCCGACATGTCGCCGCTGGACTTGGCGATCTCCACCGAGATCATCACGAAACCCAGCGTGGCAATCGCCAGGAACACCTCTTCCAGCCGCAGGACGGGGAGCGCCAGCAGCAAGCCCACCACGGTGGCGATGCTGGCTGCAATGAACATCGAAAGCACCAGCGGCACACCAAAGTGCGTGGTCAGGATGGCCGAGCCATAGGCACCGATGCCGAAGAACACGGCACCCGCCATGGAGATCAGGTTGGTGTAGCCCGTGAGGATGTTGGTGCCAAACGAGGCCAGCGTGTAGATGATGACAAGCGTGAAGATGTACAGCACGTAGCCACCGGGCACAAGCGGCGCCAGCACGAAGGCCAGCACGAACAGCAGCGGGCCGAGCCAGGGGTATGCGTCAAAGACTTTGGTCATGGCGGCTCCTTAGACCTTCTTGATCTGGGCACGGGCCAGCAGACCGTGGGGGCGCAGTATCAGGATGACCAGCATCACGATGAAGGGCACCGCGTCCTTCCAGGCCGAAGACACATAGGCGCCCGTGAGGTTCGACGACACGCCAATGATCACGCCGCCCAGCAGCGCGCCCGGCATGCTGCCAATGCCGCCCAATACCGCGGCGGCGAACGCGAAGTGCAGGGCGTGCTGCATCATCGAAAAGTGCACGAAAGTCAGCGGCGCAATCAGCAAGCCCGCCGTGGCGGCGATCACGTGCGACAGCGCCCAGGCCAGCGCATAGATGCGCTTGATCGGAATGCCCATGAGGCGCGCAGCCGTGGGGTTTTCCATCGTGGCCTGCATGGCGATGCCCAGCCGCGTGAAGCGAAAGAACGCAAACAGCAAACCTGCCAGCGTGGCGCATACGGCCACGATGCCCAGGTCGATGCCCGAGACGATCACACCGCCGATGTCGATGGGGGCAGCCGGGAAGATGCTGGGCAGCTCCTGCGTGTCCTTGCCCCATACCCAGATGGCCAGGTCGCCAAACACCAGGAACAGGCCCAGTGTGCAGATCGCAGACGACAGCAGTGCCTTGCCGATGAAGCGGCGGATGATGAACCGTTCGATCGCCATGCCCAGCGCCGCGCCAAAGAGCAGCGTGAGCGGCACCACCGCCCACAGCGGCAGGCCCAGCTTGAACAGTGTGTAGGCCACAAAGGCCGAGAGCATGGCCGCTTCGCCATGCGCGAAGTTGAGGATGCCCGTCGCCTTGAACACCATCACGATGCCCAGGGCGATGAGCCCGTAGATGGCGCCCAGGGCGACGCCGCTCACAATCATCTGCAACATGGTGCGCTCCTGCCCGTCATGTCGCCGCAGCGGCTGCACGCTCGCGCGCCAGCCGGGCTTTGAGATACGGCGTGAACCCGCCCGCCTCGATGGTGGCGCGCTCGGTGGACGACCAGGGCTCGAACGGCAGCGCCTGGCCCGTGCGCTCGTTGACAACCACACCACGCTCCCAGTCCACGCGCAGCGTGTCCCAGCGCTGCGTGGCGGCACGGATGCCCGGGCAGGTGATCAGCGGGAAGCCCATGCTGATCTCCCCCCGAAAGAAGCCGGGCGAGAAAGACTCGGCGATCACGCCAGCCACCCCGAGGTGGCGCATGGCGCGCATGGCCGGGTAATGCGGGTGGCCATAGCCAAAGTTCTGGCCGCCCACCAGCACATCACCTTTGGCGACGGATTGGGCAAAGCCAGGGTCGTAACTGGTCATGGTGACCGCCGCCAGTTCATTGATGTCGGTGATCTTGATGTTCTTGATGCCAACAATCAGGTCGATGTCATAGTCGTCTTCGGTGAAGACCCAGGCCGCGCGGCCATGCAAGGTGGGCAATGTCATGCTGCGCTCCCTTCGGTGTTGGCGAGATAGGGCCGGGGGTCGGTGATGCAGCCTTTCAGGGCCGATGCCGCCACCACGGCAGCGTTGCAGATGAAGATTTCGGAGTCGGCACTGCCCATGCGGCCGGGCGTGTTGAGCGTGCCGGTGGACACAGCGCGCTGGCCATCGGTCATGGTGGCAATGCGGCCGTAGCAATAGTCACAGCTCGATGAGCTGATGAACGCGCCTGCATCCACCAGGGTGGAGATCAGGCCTTCACTGGCGGCCTGCGACATGATGGCCTGGGAGGTGGGCACCACATGCAGCTGGAAGCCCGGCTTGATCTTGCGGCCCTTGAGCACCTGGGCGGCAATGCGCAAGTCCTCCAGGCGGCCGCTCGCGCAGCTGCCCAGGTAGCCCATGTGCACTTCCAGGCCTGCGTATTCGGTCAGGTCCTGGGTATTGGCGGGGCTGGGTGGCGCCACTACGATGGGCGCCAGGTCGCTCACATCCACGGTCACCACACGGTCGTAGTGCGCATCGGCATCGGGGTAGACCGGGTTCAGGGCGATCTTGGAGCGGCCCTTGGCGTGTTCCAGCGTTTTGGCATCGGGGGCAATCAGCATCGTGGTCGCGCCCAGGAACATGGCCTGGCCGCAGATCGTCTGGCGGCCCTCGATGCTCATGGCGTCAATCACAGGGCCGCACAGCTCGACCACCTTGAAGCGGCAGGAAGAAGCCCCCATCACCCGCACCAGGTGGTGGAAGATGTCACGCGCCATCACACCGGGCTGCACCGTACCGGTGACTTCGATCTTGACCGTGCCCGGCACCACAAGCGCCATGCGCTCGGAGACAAAGGTCTCCAGCACACTCTTGCGCGCTCCAATGGCCAACGTGCCGAACGCACCCAGCTGGCTCACATGCCCGTCGAAATGCACCGCAAACGCACCCGGCGTGGCGTAGCCCAGCTCGGCCGACACCTGGTGGCCAATGCCCTCGCGCTCGTGCACGGGCACGCCCTGCTCCTTGCCCCAGGCGCGGGTGACCTTGTGCAGCTCTTCCTCCTTGGGGGCGGCGGCCGGGACCATGTGGTCAATGAACAGCACAAAGCGCTCGGGGCTGGGCACCTTGTCCACACCGAACTCCTCCTTGGCCTCCTTGAAGAACACATCCGTGTAGCCCGGAAAGTCATAGGCAATCACGAAATCCGGCCTGGCCAGGATCTCGTCGCCCGCCCGGACTGCAGGCACCCCTGCAACCCGGGCGAGGATCTTTTCAGTCATCGTGTAAGACATGTGGCTTCACCCAGTTATCCACTATGTGGAAGTTGAAAAATCGTTTGATTACTTATTAAAAAATCAAACGACAGCTCAATCGCCTGGGTAAACCCTAGATTGCCCACTATGTGGATACAAACTACAAAGACAATATGAATAAAAACACCATAACAGTCCCATCAGAGACAAATAAACCGCCACATAGTGGAAACTCGAAAACAGGGACTCAAAGCATCGAACGTGTCGTGCAGATGCTCCGCATCGTGGCGTCTCGTGGCAAAGGTGGCATGCGCATCGGCGAGATCGCCGCCACCAGCGGCCTGCCGCAGTCCACTTGCTTTCGCATGCTTCACCGGCTGGAGGCCGAAGGCCTGGTGGACCGGGACGCCCACACACGCAAGTACTACCTGGGCCCGCTGCTGTACGAGCTGGGATTGCTCGCACGCCCCCGCTACCGGCTGTCGGAGCTATGCGACAGCGCGCTGCAAAAGCTGGCCGAAGTCACCCAGGACACCATCTACCTGAGCGAACGCAGCGGCCTGGAGGCCGTATGCACCCACCGCGCACTGGGCGACTACCCCATCAAATCGCTGGCGCTGGACGTGGGCATTCGCCGCCCGCTGGGCGTGGGTGCGGGCGGGCTGGCGATCCTGTGCGCACTACCCCCCGACGAGGCCGAATCCATCATCGATGCCAACGCGCCCAAGTACGAGAAGTACGGATTCGTCACAGCCCCCTACCTGCGCGAGGCGATCAAGGTGGGACGCGAGAAGGGCTATGCGTTTCTGGACAGCGTGGTCACACCAGGTACAGCAGCCATCGGTATCGCTTTTCCGCCACACAACCCGATCGCCGCCATCAGCGTGGCAGCGATCTCGGGGCGGCTGGAGTCGCACCGGCGCGACGAGGTGGCCCGGCTCATGCGCCCGCAGATCCGCGCCATCTGCGAGGCCATGACCAACCAGGCGGTGCTGGCAGATCGCTGACCGCCCATCAACTACAACACCCGAAACGCCATCACCGCCACCAGCGTGGGCGGCAAGGCCCCCAGCAGCAGGCCCAGTGGGTTGATGACACCGTCCGAGAACTTCTCCTTCAGGATGGACGCCCCGGCCGGGTTGGGCGCATTGGCAATCACCGTCAGGCCGCCCCCCGTGACGGCGCCCGCCACCAGGGCCACCTTGAACTCGTCACTCAGACCTTCGACCAGCGAGCCCAGGTATGTCAGCGCAGCGTTGTCGGTGAACGCGGTGAGCGCAGCGGCGCCAAAAAACACAGCGTTGGCATCCATCTTCATTAGCACGGGCTGCAGCCACCATTGCTGCAAGCCGCCCAGCACCACCAGCCCAGCCAGGAAGAACGCCACCAGCAGCGCCTCGCGCAGGATCAGCGGACTTTGGTAGCGCTGGTACGCCGTGGTGAACCCCATGAAGAACAGGAACAGGCCCATGAACACAGCGGGATGGTGGGCAAACACTACCACCAGCACCAGGAAGGCAAGGTGCACGCCCGTCACGGTCCACGGCATGGGGGACTCGGAGGCGGGCATCTTACGGCCCATGTGGCCCAGCTGGTTGCGGAAGATCAGCATCGCGATGGCCGCATTGACGAGCACGGCCACCGCCGCCTTCCAACCGAAGTTGGATAGCATGAACCAGATGTCCCAGTTCCACTTGGCAGCCACCATCAGCACGGGCGGCGCCGCAAAGGAAGTGAGCGTTCCACCAATCGAGATGTTCACGAACAGCACACCGATGGTCGAATACTTGAGCCGGCTGGAGATGGGATGGGAGAGCAGCGTGTCCCGCAGCATCAGCGCGGCCAGCGTCATCGCCGCAGGTTCGGTGATGAACGACCCGAGCAAAGGCACGAACGCCAGCACCACAAAGTACATGGCCATGCCGCGCTGCACCGGCAACAAGGCTGCAAGCGCCCGGACAAGAGCCCCAGACAACTCCAGGATGGGCCGAGTCGCGGCGATCACCATGATCGCGAACACGAACAGTGGCTCGGTGAAATTGCGCGAATCTAAGTAGGCGGTGGCCTCCTGCTTGCCGCTGATGGAGAACATGAACAGCATGAGCACCATCGCCCAGAAGCCGAACACGACCTCTACCTCGCCCAGCAGATGCCAGATGCCCGCGTGCCGGGGCTGCGTGTGCGCAAGGTGCTCGAAATACTTGGTGGAGAAGGTGTGAAGAATGGCCAGGCCGAACAGGACAGCACCAACCACCTGGATCAGGGTGGGGGAGGAGTTCATGGGTCGCAGAAAAGCCGCGCGGCGGCCCGACCAGCGCATGAACCTGCCGAGCCACCATGGCGCCGACACCCAAACAACATTTTAACTGGCGATACCGGAGAGCTCTGTAGGCGCAGGGCTTGAGGCACTCGCGAAAGGACGGCTGGCTGGCACACACAACCATGCATGGCACTCGGGAGTCTCACTTTCCAGACAATGCGGACACCTATCTGGAGGCTTTCATGTCGACGCACATCCATACGCCCACACAACCTTTGCCTTCGCCCTCCTCTGCCCCCATCCCGCCGGCAGTGGCCTGGCTGGGATACGGCGGCCTGCTGCCGTTCCTGGCGCTGGCAGCCGTGGGCCTGTGGGCGCCCAGTACACCGTGGTGGAGCGAGGCGCTGCTGGCCTACGGCGCAGTGATTCTGAGTTTTGTGGGTGCGCTGCACTGGGGCTTTGCCATGGCACAAAGCGGGCTGAGCGCCCCAGAGCGCACGCGCTGCTTTGTATGGAGCGTGGTGCCATCGTTGATGGCCTGGCCTGCCACGCTATTGCCTGCCGCCGCGGGGGCCGTGCTGCTGGTCGCGGGCTTTGCAGCCCACCTGGTGCAAGACCATCGGCTGGCTGCGCGCACCTTGCTTCCCACGTGGTACTTGCCGCTGCGATGGCGCCTGACGGTCACGGCTTGCATATGTCTGGCGTTGGGGGCATGGGCCGCCAGCCGTTGACGATTCAACCGGCCAGCAAAAAGCCCACCGAAGCGGGCTTTTTTTTGTAGTCAGCCAGACTGCTGATCAACGGAAGCGCGACTGGGGCACCGTGTGCAGGTCGCCGTCCAGGCCGCTCACGTAATTGGCCAAGGCCTTCAATTCAGCGTTGGTGAACTGCTTGGCCACACCGCCCATGATGGCGTTGCCACGACCCACGTTGGCATTCTTCTCAACCTTGTAGGCCTTGAGCGCCACAAACAGGTAGTCGGCATGCTGGCCGGCGATCTTGGGGTAAGAGGGGTCGATGGGCTTGGCGAAGTTGTCGCCGTGGCAGGAAACGCAAGCGCCCTTCTTCAGCAGCTCGGCCACTTGCACGCTGGGTTCACGCGAGGGCTTGGCGGGCAGTTCGGCACCGGTCTTGCCGTGTTGTTCGTAGTAGGCCGACACGTCAGCGATGTCCTTTTCGGACAACGACTCGGCGATGCCGCGCATGGTGGGGTGCTTGCGCTCGCCCTTTTGGTAGGCGACCAGCGCTGCCGCAATGTACTTGGCGCTCTGGCCCGAGATCATGGGCACCTTGTGGATCTCAGGAAAGCTGGCCTGGTAGCCAACGATGCCGTGGCAACCAATGCACATGGCAATCTTTTGCTTGCCGGCTTCCACGTCGCCCTTGGCTTCCTGGGCGTGGGACAAGGCGGTCACGGAAGCGACAGCCAGGGCAAATAGCGTGGTCAACGTTTTGTTCATTTTGCGCGCACAATCTCGTGGAAGTTCAGCTCTGGGCTCTGATCAGCCGTCGATTATAGCCAGCGCCCTGTCAAGCCCATTCATCAACGATCCGGTGTTTTCCCCCATGAAATTCCAAGGCTCCCAGAACTACGTCGCCACCCAAGACCTGATGCTCGCCGTGAATGCGGCCATCACGCTGCAACGGCCGCTGCTGATCAAGGGCGAGCCCGGCACGGGCAAGACGATGCTGGCCGAGGAAGTGGCGCAGGCGCTGGACATGCCCCTGCTGCAGTGGCACATCAAGTCCACCACCAAGGCCCAACAGGGCCTGTATGAATATGACGCGGTGAGTCGCTTACGCGACAGTCAGCTCAACGACGGCGACAGCGCCGAGCGCGTGAAGAACATCCGCAACTACATCATCCAGGGCGTGCTGTGGCAGGCCTTCACGGCCGACCGCCCCGTGGCGCTGCTGATCGACGAGATCGACAAGGCCGACATCGAATTCCCGAACGACCTGCTGCGCGAAATCGACCGCATGGAGTTCTACTGCTACGAAACGCGCGAACTCATCAAGGCCAAGCACCGCCCGCTGGTGTTCATCACGTCGAACAACGAAAAGGAGCTGCCCGATGCGTTCCTGCGCCGCTGCTTCTTCCACTTCATCAAGTTCCCCGAGGCCGACACGATGCGGCAGATCATCAACGTGCACTTCCCCACGCTCAAGAGCGAGCTGCTCAGCGTGGCGATGAAGACGTTTTATGACGTGCGCAACCTGCCGGGCCTGAAAAAGAAGCCTTCGACCAGCGAACTGATCGACTGGCTCAAGCTGCTGGTGGCCGAAGACATTCCACTCACCGCCCTGCAAAGCGCCGACAACAAGGTGGCCGTGCCCCCGTTGGTGGGGGCGCTGCTCAAGAACGAACAGGACGTGAGCCTGTTTGAAAAGCTGGTGTTCATGAACCAGAGGAACCGCTGAGTGAACAACGGCAACAGCAACGACGACACCCGCCAGCTGCTGGCCCACGGCGTCGCCGATGCCGTGGGCTTTGTGGGGGGCGCCCTGGTGGGCTTCTGGCTGGGCCAGCTGCTGGGGCTCGATATCTTCGCGCCCGGCTACGGCACCGGCAGCCTGGTGGGCATCGCCCTGGTGGGCATCGGTGGCGGCCTGGGCCTGCATGCGGCGCGGCGCTGGCAGAACAGCCGCCGCAGCCAACCGTCCAAGGACTGATGATTAAGGGGTAGAGACCCATGGCTTTTGTAGAACCTGTCACGCTGCGCGATCGCGGAGTCCGCCTGGAACCGCTGGCGCTGGCCCATGAAGAAGGCCTGCGGGCCGCAGCCGCCGATGGCGAGCTTTGGAAGCTGCGCATCACCTCGGTGCCCGAGCCGCAGGACACCCGCGCGTACATCGAAGCCGCGCTCAAGATGCGCGAGGACGGCAACCGCTTTGCCTTTGCCGTGGTGGAAGACGCCACCGGCAAAGTGCTGGGCTCCACCAGCTACCACGACATCGTGCCGGCTGTGAAACGCGTGGAAATTGGCTACACCTGGTACTGCCAAAGCGTGCAACGCACCCACGTCAACACCACCGCCAAGCTGCTGATGATGGGCCACGCCTTCGACACGCTGGGCTGCCATGTGGTGGGCTGGCGCACCGACAACTACAACTTTGCGTCACAACGCGCCATCGAGCGCCTGGGCGCCAAGAAAGACGGCGTGCTGCGCGGCCACGCGCTGCGCCGCGACGGCACCATCCGCGACACGGTGATGTACAGCATGCGTGCCGGCGAATGGCCTGAGGCCAAGGCGCAGCTGCTATATCTTTTAGAGCGTCATGCGCAATAAACACTAGCGCTAGAGGCCAAAATCATGCTCATCGACTTCTTCTACACCCTGCGCTCGGCCAAGTTGCCCGTGTCGGTCAAGGAATACCTCACCCTGCTCGAAGCGCTGCAGGCCGGTGTGGTGGGCCCCAAGTCGGATGACGCATGGAGCCTGGACGACTTCTACAACCTCTCCCGCCTCACGCTGGTCAAGGACGAGAAGCACTACGACAAGTTCGACCGGGCCTTCGGCGCCTACTTCAAGGGCGTGGAGATGGTGGCCGACTTCACCAAGCAGATCCCGGCCGACTGGCTGCGCAAGATCCTGGAGAACGAACTCACGCCCGAGCAGAAGGCCGCCATCGAGAAGATGGGCTGGGACGAGCTGATGGAGACGCTGAAGAAGCGCCTCGAAGAGCAGAAGGAACGCCACGAAGGCGGCAGCAAGTGGATCGGCACCGGCGGCACCAGCCCGTTTGGCCACGGCGGCTACAACCCGCAGGGCGTGCGCATTGGCGGCGCGGGCAAGAACAAGAGCGCGGTGAAGGTGTGGGAGCAGCGCGCCTACAAGGACTACGACGACCAGCAGGAGCTGGGCACACGCAACATCAAGGTGGCATTGCGCCGCCTGCGCAAGTTTGCGCGCGAAGGGCATGAGCTGGAGCTGGACCTGCCCGACACCATCCGCAGCACGGCGGCCAACGCGGGCTACCTGGACATCAAGATGGTGCCCGAGCGGCACAACAACGTGAAGGTGCTGCTGCTGATGGACGTGGGTGGCACGATGGACGAGCACATCCAGCGCGTGGAAGAGCTGTTCAGTGCAGTCAAAAGCGAGTTCAAGCACCTGGAGTTCTACTACTTCCACAACTGCGTGTACGACTTCATGTGGAAGAACAACCGCCGCCGCTTTGCCGAGAAGTTCCCGACCTGGGACATCATCCGCAAGTACAACAAGGACTACAAGCTGATCTTTGTGGGCGACGCGACGATGAGCCCGTACGAGATCCTGCAGCCCGGCGGCAGTGTGGAATACAACAACGAGGAGCCGGGTGCCGAGTGGATCCAGCGCCTCACCCACGCCTTCCCCAAGTTTGCATGGATCAACCCCGAGCCCCAGGGCGTGTGGCAGTACCGCCAGAGCATCAGCATCATCCAGCAGCTGGTGGGCAACCGCATGTACCCGCTGTCGCTCAAGGGGCTGGAAGAAACCATGCGGCTGCTGTCCAAATAGGCGCGGTACCGGGGTCAGATGCCTTGTTAGCATCTGTCCGACAGGGGGCGCTGCAGTTTCAGGGCATAGTCGGGGATGAATGGGACAGGCTGGCAGGCTTGTCCGCCCCCCCATACGACCTCCCTGACATATCCTTCCGCGCCGTGCCTCTCCGCGTTTTGCGCTCCGCCACCGCTACCACCCCAACGCCGGCCCTGTGGTCGGCGTTGCTGCTTTCCGGCGCACTGTGCCTGAGCGGCTGCAGCCTGCTGCCACGGGCCGACGAGCCCACGACCGGTGACTGGCGCAGCGACATGGCCAGCACCGCCGCCAGCGATGGCACGGCGTCGTTTGACGTGGTGGTGCGTGCCCCCGACGCGGTGCGCGAGACGCTGGAGCGCCACCTGGAGCTGCAGCGCTTTCGCCAGCTGCCCGACCTGCAGGCCAACGAGCTGCAGCGCCTGCTGGGCGCCACCGACGCCAATGCGCGGGAACTGCTGGGCACCCTGGGCTACTTCGCGCCCACCATCACCGTGGAGCTGACGGAGGCGCAGGAAACCGCCGGTACCCGCAAGGGCGCGCCCCGCACCGTCACCATCACCGTGGAGCCCGGCCCCCAAACCCGCATTGCCCGTGCCGACATCACTGTGGCGGGCACCGACGATGCCGACAAAGACAACCTGGCGCGGCGGCAGCAGCGCTTGCAGCGCAACTGGTCTCTCGCCCCCGGGCAGCCCTTCACCCAGTCGGCCTGGGACAACGCCAAGAGCGACGGGCTGCGCCAGCTGCAGGCCCGGCGCTACCCCACGGCACGCATCGCCAACAGCCGGGCCGAGATCGATGCCGACCGGCACGAAGCCCAGCTGGGAGTGAGCTACGACCCCGGCCCCGCCTATCGCTTCGGCCCCTTGCGCGTGCAGGGCAGCCAGCGCTACGACAGCGACGGTGCGCGGCGCCTGGCGCGCCTGCCCACCGGTGCGGTGTATGACGAAGCCGACATGCTGGACGCCCAGCTGCGCCTGGCCAGCAGCGGCTACTACGACGCCGTGTTCCTCACGCTCGATACCGAAGGCACCGACCCGCAGGCCGCCCCCGTGGTGGCCCAGGTGCGCGAGGCCCCGATGCAAAAGCTGGTGTTCGGCCCCGGCTTCTCGACCGACAGCGGCACACGCCTGTCACTGGAGCACATCCACAACCAGATGCCTGTGCTCGGCTGGCGCGCGGTGACCAAACTCGCACTCGACCGCGAAACCAAGCTCGCCAACACCGAATGGACGGACCTGCCCAACGACAACGGCTGGCGCTGGTTTGCAGGCGGCCAGGTGCTGCGCGAGGCCACGGGCGACTACGACGTCAACAGCGGCCGTCTGCGCGCAGGCCGCAGCAAGAGCACCAAATCCATCGACCGCAATTATTTTTTGCAGTACGACTACGCCAACAGCCAGGGCCTGACCGACAACGCGCGATCGCCCTCCGACACCAGCACGGCCCTGAGCATCAACTACGGGTGGACGGGCCGCTACTTCAACAGCCTCACCGCCCCCACCCGGGGCCATGGCCTGGCGGTGGAGCTGGGCCTGGGCACCACCCTGCGGCCAGAGCGCGACCCGTTTGCGCGCACCCTGGTGCGGTGGCAGTCCTTCCTCCCCGCAGGCCGCGTGCAGGACGATGCAGGCATCGGCCGCAATGCCCGCGTAGCACTGCGGGCCGAGGCAGGCGCCGTGCTGGCGCGCGAGGGGGCGCAGATCCCCGTCACGCAGCTGTTTGTGACGGGCGGCGACACCACCGTGCGCGGCTATGGCTACCGCAGCATCGGCGCGCGCACCGACAACGGGCAACTCTATGGGGGCCGCTACCTGGCCGTGGGCAGCGTGGAGTGGCAGCGCCCCATCGTCTACAAGGGTGCCATGACCGACTGGGAAAGCACGCTGTTTGTGGATGCAGGCGCCGTGGCCGACAAGGTGGGTGACCTGAGCCCGCGCGTGGGCGTGGGTGCCGGTGTGCGCTGGCGCAGCCCCGTGGGCCCGCTGCAGGCCGACCTGGCCTACGGCGTCAAGACCAAGGAAGTGCGGCTGCACTTGCGCCTGGGGTTCAGCTTCTGATGGCAATGAACGCCCCGCACCTTCCCACACCCCGCGCCCGCGCATCGGACTTCAGCGCCGGGTCCTCGTCGGCCCCACGCCCTCCTGCGCCCCGTGCGCCGCGCGTGCTGCGGACTCTGGGCTGGCTGCTGGTCGCCCTGGTGGCCCTGCTGCTGGCGGCCAGCGCGCTGCTGTGGTGGTGGGCGGGCAGCGGCACATCACTGGCCACCACGCTGGCCCGCGCGGCGCAATACCTGCCCGCCAACCAGCAACTGGAAAGCCGCGAGGTCAGTGGCTCGCTGCGCAGCGGCGGGCGCATTGGCTGGCTGCGCTGGAGCAGCCCCACCCTGGTGGTGGAAGTGACTGACATCCGCCTGGGCTGGCAGCTGGCCCCCTTGCTGCAGCGCCGCCTGGAGCTGGGCGAGGTGCATGCCGCCCGCGTATTGATCACGCCCCAGCCACGCCCCGCCGACACGCCCGAGCCACCGCCCACGCCCCTCACCGACCTGGTGCTGCCGCTGCAGCTGGGCGCGCCGTTCCGGGTAGACCAGCTGCTGTGGGCCGGCCCCCCCGCCGTGGAGGCCCAGGGCCTGGTGGGCGACTACCGGTTTGACGGCCGCCAGCACCGCCTGAACATCGGCGCGGTAGAACTGGCCCAGGGCCAGTACAGCGTACGCGCCACGCTGGACGCACAAGCCCCCATGGCGCTGGATGCCACCGTGGACGGCACCGTGCAAACCGCCGTGCCCGGGGGCGGTGCCGCGCTGCAGGTGGGCGCCCACGCCACGCTACAGGGTACGCTGGCCACCGCCGCCGCCCAGTTGCAACTGCAGGCACGCCTGAAGCCCACACCGACCAGCGAAGCCGCCACACCGCCCGTGGCCGCGCCTGCCAGCAAGCCGGGCGCATCGAAATCCCTGCCCCCACGCGCGACCCCTGCGCCTGCGGCCGACCCCATGCAGGCTGACCTGACCGCCACACTGGCACCGTGGGCACAGCAGCCCCTGCAGTCTGCCAACGCCACGCTGCGTGCCGTCAATCTGGCAGCCCTGTGGCCGCAGGCACCGGTCACGCAACTGCACGGCACGCTGCAAGCCGGGCCGACATCCGGTGGCACAGGCACGGCAGGCTGGAGTCTGCAAGCCGCGCTGCGCAACGACCTGCCCGGCCCCTGGGACACCACCCGCCTGCCACTGACCGCGCTGGACGCCAGCGCAAGCTACGACGGCACCCGCTGGACCGTGCCCAGCGCCACCCTGCAGGCGGGTGCGGGCAGCATCACCGCACAGGGCCACTACACCCCCGCCACCCATGCCCTGGAGGGCCAGGCCACCCTGCGCGCGCTGCGTCCCGACGCGCTGCACACGCTGCTGGCCGCCGCCCCGCTCTCTGGCCGCGTCACCGCACAAACCCAGGGCGACGCCGTGCGCTTCAGTGCTGACGTGCGGGCAGACACCGGCACGGCGGCGCGTGCAGCAACCGTAAAGACCCCGGGTGCAGCGGGCCCACCGCTGCGCATCAATACCTTCAGCACACAAGGCACGTGGCAGGCCGCCGACGGCGGCACGGTGCGGCTGGACCGCTTATTGCTGGACGCACTGCAGGCCCGTGTGGAAGCCACCGGGCTGCAGGTCGCACTGGGCACGCAATCTGCGCAAGGCAAGGTCACCCTGGCAGTGCCCGGCGCCACCGCACAGGCACAAGGCACACTGGCCCCGCGCAGCGGCGCTGGCGACCTGCAGCTGCAGTGGGCCGATGCAGCACTCACGCAGCGTTGGCTGGCCGGCCTGCCCGTGGTGGGCACCACCGTACAGCGCACCCTGCAAGGGGCCAGCGTCCAGGGCGCCGCACAGATCGCCGCGCGCTGGAAGGGTGGATGGCAGACGCTGACTGAGCAACTTCAGACTGCCACAGCCAACAGCGCACCCGCCCGCAACCCCGACCGCTTTGATCTGCAGGCTACGCTGAACACCCCCCAGCTGGACCTGACGCTCCCGGCCACCACCAACGCCAGCGGCGGCACATCCGCCGGGCAAGCCCTGCAACTGCGCGCCTTCAAAGCCGAACTGGGGGGCAACCTGGCGCAGGCCTCTCTGGCGTTGACCGGCGAGGTCCGCACGCCAGCGCCCCAGGCCCTGCAGACCACGGTGCAGACCCGCCTTGCCAGCACGATGGTGGGTGCCTGGCAATGGCAGTTGCAGGTCAGCGAACTGCGCCTGCAAGCCCAGGTCGCCCAGCGCCCCGGGCCGTGGACGCTGCAACTGGCTGAGCCCCTGGGCCTGACCGTGCGCACCGGCGCCCCTACACCTGGAGCCCCCAGGTCACCGGCCAGCGGGCGGGCGTCACCATCGCCCACCACCAGCTCCCTCAGCCTGCAGGCATCGGCCGGTCAGGCCCGCATCACCGGTCCCTTGCCGGGCACCGTCACCCTGCGCTGGTCGCCGGTGCAATGGTCAGCAGCGACGGCACCCGGCGCCCTCTCGCGCTTGCAGACGCAGGGCACGCTACAGGGCCTGCCCATGGCCTGGGTGGATGCGCTGGGCCTGGGCGAGACGCCCGCCGCCGCGGGCCGGCCCGCGCAGCAGTTGCTTGCGCGCATGGGGCTGGCCAGCAGCATCGTGCTCGACGGGCAATGGAGTGTGGACACCACGGGCGACGCCCTGCGCGCCAGCGCCAGCCTGCGCCGTGCCAGTGGCGACCTGCGCATCCTGGCGGGCGATGCCACGGCCGTCACAGCGGTGCAAAGCAGCGGCCAGGGCACCGGCGCCGGAGCCACCACCGTGCTGGCGACTGCGGCCACCCCGCCTGCAGGTGCATCCAGCACATCAAGCGCCCCAGGCACTCCCGCCGGCGTGCGCCAGGCAGAAATCACGGTCACCGCCGAAGGCGACACGCTACGCGCGCGCCTGCTCTGGGCCAGCGACCGCGCGGGCGAGATCGACGCCACCGCCAGCACGCGCCTCGCCGCCGCCAACGCCGATGCCCCCTTCACCTGGCCTGCCGACGCGCCACTGGTCGGCACCTTGCGCGCCCGCCTGCCCGACGTGGGCGTGTGGTCTGCGCTGGCGCCACCCGGCTGGCGTGTGCGCGGCACGCTGGACGCCAGTGCGACCTTGTCGGGCACGCGCGATGCGCCGCGCTGGGCGGGCACCCTGGGCGCCGATGACATGGCAGTGAGATCGGTGGTGGACGGCGTGGACCTGCAAGGCGGCCGACTTCGCGCCACGCTGCAGGGCAACCAGCTCAATATCACCGAGTTCCGCCTGCAAGGCGGGCGGGGCAGCAGCGCGCGCATCGCAGGCTTCAGCGGCAACCGCACAGCCGCCGCGCAAGACGGCGGCACGTTGACCGCCACCGGCCGCATGGCCTGGGGCGACAGCGCCACTGCAGGCACGGGCATGTCAGGCATCACCATGTCCCTGCAGGCCGAGGCCAAGGCCTTGCAAGTGCTGGTGCGTGCCGACCGGCAGGTCAGCGTGTCGGGTCAGTTGCAGGCCCAGTTGCAGCAGGGCCAGATCAGCCTGCGCGGCAAGCTCACCACCGACCGCGCCACCATCATCCTGCCGGACGAATCCGCACCGCGCCTGGGCTCGGACGTGGTCGTGCGCTCCGCCGCCAAGGACCGCGAAGACCAGGCCAAGGCCCAGGCCGCCGCCAAGGCCAACCAGGTGGCCGCGCAGGCAGAAACCGCCAAGCCGCCCGACATCGCCATCACCCTCAACCTGGGGCGCGACTTCGCGCTCCAGGGCCAGGGCATCACCACCCGGCTGACCGGCGAGGTGGACATCCGCAGCAGCGCCGTGCCCGGCGCCCCGCCGCGTGTGACCGGCGAGGTGCGCACCGACCAGGGCCGCTACCGCGCCTGGGGCCAGATGCTGGATGTGGAGACGGGCCTGATCCGCTTCAACGGCCCGTACAACAACCCCTCGCTCGACATCCTGGCGCTGCGCCCCAACATCAGCGTGCGCGCGGGCGTGCAGGTCACCGGCAGCGCGCAGGCGCCACGCGTCACGCTGTATTCCGACCCTGAACTGCCCGATGCCGAAAAGCTGTCGTGGGTGGTGCTGGGCCGCAATGCCTCGGCCGGAGGCGCCGAAGCGGCCGTGCTGCAACAAGCCGCTTTGGCGCTGCTGGGCCGCAACGGCGGCCAAAGCCCCACGGCCAACGCCGCCAGCCGCCTGGGCCTGGACGAAATCGGCTTTCGCGGCGCCACCACGGGCGAAGACGCCAGCGCCGCCGCCCTCACCTTCGGCAAACGCCTGTCCAAAGACCTGTACGTGACATATGAACGCAGCCTGTCGGGCACGCTGGGCACGCTGTACATCTTTTACGACCTGTCTCGCCGCCTCACCCTGCGCGGGCAAACCGGCGAGAAAAGTGCGGTGGACATCATCTACACCGTGAAGTACGACTGAGGTCCAGGCGGCCAGAGAGGCAGCCGCGCGCCACTACAATGCGCGGCTGCCTTGCCTCCTCGTAGTTCAATGGATAGAACGAGTGCCTCCTAAGCGCTAGATACAGGTTCGATTCCTGTCGAGGGGACCATTGATTCACATATAAATCAATGACTTACGCGCGACAAGCCGTTTTCGGGGACACGCCGGGGACATGGGGAGCGCGAAATGCATGCATCCCGATCTCATTACCCAACTGGTCGAAGCAATCTACTTAGAGCACCGTGGGGGTCGCTTCATGCCCGCACGCATCGAGCTGGGGCCTGATCTTTTCCCCAAGTTCCAGCGAGAACACCGCGAGGCCCTGACCGCCATGCTGCCGGAGGCAGACAACGTGTACCCCGGCTCACTGGCAGGCGTGCCAGTGGTTGAGGCGGAGACACCAGGAGCGGTGCTGGTCCGGCTGGACGGTGCCCGGGGCGCCCTGGCCCTGCCGGAATAATTTTTGGAATATTTTGCAGCCGCTTCGGTGGTCGTGACGCAAGACTCCGTTGTGCCCAATGTCGGGCTCAAGGAGATTTTGATGACGAAGAAGACGAAAGCGGAGCTGGCCCGCCACCAGCATGATGCGGTCTACACCCAGTGGATGGGCCGCCCTGCAGAGCGGCGGCGCCGTAGTGATACCGAGGACTTTGCCGATGATCTGTGGGCCCAGGGCCCCAGGATGGGCAGCAGCCAAGAGCTGCACCGGCAAAAGGTGATGGATGTCATCCGCTGCTGGGTGGTAACTGGCTAAAACCGACATAGCGTCGGTTTTGAAGTACCAACCGACCAAAAGTCAGCTGGTAACGCGACTAACCCCGCACGGCCCCATGCAGCGCCATCAGCCGCTGGGCGATGCCCTCGGGGTCGATCCGCATGTTGCTCATCGTGGTGGTGCCCACGCACACATGCTCGTACCAAATGTGGAACCCTGACAGGTCGGGCATCTCGGCCTGGCTGCACTGCCGAATCGCGGCGCCGATGTTCGGGGCGCCCCACTGGTCCAGTTCTTCCCGCCCGTCGAGGACGACTACGCGATAGTTTCCGGGTTCAATCTTGCTGATGTGCAGGGTCAGGAGCATCTGAAGGCTGGTCTTCTTGGAGTGGTTCGGCCACCGCGTGGAAAGCGGTCCAGAACCAGAGATTAACCTTCCTCCGGGGGCTTCTGTTCAGCCGGTAGGTGATGCGCACCCGCCCGTGGTGGGCAACCTCGATCACTGCTTGCATCTGCGCGGGCTGATCCGGCCCTGCCTGCGGTAGCTGGCCCATGCCTCGGCTGATGTCTTGGCCCAGGATCTTGACCAGGATCCCCTTGTCAACGCCGATCTCGATCATTTCAGCCTGCTCTCGGGCGGCAGCGTCAGCATGGCGAGCCCGGCCGGTGGCCGAGGTGCCAGCCAGTGGACCCACAGCCCCTTGAGCCATGCCAGCGCGCAAACCACGGCCACCACTCCAACGCCCCACTGGCCGCTGCTCCACACGGACCAGAACCAGAACGGCTGGCTGATCAAACCGACGATGCAGGCCAACCGCTGGAACTGCAAGGTGCGGCTTTGCGACAGCCAGATGGCAGCGGGGCCAAGGATGGCGAGGGCGGTTTGGACGATCTGATCGGACGGCATCCCAGGATTGTGCACCACTGTATGTAATTACATATAACTCAACTCTCGACCAATCCCAGCTCCGTCGGAATTTGCCGGAACAGCGCGCAGCCCGGGCAGAATGCAAGAATCAGGAGGGAACCTCATGCGCTGGATTGCAGCCACTACCGCGCTCATGCCACTTTCTGCGATGGCCTGTCTCGACCACCCGCAGTCAAAGTGCGGCATCGGCTGGACTAATGTGATCGGCGTTTTAGTGACGAGCTGCATCGTCGGCTGGGTCACTCACCAGATTCTTGACGCGTCGGGCAAGCACACGCCCGAGGGCGTGGCCATGCTCACTGCTGCTATCGGCCTGGTTGGTGGTCCCTTGATCTGGTTCATCCTCATGCAGTTTTGAGCAAGTCCACCAGAAAGAGGAAACCGGTAGATCGGCATGTCTCGGCGAAGTGGGGAACTCCCACTTCGCTCAATCCGGCACAGCGAACCTCCCCGCCTCCATAGCGTCCCGCCGCTTGCTCGGCAGGTACACGCCCTCTTTCGCCTCTCGGATTCGCTTCTCGCGCTGGTGCACGCTCTGCGCCAGCTGCATCGCCTGAATCCTGCGGTTCGGGTTCTTCTCGTTGAACTTGGCGATGTCCTCGCGGGCAGCCGCCTTGCCCTCCTCGTCCCCGGCCATGGCCGCCATGGCGAACTGCTCCACCAGGGCGCTGCGCCGCGCCTGCAGCGCGCGATCGTGCTGGACGATGGCGCCCTTCCCCTCGAAGGAATTGCGAACGCTCGATGGCGAGAACCCGGCCGCCTGGCCCAGCAGCTCGGCAGCGCCCACCTCGTCTTGCACGACGATGCCCGTCTTGTCGCGCACGCCCTCCTCGCCGTAGCGCAGGGCCTTGAGCGGTCCGCGCGCCACGCTGGGCGCCATGGTCTCCAGGCCGCGCAGGTAACGGCCCTCGCCCATCTCCTGCATGCCCTTCAGCACGTTGATGCCGATGCCAGCCACCGGGCCCAGCGCTGCGGTCATGGCAGATTCGGCCAGGCGCTGCCCTTCCAGCCCTTCCTGCACGTCCGGGAAGATCAACTTGTCCAGACCCACCCGCCCCGAAATATCCCAGGGGGTGAGCCGCGACAGGCCATGGGCCAGCACCTCGGCCGGCTTCTGCCCGAAGGTGTCGGCCAGCATGTTCTGCAGCGCCACCTGGGCGTCCCAAGGTTCGTCGGCATCGCCCCCCAGCATTGAGGCGGCAGCCAGCAGCGTTGTGACCATGGGCAGACCCAGGGCCCCGGCCGCCAGGCCGTGCATCACCAGCAGGCCGCTCAGCGCCTTGCGGGCCTGTGCACGCTCCTCGGGCGAAGCACCCTTGAGTGACTGCTGGGCGTTGCGCACCAGGGTGTAGACCATGTTCTGGCCGTACTGCTTGAACAGCAGCACCACGCGCGCCACGTTGCCCTGCATCACGCGGGGGCGGTTGTTGGCGCTGTAGTCGAAGTGGCCGTCGTAGGTCGCCTGCACCGCCTGCTCGTAGGCGGCCTTGTCCCCAGCACCAGCCTCGCGCGCCAGCCGGTAGGCGGCTACGAAGGTGATCTGGCGATTGAACTTCTCGGCATGGTGGAACAGCCAGCTCGCCGCGCGCATGGCGGGCCGCAGCTTCCACGACACGTTCTGGTCCTCGCCCTGAGCGATGCCAGCCAAGTCGTGGGCCATGGTCACATCGATCACGCCGGAGCGCACAGCCTCATCGAAGGCGGCCTTTTCCTCGGGACTCAGGCTACCGGTGATGTCGTTCTTGCCCCGGGCGGCCTCGCCCGATGCCTTGAGCAGCGCTGAGCTGGCCTTGCCGAAACCCCATTTAGCCGCCATGACCGGGTAGGCCACCAGTGCGGTCTGGGTCAGGTTGACCATCGCGGAGGCGGGAGACAGCCCCAGGTGGAACATGAAGCCCAGGCTGGTGAGCGCGGTGGACACCGCATTCGTCTTGGGGTTCATCGCGGCGTCGTGGCGCTTGACCATCTCGTCCACCACCTGCTGCGCCTTCACGGAATCGAAGCCGCTGTCGGTTGCTCCGGCGTCCACGCGGCGCTGCATCTCGCCTAGCTCGTCCTGGAGACGGTCACCGTAGCGCAGCTTGGCCAGGTAGCTGGCGCCATGGAAAACGTTCTGCGCGAACGCCCGGCGCGCGTCCTGGCTGAAACCGGCCGTGCCCTTGCGGTGGATGCCGTGCTTGGCCCAGGACAGGTCAGGCAGAGAGGAAAGGTACAGCTGGCCCAGGGCGTCTTCCAGCTCGGCGCGCTGCTTGGTGTCCATGCCCTGCTTGTCCAGCACCCCGTACAGCTGCTCCATGAAGCCCCGGCCCACACTGTCGCGCTCGGCCACAAAGTCCTTGGCTTTCAATACCTTGCCCACGGTGAAGCCCTTCCCAGCAGGGAACGCTGTCACCAGCTGGCGCCGGGTGGCATCAGCCTCGGCCATGGTCTCGGCCCGGCTCACGTTGGCCACCTTGCCCTCGGCGTCCTTAACCACCACCAGGTACTGGCCGAAGCGGGCCAGCGGGAAATACACGCCCTTGATGTGGCCGAAGAACTCGTCGTCCATCCGTTTGAGCATGGAAGCCTTACGCTCGGAGCTGATCTCAGTGCGCTCGATGCGCTCCTTGATGGCGCTGCGCACGTCGCGCATGTGCTGGCGGTAGGTGTCCCGGGCTCGGGCGAACACGTCTTTGGCGCCGGGCGTCAGGGCGTTGTACCGCGCCTGCAGCCGGGTCCAGTCGGTCTTGTTGTCACCCTCCACGAAGTCCTTGGACGGGTCGATCTGGGCCAGGGTGGAGTCGTGCATCAGCTCGGCCAGCGCGCGCTCGTCGGGCAGCTTGGCCCAGTCCTGCGCCAGTTGATCAGCACCGGAGCCAGCTTCGTTCTTGTCGGCGTCCATGCGCGCCATCAGGTCACTGTAGCGGCGCATCTCGGGCAGCATGCCCCCGTACACGTCCACCAGCTGGCGGCGGCCCAGGAACTGCAGGCCGATGCCCCGATAGTCGGCGGCCTTGAAGCCCGCTTGCTCCTTGAGGTTGGTGATGGTGGCGCCCTGGATAGCGGCGCCGATGCGCTGCGCCACGGGGTTCTCGTCCTTGGTGCGATACCGGATATCCGCGTTGTTCGGGTCGAATGTGCCCCGGTTGCCGGTGGCGGACTTGATCTGACCGGGCTCGCGGACCATGTAGACCGTCTGGGTGCTCCCGTCCCGCATCGCCACTCGGATGATCGCGCCGTCGTTCTCCGCCTTCAGCCCGGACAGCAGCAGCCTGTCGGCCTCCATCATGTTCTTGGCTTCCAGCCGCAGGGGGTTCTGCAACGACAGGTAGGTGGGCATGATGGCCTGTGCGTCCCGCGCCATGCGAGCGTAGTTCCCCGCCACCTCTGCGTTGTCGGTGAAGAAGAAACCCATGCCGGTGTTGGCGGCGCCCGTGGTCGCTCCTGCCCGCGCACGGCTGAACACGCTGAAGTCGCCGCCAGTCCCATGGAACACGCGCAGCGGCTTGCCAGCGGCGTCCACCGCCTGGCTCTCGCCGAACCAGTTCTGGAAGGCGGGTGTGCTCGTCTGGTCGGCGGAGCGATACCGCGTTGATGCCGTGTCGTCCTGGCTGATTGGCCCAAGGCCAGCATGCTCAATGGCCTTGAGCACGAAGCGCTCGGCCTCGTTGTAGGTCATCTTGCGGATGCGCTCGGCCAGGCCGCCCATGCCCATGCGGTCAGCCACGCTGGCCAACCAGTTGGCCAAGGTGCGAACGCGCAGGCCCAGGCGAGTGCCGGCCTGCTTCTGGGCGCGCAGCTCTTCAGCCACCACGGCCAGACCTTCTTCGATGGCCAGCGCCTCATACCGGGCGGTCAGCTCACTACCAGTGTGGCCCAGGTCGCGCAGCGCCTGCAGTTGCTGGGGCGCGTCCGAGGCCTCTTTCTTCCAGCGGTTCGCGTACTCCTGCACTCGGCCGTCACGCTTTGCCAAGTCGAGCATGGTCTGCACATAATCGGCAGCAGGCAACACATTCCGAAGCCCCAGGTGGAACGACTCATGGAAAACCGTCTCGATGACAGCGTCAGCACTCCCGTGAGCGGAGGCCACAAGGACGATGCGGCCCTCGCCTGGTATCGCCGCCCCCATTACGCCATCCGGCGTACCGACCCCAAGCTCCTCGCTCCGGCTCACGACGTTGACTGGTGGCGGGTTGGTCATCCCCGCAAGGGCCTGCTGCACCGCCTGCTGGGCCTGTTCAAGCGATAGGCCGCGCCCGAGCGGCGCGCTGTCGCTGGTGTTGTAGAGGACGACTGCGCCCCCATCCCTCTGTCGCGTCGCCACCGTCTGGAAGAACGCATCGAACGCCCCCCGAATGACGGGCAGCTCGCCCGCTGTCGGGTATGGGTAGCCGCCCTCCAGTGCGAAGGCGCTGGCCGGCAGCACGTTGGCCAAGTAGTCATTCCCTGCGTTCTGGTCCTGCAGCTTAGCAATGACGTAGCTCTCAAACGCCCGGGCCGACATCTCGGGCTTGGTGGTCCAGTAGTCCTTGGTCTTGCGGTCGTCCAGCTTGCGGCTGCGTTCATGCATACCGGTCATGTTGATGGCTGCATTCACTGCTCGGAAGGCGGCCCGCATCTCCTCGCGCACGCCACTGCCGCTCTGCGAGTCCAAGGTCATGTAGGTGTCGCCTGCCCCGCGCTCACGCGAGAAGTAGTTGTCCAGGCTGTGCCACCACTCGTGGGCCAGACTGCCTGCGCCTTCACGCTTTGTGAGATTGATCACCACGTTGCCGCGCTCATAGTGCGCCGCCGCTGCATCGGTGCCACCAGACCCGCGCGCGCCGAAGGCCAAGCCCAGGCGCCCACCCAGTGACAGCGCCTTGGGTGGCAAGTTCAGCACACCTGCCAGGTCCATCATCGCGTCATAGGCGCGGTTCAGATCCTGCTGGCGACGCCCGCCTTCCACGTAGTTGCCGAACTGCACGCCACGGAAACCGAAAGTCTCCTGGAACTGCGCAGGCGTCACGTCGGCGCCATCGCGGTAATCCTCGCCGATGCGCGGCGCGTTCTGGTCGTTGCGCACCGGGGGCACGGCCTTGTACTTTTCCAGCAGGCCTTCTAGCTCGGTTTGATTGTCGGCCAGGTACTGGCGCGCAGCCTTGATGTCGGCAAAGCCGGTCTTCAGCTCTGCCACGTTGCGGCCGATCTTCTTGCCAATGAAGAACTCCCGGGCGCCGCCCGCGCGCTTGCCGTAGATCTCGAAGGTCGCGCCCTTGGTCGGCGCACGCTCTTCGGCAAGCAGCTCCGCAGCCCGCTTCTTGAAAGCTGCAATGGCCTCCTCGCGGGTGTCACCCTTGGCCAGCTCGCGCGGCCAGTTGCCGAATGCCCCCTTGGCTTCACGCGACACACTCCATATGGTGCGCGGCGGGTTGTACTCCACGCGGTCGTACATGGAGTAGCGGCCCACCGACACGTCGATGCCTTTCAGGGACCGTTCATGGCCCATGGCCTCGTAGAGCGCAACCTTGTCAGCGACGCCACGGGGCATGCCATCGCGGTTCAGCTTGATGCGCACAGCCGAAGGCTCCTGCTGGCCTGACAGCACGTCCTCAGAGAATCCGCGCAGCGTCTCCACCTGAGCAGCCCAGCCCTTGAGCTTCCAGGAAGACTGCGGCTTGGTGGGCACAGCCTCGCGCAGCGCGCGCACAAGGGAAACAGCCTCCAGCGGCGCACCGCCCTCCAGCAGCTTCTGGTAATCGGGCTCGGGCCAGGTCTTGGAAAGCGGGTGCGCCTTGGTGTCCAGCTCCTTGGCCTTCGCCATGCCGTCGGCGTAGGCCTCGGCGTAGAGCATCTTGCGGGCGCCGTGCAGCGTCTCGCCGAAGTCCTCGATCCTGGTGGTGGACCGTGGTGCTGCTGCGCGCGCTGGGCGTGGGCCAGAAGACGGCGAATCTGCTGCAGAATTGATAGCTTCTGGCGCAGTATCCACAGCCTCTGCGGCTTGATTTGAATTGCTTTCTTGGCGTGGGCCTGGCCGTGGGGGGGAAACCTGCTGCAGGCCACCCCCTTGTGCGGTGCCTGATGTACTGCTAGCGCTTGATTCATCAGCGCTGGAAGCTACCAATTTAGGAGCGTTTTTCGTGGTGCTGGGCGTGGTGGCGGCCACCTGCTGCTGCGCGCCGAAAATGCTGCCCTGGCCAGGCGCCACCTCCCGGCCAGTGTTCGCGTCCATCATGCTCAGCGCAAACTCTTCAGGTGCAGGGGCACCATTGCGCTGTGCGGTTTCCTGCTGCTGGCGCCGAGCACGCGCATCGGCTGCGGCCTGCTGGCTTTGGTTGGGCGAATCGCCCAACAGATCCCCGGTGGTTACGCGCCCAGGCTGCGCTTCTTGAGTTCCTTGGCCAGCACGGCTTTGCGCTGCTCCGGAGTCAGTTTCTTGAGGGCGAGAGCGGCCTTGATCGCCTGCTGACGCTCCTGCTTGTTCGTTGGCAATGGCATCTTGAATTTCCTCGTCGGTGGCGCCCAGGGCGCGCAAAAAGTCTTCTGTGCTGGTGTTGCTGTCGGCGGTTAGAACAATGTCGTCATCGTTCAGGTCGAACAGCGCAGGATCGGACAGATCCGCCACGGCAGAGGCAGCATCTTCTTCCATCTCGCGCTGGCGCGCAATGCGGCTCTGCATTTCTGTTTCGGCTGCGTCGGCCGTGTACTGAGCCACGATGCGCTCGCCACGTAGCGCCCGGCCCACCAGGTCGTACAGCGCCGCCTCATCAGGGCTGGTCAGAAAGCCCTCATCCACGGCAGCTTGCGCGAGCTTGTCCAAGGGCTTGCCGGTCTTTCGGAAGATCGGCCCATAGCCGGGCACCATGGCCTGCCGCTGCTCGGTCGTGCCGGGCGCAAATTCCCTGCGCTGATCCAGCGCGATACCGTGCTTGGCGATGAAGGCCTTGAAGGGATTGGCATCTCCAGCTGCAGCGCGCGCTCGGTTGCCCGGTGCAGTGCGCTTCGCCTCGGCCGCCCGGAAGTCTTCGCGTTGCTGCTGGGCGGTGGCCACTTGCTGCGCATCTTGCGCGTCGATCTCCGCCACCACCTGCGCCAGGCGCTTGCCCTTGGTCTCAATGCCCAGGCCGCGCGCTACTTGGTTGGCCTGCATGGCGTTGGTGCGCCAGTTGGGCGCGCGGACAGCTACTGAATTCATAGCATCCTGCGCTTGTTGGGTAGTCGCCGCGACCTGATTCAATCCTTTTTCTTGCAGCACAAAGCCCAGCGATTCGTCGCCGCCGGCCGGGGCCACTTCGTGGGTGCTGGCCAACTGCTGGCGCTGCAGCTCCTGCTGCGCGGCCTGACGCGATTCAAAGGGCGCACCGTTGGCACTGGCCACGGTCTGGGGTGCTGGCGCTGGCTGGTTGGAACGGTTCGCCATCTCGGCGCGGACTTCCTGTCGCACCCCATCGGCGCCCGCCACCATGCGGCCGGTGGGCGCGTTGTCGAAGGTCACGCGGGGCGATGCCGGATTTCCGGCTTCGGTGAGCGGCACCACGGGCGTGATGTTGCTCATGCCCAGCCCGGTGCGTCGCTGTCGCTCAGCCTCCACCTGCTGGCGCTGGGCCGTGGCTGCGTTGCCGCGAGCAACTGCCTCGGGTCGGGTCTCCGCGCGCACTTCGCCGTCCTGGCCGGCCAGCATGCGCCCGGATGGGCTCTGGTCGAACGGCAGCAGGGCAGCGGCTTCCTGTTGGGGCGTTGCGTTCTGGGCGGCAGGGTCCAGACGCGCCGTGGGCGCCACGTCGTAGCCACGGCCGCTGGGATGCGGAACGACCGAAACGGGGATTCCCGCTTCGGCGGCGGCACGGCGCAGCGCGTGGGCGCGGTTCAGAGCCATGGGTTCGCCTGGCTGGAGGTCCGCTGCAAGAGCCAACTCTGCGATGCGGGCCTGATCGGGATTGACCGTGGCGGCAGGCGCGGCAGGGGCCGTGAAGTCGATGGCGTTGTCATAGCGCGCAGGGTTCGTGTCCTGCAGCTCCAGCCTGGTGTCGGGCGTAGGCCGAGCTGTGCGCGCGCGCTGCAGCTGGTCGGGCGAGAACGTCGCGTGCAGCACCTCGGCCGCCGCATCGCGCTCCGCAGGCGACCGGGTCTGGTCCCCGGCGGTATCGAGGAGGCGCTGATACTCGGCACGGTACTCCGGCGCAATGGCCGTCTCAATCATCGGCGCATAGTTTGAGAGGGGCGGCAGATCAGGTGCACGGGCGTCGAAGTTCTGCACCACCCGCCCGCGCTCCATGTCCTGGGGCGTCAGCTCCACCGGTGCGGCGGGGGCGCCGCTGACCAGCTCTTGCAGACGAGCGTCACGCATGGCGCGCACACCGGCGGGCAACGACTGGTTGTCCAGGTCCGCAAGGTTCATGCGGGCTTCGCGCTGCTGCGCATCCGGCAGCCGGGAGATTGCAGCCTCCAACTTGGCGCGCTGCTCTTGCGCCGTGGGTGCTGCTGGCTGTGGCGCCAGGCCCAGGTCTCCGGCCAGCGATGCCGCTTTGGACAGCGGGCCTGCGTTGGGGTCGATGGCAGGCGCTGCAGGCTGTGCAGGTGCTGCAGGCGCACCAACAGATGGATCATCCGCATTCACGGGCGCAGGTGCTGGAGCCTGCTGCTGGTGGCCACCCGTGAGCAGCGACACGCCACCACCGGTTGCCGCACCCAGGGCCGCGCCCATGCCGGCCGCAGCCGCAACGCCCTTCATCGGGTCGATGGTCTTGTCGTAGGGCATCGCAGCGCGCTGGCCCTCGTACTGGGTCACGCCCTCCTCGATGCCTTCCTGTGCACCCTCCACGGCAGCGGTTTTCACCGCACGGCTCACGGCATTCCCGGCGAAGCCCTTGGCACCGGCCACCAGGCGCTCAGCGCCCACCACACCGCCGACACCACCGATGACGGCAGGGATCACGCTGGCCTGGCGCCCTGCGGCCACCGCCTGCTCGTCTGTGGCGCCGCCCTTGGTGGACAGCTCGTAGGCCGTGCCTGCAGCATCACCACCGGCCATGGCAGCACCGGCAGCAGCACCACCAGCCAGGCCACCGCGTGCAGCGTTCAGGCCCGCGATGGATGCCAGCGTACGCCCGCCCTTGACTACGACGCTCGGGCCAACAAAAGAGCCCACCGCCTGGGCAGCTGCCAAGCCGGGGTTGTGCACCACGTATCGGCCCACAGCGCCCAGCTCGCCCATCACGCCATCGGCGTTGGCCACATCCTGCTGGAAGCGCTGCTTCTCCGCCTTGACCGCATCGCTCTGGCTGGCCTCGCCCGCCTGGACGATGTTCTTGTCGATCCAGCCCGAGACGGAATTGCCCGGCCGGATGAAGTTGGCCGCAGAGGACACGCCGCCAGCAGCAGCGTTGGCCACCTCAATCACCGTGTCGTTGGCGATGGCGGCGAGAGTGCGTCGCTTTGGGGGCGGGTTGTCAGCAAGCTGGCCGCCGAAGCTGTCGGTGGTGACGGCGACTCCACCAAATTGATCATTGCTCATCCGCCCATGGTTCCGGGGCGCTGGCCTGGGCGCAAACCCCAGTGGGGTGGGACTAGACTAGCGTCGAAACGGTCAGGAGCTCCCCAGCCCTTTGCCGCCTGCTACATTGCCCCTTAAGGAGGTCCGCCATGGGAACATTCAGCCCAAACCACTGGTTTATCGTCTTGGTGATGATCACGCCCTTGATGGCGCTCCTGGTGGTGCCCACCTGGCGCATCCTGCAGCGCGCGGGCTTCAATGGCGCCTGGGCCTTGCTGATGTTGGTGCCCGTGGTTGGCCTGCTGGTTCCCTGGGTGGTGTCGTTTCTCAAGTGGCCCAGCGACCGCGAGGCGCGGACCAGCACATCCAAAGGCGGTGTGATTGCCGGGCTGGTGCTCCTGCCCGTAGCGGTGGGTGTGCTGGCGCTGATGGCCAGCGCTGCCACTGGCTCGGCTCCAAACTGGGAAAGGGGGCAACTGTCGTCGCCTGCACAAGGCCCCGCCCACAAGGATCAATTTGGTGGCGAACTGGTATCGCCGGCCAAATAACTCACACGGGCTTGCGATAGGTGCGGCCGTCGGCCCCCAGATAGGTAGCGCCCTTCGGCAAGGCGTCGAACTGCGCCTGTGTGCTTACCCGAGGGGCCTGTGTGCCCTGTCCCTCATCCACCCGTCTTGCCTCGCCCGTGGTCTTGTTGAACCCCCAGACGCTACCTTGGGTGGTGCTGCCGTCGAGGTTCTTGGTGGTGGGCGTGACCTGCAGGCCCCACTCGTTCTGCGGCGCTTTCCCGGCCAGGGCCAGCAGGCGTTCTCGCGCTGAGCGCTGCGCCTCCGGTGTCTTGGCCGCCTCCAGCTCGGCCTGCGCACGGTCCATTCGGTCACTGGCGCGGTTCTGGTAGCCCGCCGCGATCTGCTCCAACGTGAGGCGCCCACGGGCGATCTGGTTGGTGGCATCGTCACGCTGGGCCCGGATGTTCGTGCGCTGGGTTTCACCAGATTGCTGCAGGCCTTCGCGCTGCAGGGAGCCTGTCTGGCGCTGGGCTTCGAGATCAGCCCCCGCCTGGTTCTGGCGGATATTGCTGTCCTGCTGAAGTGCAGCACGGTACTCCAGCATTGCCGGATTGTTCTGTGCACCACGGCCGCCCCACTCCGGCTTGTTGGTAATGCTGCTCGCGGACACCTCGGCGTCGCGAAGGCGCTGCTCAGGTGAGCGGCCACGCATGTTCCCGTAGGTGCTGGTGGAGCCGACGGTTCCCGAATACCCACCAGTGAAACTGCCCGGCATGACTGGGCCATTGTCCTGGACACCGCCTGCGGCCAGAAGGCGCGAGCGCGCATCCGGGGCCGATGTGCTGGGCACGCTGGTGCCCTGCGATCCTGCCAGATTGTCGGTGGCAGTCATGTTCTGCGAACTGACCTGCCCACCGGCGCGCGGTGCTTGGCCATTGATAGTGATGTCGCCCGCCACGTTGGAGCCAGAGTAGCTGTTGCCTACCCTGGTCACGTCGCTGGTGGTGGCCGGTGCTGTGCTGCTGGGGCCACTGAGCGCCGGTGCGGCGGAAGGCGATGCAGGGAATGGAGCCGAAGGATTCACGGCAGGCGGGTTCACGATACCCCGTCCCGCGCCCGCCGTGGAGGTGCTCGTGGTCTGCGCACCGGCTGAGCCAGGTAGGGCACTGATCGCCGCAGCGCCAGCCCCGGCACTCAGGAGTCGGGTCGCAGCATCAATGCCACCGCTGATGGCGCCGCCAGTCTTCATTACCGCCGGAACACCAGCACCCAGCGAGCCAGGAAGCGCGGCGGCCATGTTCGATATATTGCGCCCGGTCTCTGTGTTGGACCAGCGATTCTGGGAGCCATCGGCGGGGGGCGCGGTGAGTCCACCAGTCGGGATCTGTGAAACCCCGCCAGTCACAGGCGGATTGACAGGTGCCGTGCTGGGACTCGGAGCCGAAGGCATGCCGGCCGCAGCAGAGGCGGCTGCCTTCGCCTCTTCATCCATGGCCTGGAAGGAAGCCTGGGCGCGTTGTTTGCTTGCCGCGCGCTGTGCAGCCATCTGCTGCTCGAAATCGTCGTAGGACGCAGGGCCACCGTCTGCGAAGTGGGTGGCCTGGCTGTTCTTGCCAGTGGGAGCATGGGTCATGTCCACCAGGTCTTGCAGGCGCCGGACGCCTACCTTGCGCACGGTATCAGCAGGCATGACGAACTCGCCATCGGACAACATCGCGGGGATTGAATCGCTGGTGCCAGTGCCTGGGCCGCGCACATGGCCGCCCCGGGCAAGATGCTGCGGCTCTTGCTTGTAGCCCATGGCTTCCATCTGCGGGATCATGGCCCGAAGGCGGGCAGCGCCCGAGGCCTCGGCTGGCGCAGGAGCCGGAGCTGCCTGCGGGTATCCCATCGCCTGCATCTTGGGGATCAGGTCACGCAGGCCTGCAACGCCGCGAGAGCCAAACTGGACCACGCCTCCGTCGGCATAACGCTGGCGGGGCATGGGCAGGGCTGCGATTGATTGAAGAGTTCTGCGCATGGCGGCCTTCTATGTGTTCGGGGTGATTCTTCTGGCCGAGGTGAGAGCGGGCAAACCCCGGAAGGGTGAATCGCTCACCAGTTGATCTGGACCACAGGAGGTCTGCGGTCGCGGTGCTTGCGCTGCACGTTGGCATCCGGGCGCTCCCCGAAGGCCTGCACAAAAAGGGCGAGAGACTGAGCCGCCTTGTTGGGATCGAAGGCGTCTGCGTCTTGCTTGAGGTACGCGCGATGGAACACCCAGTCCAACAAGCGCCGGTGGTAGCGCTCATGGATCTCAGGCTTGCCGGATGGGATATCCGCGCTCAACGGCCTGAGAGCGCCACGGAGTACCGTCAACGCAATAGTGCCCGTGACGGTCGGGGTGGGCACCAATCGCACCTGGGCGGGGCGAATGCCGCTGGCCTGCTCAAAAATGAATGCGCGCGGCGGGCCGCTGCGGCTTTCCCATCCTGGGCAATCCTGGTCCAGCTCTTCCACGCTGGTTTCATCCAGCGGACGACCTCGGAAGGTCAGCCGTTTGATCTCAAACACGCTGGGGTGTAGTGGGTAGGTGGACTCACCGACCTGCAAAGTGAGGCTGCACACAGCGGGCGTGCTGCGATCCTCGATCAGATTTGCGCGCTCGCATGCTTCCTGAACCGCTTCGTTGAGGTAGCTGACGATGTTCTCCGAAGTCCAGAACGGCGCATTGAGCACTTTGTCGGACGCCTCTTCCCGGAACTCGGTGATGAAGTCCTCTACCCTCATGGCTTACACCTTGGCAGTCAGCTCGGTGAAGATGGCATCCGCTTCATCGCGGGTGACACTGAAGCCCACAGCCGCTTTCAGGCGCACCAAGTTGGGCTTGCCATCGGCCGTGAAGTCGCCTTCATTGGCGCCGTCCAGCATGCCCTTCATAGCAGCGGAGATGGCGGCCTTGCGCACCTCAGGTGTCATGGTCAGCGCGACTGCGGGGGCGTTCTCATCGAAGCACACGGCGCCGCGAGCGCTGGCTTCCTTGTGGAACATGGGGTCCAGCTCCACGCCATCGGGCGTGACCACGGCCGTGTGGCCAGTGGTCAGCGCGATGTGGATGGGCTGGTCAGATGGGGAGCGGAATTTCATGATGATTTCCTTGAAAAGAGCCCGGCAGCTGTGAGGCCGCCGGGCGAAGGGTCAATGACCCGACCACAGAACAAAAGATCAATCAGCCCTGGCTGAAGGCGGCGCGGCCTTCAACGTAGTAGCTGATGGTGATTCGAGCTGCGCCGGCCGTGGCAGCCGCCCCGGTCTGGGCGATCAGCGCCTTCAGAGCTTGGGCGGTCGTGTGCTTGTAGCCCGTGAGGGTCAGCGCAGTGCGGCCGGCAGTCTTGAGGTCGATAGCCGAAGCGGTGTAGCGGTCGTCGTCGGCCGCGTCGCCCAGCTTCAGAGTCGCCGTGGTGGCGCTGTTCCAAGGCGTTTTCACCACCACGTCGCCACCCAGCAGGATGGCATTGCCTGGCAGGTCGAACGCTTCCTCAGCAGTGCCGTAGGTTGTGGGATCGGCAAAGCCGATATCGAGATGCGCCACGATGAGTTCCTGGCGCGCTGCGTTTTTCTTGATTGCCACGATGGGCTCCTTTCAACATCAAGGGGAGAGCGAAAGGACGGAACCCGCAGGCCCCGTCCTTTGGGGCCCGCATTACTGCAGGAAGTGGTCGATGGTCAGCAGGCCGAAGTCTTCGTCGGTGCCGTCGTAGATCGAGGGGAAGACAGGCTTCAGGAAGCCGATCATCCGGTCGATGTTCAGGCCGACTTGGCTGTCGTACTGGAACAGCTTCTCGACCCAGTTGCCGTCGCCGATGTCTGCGAAGCCCAGGGACTGGGCGCCGCAAAGCAGCGTGCGCGTGCCGTTGACCGTGCCACCAGAACCCCACTTCGAGCCCGAAGCGGCACCCTTGGTGTTGTAGACAAGCGTGTGCTCATGGATCACGGCGCCGTCCACGGTCACGGTCGCGCCTGTGAACCAGGGCGAATCAGTACCGCTCTTGGTAGCCACGGCCACCACGGCGCGCTGATAAGCCTCGTCCTTCTTGAGAGCGGCCAGCGTGCCGGGCGCCACGAACATCACGTAGTAAGGCTTGCCACCCGCCATCAGCGGCTTGATGCGGCGCTCCTTCGCGTAGGCGATGGCATCCACGATCATGTTGTACTTCGGCACAAATGCGCTCGTGATGCTGCCGGTGTTGGACACCGCCAGGCTGGTGCCGTCCCACATCAGCGAGCGCTTGGCAGAAGGCGCCGTCACGTCAGCAGCAAACGTCAGCCCAGGGAACACTGAACCAACACGCGGTGCGCCGTTGTTCTCAAAGGCGTAGCTGATGCCCGACATGGTCAGGAACGCCAGCTGGTCAGTACGGTTGGCCAGCCAGAAGGAGAGCTTGTCCTTACCTTGGTAGCGGAAGTTGATGACGTTCTTCTGGTCATCCATCCGGCCCTTGTTCTTCACGCCATGGCTGATCTGGTCGATCTGGATGATCTGGCTGTGGGATGCCATCGCCTCTTCCATGCCTTCGCGCTCGTCGTCTCCGCGAACACCGTCACCGACCAGGTCGGCCACCAGCTGGAACAGGCACTGGGTGCCCTTCTCGGTCGCAGTGAGTTCAGTGATGCGGTGCACGACGCTGTTGCCCGTGTCGCTCATGAAGTTCTTGAGGAACATCTGGTCGCGTGCGGCCTTCCAGACGACGCGGGACCAATTGACTTTCTGAATCGGCGTCAATTCGCCGAACGCAGTGAATGACATGTCTATCTCCAATAAGTAGGGTTACTTCTCGGGACATGACGCCGCCCATCTGCGGAAAACATGACTGTTGTGGCGGCCAAGGCGCCAGACCTTTTAACGCCGGTCCACGGCTGCACCCTGGGTGACGCTGGCAAGGTGGGTGAGTCCTTGCCAGCCTTCAAGCAGTTATCCGATGCCCAGTACTTTGGCCATCTCGTCCTTCGACAAGTTGGTGATCTGGTCGTCGGTCAGCTTCGTGGAGTCGTCGATCTTGGGTGCCGTGGCACGGTTGCCCATGCCAGCCTGCACCGCAGCGGGTTGCAACAGGGAATCTGCTGCACCGCGCTTGTCCGCGCGCTCCAGGCGAGTGTCAACCGGCGCGTTTCGGTTGCCTAACCCTACTGGGGGGGAATCAGGGGCGAAGCGCGGCGCGACGATGGCGATGGCGTTCTCCAAGGCGAGATGGCGGGGAACGCCGGCAGTCGTCTTGGCCAGCACCATTGCCTCGATCATCTCCAGAGCAGCGGCGCCCTCTTCCTGGTCCAGCCATGGGTGTTCCTGCAGGGCGCGGGCCACCACATCCTGGGCCTTGGTCGCGGACTCCTGCTGGCGAGAGGTTTGCTCGAACCGCTGCAGCGCGGAGTCGGAAATGTGCTGATTGATCTCACGCCGAATCGAGGTGGCGGCCTTGGTGTCACCATCCAGCAGGGCCTGGGCGTACTGCTCCTCGGCGGCATCCACATCGAAGGCACCCGGGGCGGGAGCAGTGACCGGTGCGGCATCAGGTTGCCGACCAGCCTTCAGCGCCTGGACTTCCTGCTGCATGGCAGCCAGCTGCTCTTCGAGCTGCCGCTTGCTTTCGTTCACTTCGCGGAAGCGTGCATAGGGAACGTTCTGGGTGGCACCGGGGCCCTCGCCCGAACCGGCATCGAATGCAGGCGCTGGGGCTGGCGTGGCGGTTGCGGGAGCGCCATTGCCGGGAGTTCCGGTTTCAGGCTGGTCATCGTTGCCCAGGTCCAGCTCCTCTTCTGTGGTGGCGCCGGCAGCACCGCCGCTATCTCCGCCGCCCTCTTCGGTGGGCTTCATGAAGCCGCTGTAAGGCTGCAGGCGGCGCTTGAGTTCTCGGATGTTCATGGTCTTGATCTCCTTCAGGGTTGCAGGCCATCTGCGGCCAGGGTTTCAATGCCTTCGCTCGCGCCCACAGCTGGGCTGGCGGGGTTCATGGGGTCGGTGTTGTGTGGCATGTCCACGGTGGGTAGCCCGCCAGGCGCCGAGGGAACGATGGGTGCCGCGTCCTGGTCCACATACCCGGCCGACTTGAGCAAGCCATCTGCAAGCGCCGCAGTGGCGGGAATCTGGGCCACCACCTGCGCCGTTTGCACGCCGCTGTACTGGGTCTTGACCTTCACATCCGTGGCCTGGGCGTCTGTCTTGCGGGTCTGGGCATCCAGCAGCCGCACGCGTGCTTCCACTGCGGGGTCTGCTGGCGGCTGGTCGCCAGGCAAGGATTCCAGAATCTCCTGCTTGTCCGACAGGTTGGAGTACCGCACCATGGTCGCGTCATTGATCCGCACGCCAGCCTTGCGCATCTCCAGCGCCTGCTGGAACTGCGAGTTCTGGAAGGTGACCTGCATCGGCTGCTCGGTGATCACCACGTCATAGGTGCCGATGGTCACGTCGTTGATGTAGCCACCTGTGGCCGGGTCGAACTTGTTGATCTCCAGCAGCTCCTCCTTGGGCTTGCCGGTCATGGGGTCCGTCTCAGTGATGCGGAAGATGCGGTGCGTGTCGTAGTAGCGCTGGATGAGCTTCAGGATGCGCTTGGCCAGCAGCTGGCGCGTGTATGTCAGGTGATCCAAGGGCACGGAGAGCTGCTGCTGGCTGGCGAACTGTTTGGCCTGAATGGCAATGCCAGAGGTCTCCGGGCCCTGAACGCCGCGCATGGCCTCGGGCACCGTCACATCCTTGAGGGCCTTGTCCGCGCGGTCGATGAGGTGCGTTACCCCGGTGGGCACCTGGTTAGGCTCGATCTTCCTGGGAGGAGTGGTGCCCTTCTTGAATTCAATCACCAGGCCGTTCTGCGCCCCTCGGACCTCCAGCTCCTTCATCGTCATGTTGCTGATGGAGTTCTCTTCGACCACCCAGCCGCTGTTCGCGCTCGAATTGACGATGTGCACCACCTGGGACACCGCCTTGTTCAGCACCTCCTGCGGCCCAATGGCGTTGTCCACCATCCCCGCCGTCTTGCCGCGCCGGAAATAGGCGAAGTACGGCACCACGGTGAAACTCTCGTAGGGGCTGTATTGGTCGTGAAGCGTGGCGGTGAACGTGGTCACAACCCACTTCACACGACGGCGCATGCGTTTGGTCCGCACAGCTCCGTTAGACAGCGCGTCGGCCACGGAGTCGGCAGCCATGTTGGCTTCCACCTGCACATCGCCCGTACCGGGCCACACTAGGCACGGCGTCAGCTCGTAGACGAACCGCTGGCGGTCGATGATGCGATAGCGCTCAAGGCCATCTTCCTTGTTGACGCACGCATCGGTGTAGCCCCAGTCCTTTCGAGTGGCGAACTTGTTGCGCTCCACCCCATCTTCGAGGTCGCCGAAGTCGTGCCCAGCGTCATTGCTCAGTTCCGCGCGCTTCCTGGCCTCCTTCCCGTATACCTGCTCGATCTCGTCCAGGGTAAGCCAACGGGTGATGATCACGTCACCCCACTTGTCGGGGTCGTAGCTTTTGGCGTCCGGGTCCGGGATCACATCCAGCGGGTCCAGGGTGCTCAACACAATCTCTCCCTTGATGTTCTCATCGAAGGACATGCGTACGTCGTAGTAGCCGCGCTGCTGGATCAGCCCGTCGCTGAACATCTGGGTTTCTTGCCAATGCAGCGCGCACTGATCTGCCACCTGCATGACTACCTTGGACAAGATCGTGGCCTTGAAGAGGTCTGAGTCCCCGCCGCGAGGCTTGAACGCAATGTCCATGCGGTTGTGAAGCTGGTAACCGATGGCGCTGTTCACGCTGGGCATGATCTGGTTGAACTCATAGCCCGGTCTGCGGGCCATGATCAACGCAGCGCGCTGCTCTGGCGTGAGCTGGCGTCCACCACCGAGGTACATGTCCTCGCATCGGGCGGCGTGGATCAGGTAGTCAGTGTGGCCACGATCCTTGCCGTAGAGGTAGCGAGCCCAGTTCTCGCTGGCGGCGTTGTCTGCAATGCTGGTGGGGTAAGTGCTGATCATGGTCATGCAGTCGCTTGGTCCCAGTGGTCGGAGCCAGAAGCGGCGAGACGGTCGCGCCAGCTCTTGGCCCGGGGCTTGGGCTCGGGTTTGGGAATGTCGGCCGCGAAGGTCATGGCCACGGAGTCGCCCTTGTCAGGGCTGCGGCCCAGCATCCGGCGGATGTCGTCCTTGTCGTTGATCTGGATGGCGGCACCCTTGCCCATGGTCACGACCTTGTAGCGGGGCGCGGTGAGGTCGCCCAGCAGCTCCTGGTCAGGCGGGAGGGCGATGGGATCAGGGTTGGTGGGGTCCAGCGCCTCGCGCAGCAGCCAGTACATCTCAGCCCGCTTGTTGCGGAATTTCATCTGGCCGGACTTGTCCATCAGGGCGCTGCCCTCGGAGCCCACCACCGGGTGGACATGCAGGCCCAGGCCCCTGATGAAGTCCAAGGCGCTGGAGCCGATCCCGATGCTGTCGATGCACACCACCGCGCCGTCGCGGATCAATGGGGCGATGAAGCCTGCTGCTGATGGGCCGTCCTTGGTCACCACGCCAGGTGCGGTCACGATCTTGTCGAACCACTGCCCATGCCGACGAGCGGCCGATGACTTGTCCAGGCCACCACGCGAAGGGTCGAAGCCGATGGAGGTCATGAGGCCCTTGGCGTCGCGGTCCTTCCAGCGAGCCTGAGCGGCCTTCACCCAGTCTGTGGGGATAAGCTGCCACACCGGGTCAGTCACCCCAGCATTGAAGTCCCCCCGCAGCATCTGGCTGCGCAGCGGCTCAGGCAATGACTGCAGCGTGGCCTTGTACCCCGTGGCCATCAGGAACAGGTTGTCGTCCACCCGGGATGGAATGAACGTGCGACTCTTGGGCGTCATCAGCTCGCCGCCAACCATGACCGGCGTGCTGTCGGGCACTTCCTGGTCTTCACCCTTCTCGTTCGTGACGTACCAGCGCAGTTCGCCCGGCTTGGCCGGATTCGGGTGGTTCGGGTCCAGCCATGCGGCCCAAAAACGCTTCACCCACTCGCCTTCGGGCTCGGTCGGCGGGTTACCTGCGGCCACCACGCGCTGCCGCACTTTCGGGTTGTCCGTCCGCATCCAGCCGATGAGTGTGCGGAACTGCAGCTCCGTAAAGTGGGTGATCTCGTCGAAGCCCTTGAAGTCGTGCGGGCGGCCTTGGTACTTGATCCAGTCGCCAGGCTCCTTCACCGAGCCAAGTTCCAGCACCTTGTCGCCTGGCAGGCGCCACAGATGATCCGTGCCGTTGTACCCATTGCGCGAGCCGAGGATGGAGGTCATCCGCTCTTCCAGACCGATCAACTGCACGGCCTCGCGCCGGAAGATGATGCTCCGCTCCTGCTCGGTCATGCTCAGGCCCAGCAGCAGGTCGGTCTTTCCGCCACCAGCGCTGCCGCCGTAAAACAAGATGTCGGCCTCCGAGTGGAACGCGGCCGACTGAGGTCCGTCCTGCGGCACCCAGATTGCGGGATCCATCAGCATGAGGAAGGAGTCCACCGCCGCGCGCATCTCTGGCGGCAGGCCTTTGAAGGTCGCCAGAATCTGCTCGGTGGTGGGCAGGGGCAGCTTCATTGCTGGCCACCTCCTGCAACCATCTGGCCGAAGAGCGCAGCCAGCCCGGGATTCGCCTGCAGGACTGCCGACATGCGCACCGCCCGCTCCGCATCAGTCAGGTTGCGCAGCGCCAGGGGATCGTTCTTCTGGCCGTTGTCCTTCTCGTACAGGCCAAGGTGCTTGAACAGCTTCTCGGCGAAGATGGCCTTGTCGTGCATCAGCACCTGCATGCCGTCCTTGGTCCGCTTCACCCCCGCATACAGCTGGGCGGCGGCCGGGCTCAGGTAGCGCGTGTCCTTGACCACGTCACGCGACACACCGTCGCCACAGCACTCGGTGCAGTCCGGGTGGGGTGGTCGGTGCGGGTTGAAGCCGATACCGCCCTCTTCGTCGAACTCATCGGCGGGCTTGCCATCCTTGCGCCACTTCTCGAAGTCGGCATTGCGCTGGCCCACCGTGCGCTGGCGCTTGAAGTTCTCGCCCCAGCAGTGACGACAGCAGCCCACGCGGGTTTCGACCAGTTCCCGTGGGTCTGCAAAGGCGATCTGCCAGGCCTGCATCAGCAGTGCATCAGCGTTGATCCCGGTGCGTTCCTGCTGTGCCGCACGCGCCTCGGCGATGGCAGCGGCAATGTGAGGTCTTCTGAGGAGGTCGTAGGACTGCTCGGCCGCCGTCTTGGCGCTGTATCCGGCGCGAATGGCCGCCTGGGTTCCGTTCAGGTCAATCAGGTACTCATCGACGAAGCGCTGCTGGCGAGGCTCAAGTCCGGGCGAGACGACGGGTGCAGCTGGGGCTGGCTCTGGGGCAACCTTCCGGGCTCTCGGCTTCGGGATGGCCTGGGGCTTTTCTTCCTTGGGTGGTCTCTCCAAGCCTTTGCCGCCGCAGTGCTTGACCACCATGGTGTGCGAGATACCGAAGGCCTTGCCAATCTCCCGCGTGGACTGGCGAGTGCTGCAATATGCCTGCTCCACCCCGGCCCAGTCGACAACCTTCGCGGGCGCGGCTGCGCCGCCCTTCTTGGCGCCAGGTGCTGACTTCGAGTTCTTGGGGTTGCCGGTTTCCATTTACACGGAATGATTCCGTGCGTGCGTGGAAAGCGCTAACCCTACTGGGGTGAAAGCTTGGCAACACCCCTTTGCAATGCAATTGCCTTCGCCCAGGCGATTGGGTCAACCCCTGGAATGCCTCTATCCCTACGCTCGCGGGTCACGGCCGCTACGCTCATGCCAATTTTTCGGGCCACCTGAGCATCCGACACTTTCCCAAGCATCTCCACCTCTTCGGGTGTCCAGATGTGGCCCTTCTTGCCAGGCGCCAACCCGAGGCGCTTCCGCAGATTTACCACCACGCCCCGCGCTACATTCAGCCGCCGGGCCACCTCAGCATCTGGCAGTGCCCCGATCAACTCCATCTCGGTCTGCGCCAGGACAACGCCCGAGCGGCGTTCGGTTTTGATCCCCATACGGTAGCGTGTCTGCCGCACCGTCCTGACTGCAACCCCGGCTTGGGCGGCAATATCAGCGTCTGGTAGTGCCCCTAACAGATGGAGCCAGTCTGCCAGCTTCGGCTGTCGAACCTCCCTTGTCGCGGGGATGCCAAGGGACCACCGCTTTGCTTGAACGGCCCACCGCGTTCGGCCAGTTGCCTGTGCTAAAGCGCTGTCCGTTTCGTGACCAAGCCGCGAAAGGTCATCCTTCGTCCACGTTAACGGTTGCCGCGAGGCAGGGATGCCCATAGAGCGGCGGATGGCGCCCGCACGCCATTGAGTCAATCCAAACCGCCTGCCGAATGCGGCATCAGAAATGCACCCCAGCAGCGAGACAGCCTCTGCCGTCAGTTCAGGCAACGGCACCACGCGGCTGAAGGCAGGAATCCCAAGGCGGACTCGCCATTTCGCCACCCTGTTTGCACTCAAGCCCAGCCGCTTGGCAATCACGGTGTCAGGCTGAGTGCCAAGTTCGCTCCGGATATCCTCTGGTATCCAAATGACCGAGGAGTGGGCGGGTATGCCCAGCTTCTTGCGTGTACGGCGGACGTGCCACCCCGAAACCCCCATCTGGTCCGCGACCTGACGGTCGGGGATTCTTCCAAGCAAGCTGATCTTCTCGGGCGTCCAGTGAACAAGCTTGGGCACTTCAGACTCCGATGTCTTTTCTCAGGGCCTTCAATTCCCTGCGGATGTCGACGATCTGTTCCGTCAGCTCACCAGAGCGGATCAGCGCTCGGTTGCTTTCTTCGATGTCCTCGAACTGCCGTGCAAAGCCCATGGCCATCATCGCGTGGCGACGCATCTCCGGCGGAGTGAGCTCCACGCAAATGTCGCCAATTTCCCACTTCACGATGCCGCTGGGCATGGCAGTAAAACTCTGTGGCCGCTCAGGGGGATAGATTGGCACAACCTCGATCAACCCCTTCCCGGCCTTGATCACCTTGCCGGCTGTTTCCAGCCGCTTGATGTGGTCATCGATGAGTTCGTAGGAAAGCCCGGTCACATCGCGGAGAACACGTCTCGAAATGGACCGTTCGTCGTTCGCAAGTCCGACAACAGTCTCCCAGATGATCTCGCCCACCGGGCGCTTCAGTTCTGTTGCAGTGCTCATGGGTAGTTCTCCTCAAAATGCTGAATCAGTTCGGCGCGCTGGTGGGGCGGCACCTCGCGGCATTGGCGGGCCATCTCTTCCCTGGCCTCCGGTGTGTCGTTCCAGTGGGCGCATGCACGCTTGGCCGCATCGAAAAGATCACGAAGCGACGCACACTGGGGTTCAGTAGCCAGAGCTGCCATATGGACCGCCCTCCTGGGTGAACTTAAAAAAGGACAGCGGGTACTTGCGCGGCTGAGTGCGGTACTGCATCGTGGTCTTGTCGAACCACAGCCACTGCGTCATGTGCTGGGTCTCCCCGTTGCGCTGCTTCTGCAGCTCCAGCTTTCCATCCGGCTCGGTATCGCCTGCCACCGCTTTGGCTTCGTCCTTCTGAGCGGACCACACTGAAAAGACGTTATCTGCGCCGTCGGTGATCTTCCCGGAACCCGCCACATCCATCTTGTTCGGGGCGGCGCTCTCGTCGCGCTGCTTGCGTGGATGGGCCACCAGATGCAAGTGCACATTCAGCCGACGCGCGAAGGAAGTCATCTTGCGCATGGCGTCCTTCTGCGCGGTCATGGCACCAGGTCCGTCTTCCGGCACGTCGATCATCATCAGACTGTCGATGACGAACTGCGTGCACCCGTATCGGCGGTGGGCGTAGGTGAACACTTCCAGCAAGCGGTCAAGCTTCGCGGTGCCCTGCAGATCGAACAGCCAGAAGCGATCACGCATCCACTCGCCAGCTGCGGTGATCAGGGCACGGGTTGGCCGGTCCACGCCCGTGGATTGCTTGACCGCGCGCTTCAGCAAACGGGCCGGTTTCATCTCGCCAGAAAAGACGGTGAAGTGCTCATCCTGCGCCATGAGTCCCAGCTGTACCTGGCCCAGCAACAGGCTCTTGCCATGCCCATTGATGCCGGTCCACACCGAGACCTCCCCTCCTCGGAACTCGAACCACTCAAGGTCCTTGTCGATCCGCAGGCAGGGATCTCTTGGTGCACCTGCATCGGGATAGAACAGCGATACCACCTGTGGGATGTAGTGGGCAGCCGTTCGCAACTCCTCAGGGTCCAGCGGCTGAGCGGCCTGGATCAGGCGGTCGAAGTCGGCGAACTCTGCCCCCTGCTGCAGGTACTCGTTCGCGTCCTTGGCGCCGTTCTCCATGCGCACGCGCTTGCAGCGCTCTGGGCCCAGGCGCTGGATGATCTCGCGCGCGCCCTTCTCTCCGGCCTCGTCGCAATCGAAGAACACCAGGATCTCGCTGAACCGCTCCAGCCGCTCCCAGTCGTTCTCGATCCACTGGTGGTTTCCAGCGCCCGCGTTCACCGACAGCGCCGGGATGCCCACCTGGTGCAAGGACATTGCGTCCAGCTCGCCCTCGGCAATGGCTACTGTCCGCAGCTTCGGGTCTATCAGGTGCCAGCCGAACAGGCATGGCATTGCTCCAGTCTCCTGGCGCATGTCCTTCTTGTTGTCGATGTTGCGGGCCTTGCCGTTCAGATACTCGCCCGACTCACTGAAATACGGGAAAAGGACATAGGTCGCATCGCCGCGAACCTGCTCCACGACCTTGAATGCATCGATGGTTTGTGGTGCGAGGCCTCGCCCCTGCAGCCATTCAAGCGCATGGCCACCGCTGGCTGTGGCCAACTTCCCCCGAGGCTTTTCAGGCACGGTGTAGCTTTTCTGTGGGCGCTCGGGCATGGTGTCGCGCACGCCAAGTCGCTGCTTCGCCTCGTCCATCGCCTCGACCAGGGTGCACCCGCGGCGCGCCATCCACAGGTCCAGCAAATCGCCTGCCGCGCCTGTCGCAAAGTCGCTCCAGATCCCCGCCTTGGCACCTGCCGTGCAGATGGACAGGCTGTCACCGGGCTCGCCATTGACGCTGCCGACCTTCCACTCGCGCCCGGCACGCTTGCCGTCGGGGAACAGGTAGGCAGCAATGTCGGCCGCGTTTTTGGCCAACAGGTCCTTGAGTTCGGCTGCGTTCAAACGGACACCTCCGCCTGCGTAGGCAGCTTCTTGCCATCACGGAAGGTGTGGGCGTTGTGGGCCCAGCAGCGCTCGTTCTCAGCTTCCCAGCGGTTGGTAAAGCCCGCGGCAGTCCAGTAGTCGTCTGCCGCAGCATGCGGCCCCTGGCAGGCCTGTGCACCAGGCCGCACGTCGTCCAGGTAGCGCTCCTGGTTCAGCCAGGTCGAAGCGTGGGGAATGAATTGGCCGTTGTCTTTCGTCCACTGAGGTGAGATGCGGTGCTTCGCCAGAACGTCCATCACGCGCTCACGCATGGCCGAGTCTGAGGCGAGACCACGCTTCACCCAGGACTCCGCAGCCTTGGTCCGCCCCTCCCTCCTCGGGTACTCCGCCCAAAACTCAGCGAAACCATCAGGCGAATCTGACGCAGGCCGCTTCGTGCGCGGTTTGGGGGTTATTGATGGTTCTATTGGGGGTTCTTGAGGGTTAGTGTGCGGCACCTGCACCGGTTGGTGCGGCACCTGCACCGGTACTGGTGCGGCATCTGCACCGGTTGGTGTGGCATCTGCACTGGTGCGCGTGGTGCACTGGTGCGGCATCTGCACCGGTACTGGTGCGGCATCTGCACCGGTTGTTCGAGCTTCTGAACGAACGGAACGCGTTGGGCAAGCGGTGAAGGCTGCAGGCGTGAGCTGGTACTTGGTATGGCGCCCGTTGGTCCTGTCGGCGAGCAACGCTGCGCTGCGCTCCAACCACTTGATGGCATCAATGACTGCGCGCTTGGAAATGCAAGTTCGGTCACTGAGGGTCTGGATGGATGGCCAGCAATAACCGGCGTCATCTGCTTGGTCCGCCATGGAGATGAGCACCGCCTTCGCAGTTGGTGGCATCTTCAAAGGCCAGCATTGATTGAGAACTGGATTGCTCATGCTTCGGTCATGCTCTCGATACGGCCCAGCGCTGCTGCCTGGGCCCACTGTTGCAACTTTTCAAACTCACCTGGGAAGATCTCCTCGGGGTAGTCGTCTTCAAGCTCTACCACCGGGTAAAGCACCGTGTCCCAGCTACCCTCCTGCTGCCAGCGCCAGCGCCACGGGCGCAGAACGTGGGCCAGCGCTACCCGGCCGTAATCCCGAAGGCCGTCTGGCGCATCGCGGTAAAACTGCACGAAGCGCTGACCAGGCTGTCCGACCAGCTGCGCAACCATCGGCGCGCCACCCTCCGACACGAACCGGTGGCCGACCACGATGGTCTCGCCGTGGTCGAACAGGTCAGCCGAATGCCCCGCGTGCGTGGCCATTGCCTGCAAGCGAGTCAGGTTGAACCGGTAGTGGGGAACCGCCCCCGGTGCGCCCCCGTGGGCGTTGGCTATCACCTCGATCACGCCTATCGCGACCAGCGCGTGGACGTGATGCCGCACCTGCGTCGTCGAAAGGCCCACCAATCGCGCCAAGGTGGCCATCGAGGCCGCCAGGGTTCCACCAGCACTGTCCGCAGCTGCAGCCATGGCGAGTGCAGTGCGTCGGCACGCCGCAGGCTCGATAGCGACCGAGCGCAGCAGCGGAAGGATGGGCTGATGGGTCAAGTTCATGCTGCGCCTTTCAGTCGGTCGATGACGTCCTGCGCGGTGGCTTGGGCGGCCCGAATACCGCGTTCAGCAACGATGGGGCCCGCGATTTCGCAAGCGCGCTTCACCGCCAGGCCGAGCGGGGCCACGTCGTGGAGCGTCAGAGCTACGCGGTGCGCTTGGCCGTCAACCTCGTGCAGAGCGACCACAACCTGTCCGAATTCGTCCGGGTAGATGGCCAGTCGTCGGCCTTGGTCGTTGGTAACGGCCCAGCCCGCATCAAGCAGCTCTTGCCAAGTAGGTGCAGCCATGCTCATCGCCCTCCAGCGTCGTAGTCCCGCAGCCACTCAGCGCGTTGCAGGGCCTCAGTGAGACGCGCCACCTCGGCTTGAGCTGCGGCAAGTTGCCGGCGGAGTTCTTCGATGGATGTCATCAGAATGGCACCTCGTGGTCATCTGGAACCCAACCCAGCGTGAATTCACCAGCCGTAATAGGTATGCCCGCTATCGCTGCCCGAAGCAGGCTGACAGCATCATCTGGAGAACAGTTGCGCGTGAGGCGTCCCGAAAAGGGGCCGAAGAACGGAAAACCGCGCCCTTCCAATACGGACTGAAGGATGTAGGGGATGTCAATTCGCACGCCATCCGATATGCCGTGGCAAGCGAGACTCACCGAGGGTTTGGCTGTACCGCACAAACAAAGGAACGCCTGCCAGCACTCATCAAGGCCAGGGGGACGGATTTCCACTGGCAAATGAATGATCTGCACTGCGCTCTGGCAAACAGGCTGGCTCAGTTCACGCAGGGGACTATCCAGCGAGAGTTGATTTCCAGTGCTCATGCCACGGCCCTCAGGTTCCCATCGCCTTTGCCCTGGGTCTGCTGCAGGTGCGCCAGGGCCTTCAATGCAGTGTTCAAAGTGGCGGTGGCGCCGTCGATCACATCCGCAATGCGAGCAGCCTGGTCTTCGGCCGACTTGCGGTCTGGGCGTGCATGCAGGGTTTCATCGCAGGCGTACATCAGGGGATCAAAGGTCCCGCAGAAGCGCATGGCCGCGATGATCTGGCCGAACGTGAGGCGCTCGTCCTTTTCGGGATTCAAGCAGGCCCGCAGACGGGAATGCGCAGATTCGAGCTTCATGTGCGGGAACAGATACACGGCCAGTTCCTTCGCCGTCTTGTCGCTGTTCGCGATCATTTGGGCCAATGCCTCGTATTCGTCGTCGTAGATTGTTTTCATGGTCGGTTTGGTTTAAGTTATTGATTTCAAAAAGGTTTTTCAGTCATCCCCTCAGCCCCCCTCAAAGTGAGGGGACCTGAGGGGTGCTTTTTTGGGGCAAAAAAAGGACAGTCCATCCATCGCTGAATCGCAACGAAAAGGACCGCCGACATGAACACCACCACCGCCTTTCACAGCAGCACCCGCACGGCGATGTCCGTGAACACCGATCCGGTCACCGGCCAGCGGGTGCAGACCATGACCACATCGCAGCTGCAGCTGGCCTGGGTGGCTGGGGAATTGCGCATCGCCTGCAAGGCGAGCCGGGTACAGATGGACGCAGCGCGCGACACGGCACGGCCGGGCGCACGCGGAATGAGAGGGATGTGAATTGAGCTCACGCATGAGCGACCTCGGGCTCTGCGCTGGGCAGAGGAACGTCGCCATAGACGTGATCGAATGTGATGTGCAGCCCCCGCTCTTTCGCGGATGCGATAAGCATCGCGGCGCGGCGTTGCGGGATAGGCCTGGGATTCACCTCGCGCTCGTAGGCTGTGATGTTTCCCTGGACACAGCCCATGATGTCGCCGAGCTCGGATTGCGACAGGCCGAGACGGGCACGGATGGATTTCAGGTTTGCCATCCCCCGGTTTTATCACCGCCGGTGCTTAATTGCAACATCGGCGGTGTTTTGATGCGCAATTACCTTCGCTGATGATCTCGCTATGCCAACAAGCAGCTCCCGCACCTCCAAAATCACCTCCGAGCATCTCGAAGAATCTGCCAAGCTTCGAGCCATCTGGGAGTCCACTCCAGGTAAGCCGCCTCAGGCTGTCTTCGGTGAGCTGTATGGCATAGGTGGGCAAAGCGCGGTGGGAAACTTCCTGGGTGGACGCTCACCTCTCTCACTGAAGGCGGCTCGCGGATTCGCCCGCGGTTTGAATGTTGCGCTCGAAGATTTCAGTCCGAGGCTTGCCGCAGAGGCGCGCGAGATCGCGGCCGCTGTGGCGCCGGGCGAGCGCCTACCGCCGCCCATCGCCCCGGTCGATATGGACCAGCATGGCGACCTTGCCCCAGTGCGTGTGGTGCGCCTCACGCTGAAGGCCGGCATGAGCGGTTTTGCCGTGGATGTGGACGAGAGCGAAGCTGCCCCGATCTTCTTTCGCACCGACTGGCTCCGCCGCAGAGGATTCAAACCCTACAAGCTGATCGCCATCAAGATTCATGGGCACAGCATGGAGCCCACCCTGTTTCATGACGACGTGGTGGTGATCAACACGGAAGACATCGAGCCCAAAGACGGCGAGGTTTTCGCCTTCAACTTCGAGGGCGAGCCCGTCGTCAAGCGCCTGCAGCGCGACTCCGCTACCTGGTGGATGGCATCGGACAACCCGGACCAGCGGCGCTATCCACGCAAGGAGTGCTCCGACGCCCACTGCATCATCCTTGGTCGAGTTGTTCACCGCCAGAGCGAGCGAATTTGAACACCGCAGAAAATATTTTGGCCAAGAATCACCGGAAGTGTTGACTTGATTTAACACCGCGACTAATAATTCACTCCGACGCCCATCCCGGGTGCTGGAGTGACGATGCAAACCACTGACACCGCCGCCTTGCTGCAAGCGGCCCCCGAAGAACATAGCCGCCGCTGCGCTCTCGCCAAGAGCGCGCTAGATTCCAAACGCTGGCCCGCCGCTGCTTGCGGCCTGCGACATGCAGCGGCTTTGGCCCAGGACTGGGCCACCCATGCCCGCGCCATGGCCGATTGGTGCGATACCCAGGCCGAGCCCGGCCGCGCCCACTCGGTGGTGGGCGCCACCCTCACCGATCCGTCACGCGATCCCGTGCTGCTGGCTCCCGATGGCCCCATCACCCTCGAAGCACTCGAAGCCGGATTGATGGCGCTGGCGCACCACTTGGGCCGCGACCATGCCGTCCACGTCCGCCGCGCAATCAACGGAGTCGTGCTGGCCGCACTGAGCGAGCCAGTCGGCCTGCCTGTTCCCCCTGCCCTGCGCGCCCAGGTCCAGCAGGTGGGCGAGTTGCACGACAGCGCCTCCCTCGAACCCGCCGACGCGGCCTGACCATGTCCTGGCTCCGCCTCTTCGGCCTGTACCGCCGCGCTGGCAACGGGCCCGCCGCAGCGCTGCGCCTGACGGTCAGCCTGCTGTGGCGTAACCACAAGACAGCCAGCCGCCGTCATCACCTTGACCGCCGAGCCGAAGTTGAGCGCGCGGCGCGCGAGCGGCTGTAACCCAAACAGATTTGAAACCCAAATGGCAAAAAATCCACTGTTTATGCCGAACCCCGACGGCAGCGACTCATACCTCGTGAATCTCGCTGGAGCGGTTCTGCTGACCGCCGACGTGATCTTCGGTGACCCCAGTCAGACAACTCCGCAAGGGCGCACCAACGCAATGCGCTTGGTGGAACGCACACTTCATGAAGCGGAAAAGAATGGCTTCCTGCAGTCGAGCACTGTGTGGGCCCTGATGCGTCGCAACGACTTCAACCCTCGGCTCAAGAACCTGGTCCGAGAGGCCGTGAGCATGATTCCGAACGATGTGCAGGGTCAGATCATTGAGGACCTCCTGAACACGTCCCGCACCTCCCGTCCTGACACGCCTCTCGTCACAGCCACGAAACACCCAGGCCAGCATGAGCCTGAGACCAACCCCCGCTTTACGCGCCCCGGGCCAGACGGTATCGACCCGCGCTTCTGGGAGGCAGGCCGGGCGCTGCGTGCCGTCATGGAGAAAGAGGGCAAGGCTGCCATCCACAAGCCGGAGCACGCGCATTTGTTTGCGCAGATGCACATGTTCGCGCCTGAGGCGTTCAAGCAGGAGATGGCGGCCAAGGCCAAGGAAATGGATCTCTTGCCCAAAGCCACCCATGTGGGAGAGGACGGCCAAGTTGTTTTCACGTCGCAGCAAATCGCAGACAAGCATGGCATCAGCGTAGAGGAGGTGGAACGCCTGATTGATCAAGCTGGTCTTGATGACTTGTACCGCGGTCCGATATTTCCGATCCAGTGAGGTGTCCATGCAAGACAACCACGCGCTGCGCGCTCTCTTCTCTCTGCCACCGATCCAGGCCAGCTCCAGCACTGCATTGACTGCCCCAGAAACGCCAGCGCCAAAGACCGTCACTGGAGACCGTGAACTTGATGCTGTGCTCTGGCTGCGCGACTGCATCAAGACTGGCCATGCCGCCTTGATTGCCCAGGCCCTAGAAGCCTTCAAGAAGATCAAGACGCCGGCGGCCGAGCTGGAGAAGCGCTACACCGCCCACGTTGCGCGCGAGTCGAATGGACACTTCGGCGCCGTGCTCATGACTTTCGGCTTTGCTGACCTGGAGAACTTGGCAAAGCGCTCTGCAGAAGAGTTTGCACTGCGGCACGAAGCTGTGGCCCGCTTCGGAAGCATCGACAACCTGTTCAAGGATATTCCGGCCGAATCGCGATGCAAGACAGCGCTACGAGGCCTGAAGCGCATCAAGCGGGCTGACTGGGCATTCCCGGAGTACGACGCTGAACAGGCCGACGCCAGGTTCGGGCAGAGACTTGAACTCGCGGTGCACACGCTCGCCGACTGCATATTCGTGATGAACTTCGGCAACACCCTGTATTGGATGCGCCACGCTTGCGCGGACAACGCCGGGGATCACTGGCACCAGTTTCAGGAACACCGGGACTACTGCTTCCGTTCGATGGCACGCATCCCGCCACAGTCGAAGGAAGAGGCAATCGCGGCGCTGGAGTACCTTGATTCGGATGAGGCGCACGACCGCGAGGAGACGCCCGCGATCTTGCGCAATTTAGTGACTGGAGGATGGGCATGAACGCCGATATGGACTACCTCACCCAGCGAGCTATCAAGCTCCATACCGGCCGTGTGCCTGGTGCCCAGCAGCCCGCAGCCAACCTCAGTGGCCCGGCTACTGCCGGTGGCCTGGACTACATCGTGCTGCGCAACTTCGGCGGCGTCCTGGCCGTCTACCGCGTGCTGCCCATCAGCAAGACGCTGAAGCGGCTCAAGCGCTGGCCGAAGGAGGTGGAGTGATGCGCTCGCTGGCAGGTGCGCGCACTACGCACTACAAAAGTTTTGTAGTGGGTTCAGGGCTTGGGCCTCTGGGCCAATGCCGTCTCCAATTTTTCACGGTACGCCTTCAGCACGTCCTGGAGCGAGTTCATGCGCTGCAGCTCAGCATCTCGCTCAACGATCAGCTGTTTGGCCTGCTCCCCGAGTGCATTGGCTTCGAGCTGAATCTTGTTGTACTCCGCGATCATGGCTTCGGCCTTGGCAAAGTCCTCGTCAGTTTGTGCAGCCTTCGCCATCCGCTCGGTTTCGGACGAAATCAAGTGCGCACGGGTGAAAAGGTTATCCATGCGGCTCTTGATCAGATCGACGCGCAGGGACAGGGTGTCGGCGCGCGTGAGGATCACTGCGACCTGTGCTTCCAACTCCCGTTTGAAGCTGTCGTTGTCCGTTCGGTAACTGCCTTCAAGCCTCGCAACAATCTCGGCGTTCAAGCTGCGCCCAGCTTGCGTGGCCGATGCGTCTATTCGCGCCTTCAACTCTTCAGGAAGGCGGATTTTCATCTGGGGGTCTTCGCGGCTCATGGAGTGAATGATAGACCACGGTGGTGCAAAAACCCCACAGACAGATCAACCCCTTGCAAAGTGGACCACGGTGGTTTACATTGCAACCAATGGACCACGGTGGTTCAAAGAGGTGCCAAGTGAGCGAATCGAAAACTGAAGCTTGCCAATTCAAAGTGCGACTTCAGCAGCCACTTAAGAACTGGCTGCAACAGCAGGCCAGCGCAGCGAAGAGAAGCCTCACAGCGGAAATTGAGTTGCGGCTGGAGGAAAGCCGCAAGAGGCAGGAAACAACCCAGGGCACTGCTGCCAAACAGTCATAGCCCACAAAAGGCGAAGCCCCGATGCAGGTGAGAGCGCATCAGGGCTTCTTGATCCAGAACCATTCCCAGGAACCAGAACATGTCGAATGCTACAGCAGTCGCGCCTGAGCGCGCAACCAAGGCCTCAGCTCGTGCCAAAGCGGCGCCCTCCACTACTCCCGTAGAAACCCAGGCTGCCACCGCACCTGACACCAGTTCCTGCACAGAGGATGAGCGGCTTGTAATCAATACGCTGCGCGAGCAACTGCAACAAATCTACGACTTGCACTGGGGTCAGATTTATCTCTACAGCAACGAACTCCTTCAGGCTGGAGTCGAAGCGCTGGAGAACGTGGACGACAGCTCCGCAGCACTTCACCGGGCGGCCGCGCTCACGTACGGCGCACTCACCATGCAAAAGGTAGAGCGGCCTGACTCCGCCGAGATCGCTGTCATCGAAGCAGTGTTCACATCCTTGAACTCCGCTGCCATCAGCTACGGCTTTTCAGAAGAAGGATGTGTTGCACTGGCCAACGGCATTCGTGCAGGCCAGCGCCAGTTCCGCGACCGCCCTTCCCCACCCATCCGCCGGGTGGAGGGCGATTCTGAAGACATGGGCCGGAGCGCGCTCACGCGAAAGCAGTTGCTGTGCGTGCTGGAAGTGGCTGCGAACAATCTTTCCACCATTAACAACATCCTGATGCTGGCGCAGGAAGAATCCGAGGCCTTTGCAGTCACTGGACTCATTGACGCAGCACAGGCGCTCACCCGTCATTGCGGCGGCATGGTGGACACGGCCGCAGGTGAAGCCATTCTGGGCGGGCATGACCGCTGGAACTTCGGTCCCAATTTCGCGGATCTCGGAAAGGCTGGTGCAGCATGAACGCCGTCACGACCCAGGCCGCCGCGCGTCCAACGAAGCGCCTGCCGAACCGTCGCCCGAACCCGCCCATGCGGAGAGTTGAACCAGCCGTTCCGGAGCCTCTGAGCGCCATGGATTTCGCGCAGCGGATGCAAGACATCGGCCTGCACTGGTGGGCGTTGATCGACGGGCTTTTTGAGCAATTGCACACCGACAAAGCGAAAGCTGCACCAGTTCCTGAATGGGCCCTGGACTGGCTGAAAGACCAAGGTCGGCACGACCTAACTCACGAGGAAATGCGCAGCCAGGGTGAAGCGTTGCGTGATCTGCTGCGCTTGCAGGAAGGTCGGCCCACAAGAACCGTTTTCGAAGTGTGGGGCGACCACGCCACGCGCTTGTCAATCGGGCATGAGTGCGTCGCGGACGCAATACCAACACTGGATAGCTTCAAAGCCTCTGGCAAGTACCCGCAGGCAGCAATCGTTCGCGTGTCACGCTTGGGCGGCGCTTGGTCCTCAGATCCTGCCTTGTTGGACACGCTGGTGGGCACTGTGCGTTTGGCGGGTAGCTCTGTCGGCCTGCCCAACGACGACGACGGGTTTTTCAGCATTCAGGACGAAACCGGGCGCCAGCTGCTGCTGACACCTGACCAAGTCGCCGGGCATCCGGCACTTGATCGCATGTCCGCTGAGGACCGCGCGTCCATGGATGCATGGAGCGCTCACCTCGCGGAGCGCAAGGCTCTGCGCGCCGCCGCAAAGGATGGCCAGCCATGAGCACCGTCGTTCTTGAACGCCGTACACGGCCACGCCCCGCGCCGCCTGCTGCCCGTGGCATTCCTGCTCACGCCGTTGAGCGGGTCACCGCACCGGCCGACCTGGACCACTTCTTCGGCCTGCAGATGATCCAGACGCATGTAGCGCTATGCCACCCTGAGATCGAGGCGGGCGACTGTATCGAGGTCGATTTTGACCGCCGCGAGATTCGCCATGACGGCCTTTACATGATCACCATCCGCCATGACGACGGTGCGGAGTGGCACGGCGCCCGGCGCTTTCAATTCCGCCCTGCAGCCGCTGGTTGGGAGCTGTGGGGATTCGACATCGGCGCAGAGAACTGGGCACCAATGACCCCGGGCATGCAATCGCGCCTCACCGTGCACGGGGAGGTCCGCGAGGTCTACAAACCAGCGAGCAAGCTGCGGAGGGCTGCAGCATGACCTCTCCATTTAAGAACTTCATCGGTGTAGTGCTTGGGACCAAGCCTGCCCCCACGCTGCGGGAAGCACCAGGACCAGCAGAGGTCAGGCTGGGGAAAATCCCCGATGTGGTGGACACCGCCGCCTGGTACGAAGAACACGCCCAGCTCTGCTACGACCTGCAGGTGGCGGCGGTGCGGGCGGTGCGGGCGGCCAGCGACCAGGATGCAGAGGCCGAGGTGGCGAAAGCACATGCGGCCCTGCTTGCTCACGCTGCCATCATCAACGGTGGCTCCGGGCCCGTGCTGCTCGCGAAGGACGGCGTGCACCCTATTCCCTTCGAGCGCTTGGCCGCCGCCCGCGCAAAGATCAAAGTGCTGGAAGCTGAAAACGCGCGGCTTCGCGCAGCAGGAGGAGCAGGATCATGACCAGATGGGTGACGATCCAGAAGGCGGCGGACCTGACCGGTCTCCCAGTAACATTTTTTGACGAACGGACTGGGCGCTCTGGCCGCTGGCCAGAGGGGCGCGTGTGGAAGTGGTTCGAGAACCGCAAGATGATCGACAGCCATGCGCTGGACGAATTCATCGACACCAACAGCAGCCCGCCCAGCACGCGCGGGAGAAAGAAGGCGGTGGCCACATGCCCGGCGTGATCATCCGCAAGAACGCATTGCAAATCGATCTCCGGGCCCAAGGCTACGGCAAGGAGCCTTTGCCGCTCTCCCCAACGCCCGCCAATGTCCGCTACGCGGAGAGGCTGCGGCTGGAGATCCTCGGCAAGATCGAGAGGGGCACCTTTGTGTTGGCCGACTATTTCCCCGACAGCCCGCGTGTCCCCAAGGTTGAGGCGCCGCCCAATTCGCGCGCCACTACCACCCTGGGCGACGTTTTCACGGAGTGGCTGAAAATCAAACGCCCCGAGATCCAGCACAGCACTGCGGACCAGTACCAGCAAACGCTGGACAGCTACCACTTCGACACGGTGCGCTCCACACCAACAAGCCAGTTCACGTTTCGTGATCTCAAGCTGCTGCTGGCAGGCCTGCCGGAGAACCCGAAGACGTTCAACAACATTGCCAGCGTCTTCAGCATGGCACTGGAGTATGGCCACCTGGCGCAGATGGTCCCCGAGCCACTGCATCCGCACATCGCCATGCGCAGGCATCAGAAACCCCAGCCCGATCCCTTCACGCTGGAGCAGGTCGAGGTACTGCTCAAGAGCTTTGCCTCCGCCCGTGCTCGCGATTACTACGAGTTCGCGATCTTCAGCGGGATGCGGCCATCTGAACAGATCGCGCTGTGCTGGTCCAAGGTGGACCTTCACGGCGGCACAGTGGTGGTGGACGAAGCGCTTACCAGAGGCAAGGTGAAAGGGACCAAGACGGCCGATATTCGAGAGATCGAATTGACCGCACGGGCGAGGCAGGTGCTTGAACGCCAGCGCGCCGTGACGCAACTCGCAGGCACCCGGGTGTTTGTAGGAGACGATGGCAACGCATTCGAGTCCACTGATGAGCCTCTGCGCCGCTGGTGGAAGCCCGCCATGAAGTTGTCGGGCCTGCGCCAGCGCGACGCACGTCAAACGCGACATACCTTTGCGACTGTCTGCCTGATGGCAGGCATCACGCCGGCCTGGGCAGCGCGCCAACTGGGCCACTCAGTGGAGATGTTTTACCGGGTCTACAGCCGATGGATCGACAGGGCCGATAAGGGCGCTGAACGCCGCAAACTGGACGGTTACATTTCAGCGAAACCCGGGGACATGGACAGCAAAATAGGCTGAATTTGACGGGGTTCTAGTGCCGAAAACTGTACGGGCAATCAGTGGAATTTGGCCCATTTGGGCACGTACCCGGTTCGATTCCTGTCGAGGGGACCAAATTCACGACCCAAATGGCGGCAAGCGCTAGTGCAATATGTGCTGATAGCTACCAAATTTGAAGCAGACTCACACACTACGTACGCTGCACCAGCCAGCCTGTAGTGAGCCCCACACACCCTACTTCGGGTCTGTCTTGCCTTCCGGCCCTCGCAGGGGTGGCGCAAGGTGTTCTGCGGCCACAGCATCGGCCGAAAGATCATCCGGGCTGACCAGGGTGCCCGCTGCGGCACCACCCAGCGCACCGGCGATGCCGCCCAAAGTGCCCCCAACCACCACCCCCACCGGGCCCGCGACGGCCACGCCCACGGCGGCGCCGGCTGCTGCGCCAGCCATCATGCCGCCGCCCATCAAGGCGGAGTGGGCTTCGCGCTCTGCGTCTTCAGGCTCCAGCGCGGTCTGTGCGCCGGTCCGGGGATCTTGCGACGGGATTCCGTAGCCGGGGCGCGCTTGCTCGGCCAGGTCTTTGTCCACCGGTGTGGCGGTCGCAGCGGAAGGGAGGGGGGTAGTGGCTGGAATCATGATCGGCTCCTTGGACATGGGGCGACGGCGCCAACGGGGTGCCATCACTGTCCTTTTTTAGCCCTGCAGCTAGGCCGCCCTTGCCAGCCTGCAGACCACACCACTGTCAGGCAATGCGCCGTGCCATGGCACCGCCCTCAGGCCGCCTGCGGTGCCGCGCGGTCTGCCGCAGCGGGCCGCGCGGCGGTCATTGCACTGCCCATCGACGCAGCCATGATGCAGCCAATGGCCAGCCACTGCGCCACGCTCAGGTGCTCGCCCAGCAGCGCCATGGCCACCAGTGCAGCCACCGCAGGCTCCATGCTGATCATGATGCCGAAGGCCTCCTTGGGCAGGCGCTTCAGGGCCATCATCTCCAGCGAGATCGGGATGGCGCTGGACACCGCAGCCACCGCCACGCCGATGAGCAGCACCGTGGACGACAGCAGCGCAGCACCCGCATGCACCACGCCCACCGGCACCACCACCAGCGCGGCCACCAGCAGGCCCAGCGATACCGAATGCCCCGCGTGCAGGTGCCCGGCGCGCTTGCCGAACACGATGTACAGCCCCCAGAACACGGCCGCGCCCAGGGCGTAGAAGACGCCCACCGGGTCCAGCGTGCTGCCGTTGAGCCCCAGCGGCAGCAGCATGCCCAGGCCCGCGATGGCCAGCGCCACCCACACAAAATCCACCGCGCGGCGCGATGACCAGATCGCCACGGCCAGCGGCCCGGCGAACTCGATGGCCACCGCCAGGCCAAACGGCAGGGTGCGCAGCGACATGTAGAACATGAGGTTCATGCCGCCCAGCGCCGCGCCGTACAGCATGACGGCCCGCGCGTCGGCGCGCGACAGGTGCCAGCGCCAGGGCCGCCACAGCAGCAGCACCAGCAGCGCCGAAAAACCCACACGCACGGCGGTGGTGCCCTGTGCCCCGACCACCGGAAACAGCCAGTGTTTGGCCCACGAAGTGCCAATGCCCAATGCGGTGACGGAACCCAGCACGGCCAGGAAGGGGAAGAACCGGTGCAGAAGAGAACGGAGGGGGGAAGCGCTCATGGGCTGAAAATATAGTGCGACCCCAGCGTGCTTTTGGCTCGAATTTCGGGGCCTGCACGCAACTTTCGCTCACCCTGAGACCCCGTTCCAAGGAACCCCCATGTCCACCCCGGCAGCACTTGACCGCTTCGACCTCGCGATCCTCGACATCCTGCAGGCCGACAACACCACGCCCCAGCGCGCGATTGCGCAGGCGGTGAACCTGTCGGCGCCTGCGGTACAGCGGCGCATTCAGCGGCTCAAGGACAGCGGCGTGATCCGCGCCAACGTGGCCGTGCTGGACCCGGTGAAGGTGGGCAAGCCGCTGACCATCGTGCTGGAGGTGCACCTGGACAACGAGCGCCCCGACCGCACCGCCCCGCTGCGCGCGCGCATTGCGGCGGAAGACGCGGTGCAGCAGTGCTACAGCGTGACGGGCGAGGCAGACTACCTGCTGGTGGTGAACGTGGCGTCGATGGCAGACTACGAGGCGCTGACGCGGCGGCTGTTTGAGGGGGACGACAACATCAAGCGCTTTCGGACCTCGGTGGCGCTGGCCAGCCTCAAGACCGGGCTGCGCGTGCCGCTGGACAGCGCAGCACCCGCTGCCTGATCACCGGTCACAACCCCAATCCCGAATCCCAACTCACAGACCCAGCATCTGGCGCATCTGCCTGCCCGTGAGGCGCTGGCGCGGGCCACCCAGCAGCTCGCACATGCGCGCATTGAGCGGTGCCGCCATGCCCTGTTGCGCCGCCAGCCGCACCACGGCGCCGCACAGCGCGTCGATCTCCGTCACGCGCCCGGCCTCCAGGTCGTCCCACATCGACGAGTGCGCCGTGGCGTCGATCTGCAGCATGCGCTTTGCCAGTCGTGTGAACAGCCAGTTGGGCAGGCGCAGCACATGGGGCAGCAGCGTGGGCGACACGGCGGTGACCTGGGCGGGGGTGATGCCCGCGCGCGCCATCACGCGCAGCGCCTCGGTCTGCAGCGCAGCAAAAACACGGCGGCAATCGCGGTCCAGCAGCTCTTGCCGCAGGGGCAGGTTGGACAGCGCATTGACCGGGTTGTTGAGGTTGAGCAGCAGCTTGCCCCACTGCACGGCACGGATGTCTGGCGGCAGCGTGGTGGCCAGGCCGGCGGCGTTGAACAGGGGCGCGATGCGCTCGGTGACCGCGTCGCGCTGCAGCTGCAGGTGGCCTGCGGTGGCGCGGTGCACCTGCGCGCCACGCAGCACCACGTTGTACGGCACCATGCCCGCCAGCACGTTCAGGCCGGGCGCTAATGCGGCGATGCGGGCCACGTTGTCCACGCCGTTTTGCAGCGAGATCACCGGTGTGCCGGGCGCACAGGCCGCCGCCAGCTCGCGAGCGGCAGACTCGGTGGCGCCGCTTTTGACGCACAGCAGGATGATGCTGTCGACCCCGGGCGCGGCGTCGGCCAGCGTGGCAGCCAGTTGCAGTGTGGACGTGGGCACGGTGCGGTCAAAGCCGTCCAGGTCAGTGACCTGAAGACCGCGGAGCGCGATGGGCTCCAGCGCATGCGGCCGCCCCACCAGGCACACCGGCTCGCCATGTGCGGCCAGGCGCCCACCCACATAACAACCAATGGCGCCTGCGCCGAAAACGATGAAGTTCATGCCGATGCGTGTGTACGGTGGTGGAAGTGGACGCAGGCGGACCAGGAACCGGCACCGCCTGCGCGCTACCCCCGCATTGTGCGGGGCAGGCCCCTGGCGGCGTGGCGCGCACGTGACGAGGCGCTTTGAAGCACTTCGCGGGTGCTTTTGAAGGCTTTTTGGCTGGTAGCGCCAGTGCTATATGCCTTGACAGCTATGCAATTAATAGCAAACAGGGCATCACACAGCGCTGGGCTTGGCAGCCGCAAACCGCACGGTCACCCGCAGGCCGCCCAGGCGCGCCGAGCTGTCCAGCGCCACGGTGGCGCCATGGCCCTGTGCAATGGCCTGCACGATGGCCAGACCCAGACCGCTGCCGGGAGCACCGTCGGCAGTGACGCGCACAAACCGCTGCATGGCCCGCTCGCGGTGCTCGGGGGCGATGCCGGGGCCGCTGTCTTCCACGGTGAGCACGGCGTGGTCGCCCTCGCGGCGCACCTGCAGGTCCACCTGGCCGCCAGGCGGGCTGTATTTGATGGCGTTGTCCAGCAGGTTGCGGGCCAGCATGCGCAGGGCCTCGGCATTGCCTGTGACGGTGGCGGCGTCCGATTCAAGCAGGCCCACATCCATGCTGCGCGCCTGGGCTGCGGGGGCCACGTCGGCCAGCGCCAGTTGCGCCGTGACGCGCAGGTCCACCGGATCGTTGACGGCCGTGCTGGCCTCCTGCCGGGCCAGGGTCAGCAGCTGCTCGACCAGCCGCGTGGCGCGCTCGATACCGGCCGACAGGCGTTCGATGGCGGCCGCCCGCGCGGCGTCGTCGCCCGCCCGTTGCAGGCCCTGCAGTTGCAGGCGCAGTGCGGCCAGGGGGGAGCGCAGCTCGTGCGCGGCGTCGGCCACAAAGTGCTGCTGCGCCTCGAACGCGTGCTGCACGCGCTCAAACAACAGGTTGAGTTCGCTCACCAGCGGCTGCACCTCATCGGGCAGTTGTGCATCGCTCACGGGCGAAAGGTCGTCGGCCTGGCGCTTTGCCAGCTGGCGGCGCACGCGTTCCACCGGGGCCAGCGACCGGCTCACGCCCCACCACACGGCCAGCACCAAGAGCGGCGCCATGATGGCCAGCGGCGCCAGCGTGCGCAACGCCAGGCTGCGGGCCATGTCGCGCCGCGCAGCCATGTTCTGCGCCACCTGGATGACTTGCGAGCGCGTCTGCATCGAGAACACCCGGTAGGTGCCGCCGCGCGCCTGCACGTTGGTGAAGCCCAGCACGGCAATCTGCGGCAAGGCGGCGCCCACGGCCGATTCAAAAATGCGCAGGCCCTCGTTGGTCCACACCTGCACGATGAACTCGTGGTTCTCGTCCTCGGGGTCCAGGCCCGGGCCCAGGCCTTGGGCATCCACCGGCAGACCCGAGCGCAAAGCCAGCGCCGTCTGCTGCATGTGATAGTCGAACAGCGCATCGGCCTCGTCCAGCGCGCCCCGGTAGGCCAGTGCGCCCTGCACTGCGCCTGCCAGCACGATGGCAGCCAGCAAAAACATCAGCAGACGCATGCGCAGCGAGCGCGGGAGCATGGACTGCAGCGCGCTGCGCCAGGAGGTGGTTGGCACGTTCTTCATCTCTATCCATCCATCCCCGCCGCATGCTCAGGGCGGGAGATTGCGCGGGGGCAGCCAGCAAGGGCCGCCCCGCAGCAAAGGCTGTCGTCCCCTTGGGGGGAAGCGGCGAAGCCGCTCAGGGGGGTCATGCCTTCGGCACGAGGTAGCCCACCCCGCGCACGTTCAGCACCAGCTCGGGCCCCAGCTTCTTGCGCAGGCCGTGGATGTAGACCTCCACCGCGTTGCTGCTCACCTCGTCGCCCCAGCCGTAGAGTTTGTCCTCCAGCTGCTGGCGCGACAGCACCATGCCGGGGCGGGCAATGAGCGGCTCCAGCACCGCCCATTCGCGCCCCGACAGCACCACGGGCGTGCCGCGCACGGTGACCTCGCGCGTGGCGGGGTTGATGCTGACGCCCTGGTGTTCATACACCGGCTCGGCACGGCCCGCTGCGCGGCGCAGCAGGGCACGGATGCGGGCCAGCAGCTCGTCCAGGTCATAGGGCTTGAGCACGTAGTCGTCGGCCCCGGCATCCAGCCCCTCGATGCGCTGCGCCACGGCATCGCGCGCGGTGGCCACCAGCACGGGGGTGCGGTTCTTGCGGGCGCGCAGGTCGCGCAGCACGGTCAGACCATCGCGTTGGGGCAGGCCCAGGTCCAGCAGCACCAGGTCATACGCCTGGGTGCGCAGGGCCGTGTCGGCCGCGTCGCCATCGCGCGCCCAGTCCACCGCGTACTGCTCGGCGCGCAGCAGGTCCAGCACGGCTTCACCGATCATGGAATCGTCTTCAACAAGCAGCAGGCGCATGGCAAGGGGGCAGAAAGGTCGGTCGGTCAGAAGTGCAGGAAATGGGCTGGCTGCCAAGGATAGCGGCGGCATGGGCGCTGGCGCAGCACCGGGCTGCCAGAACGACTTGAATTTGACACATCACTGTCACAATGAAAGCGCCACGCGCACACCGTCCGCCCCAGGGGCCGGGCCACCACCACAAAACACAAGGAGCAAGACCGATGGCAATTCCGATGGCATTCCCCCCTCTCCACCACGTTGCTGCAGCCATTGCGCTGGCCGCGCTGTCTGCCACAGGCGCCCAGGCACAGGGCGTGGTCAACGCGCTGTGCAGCACCGACGCACCCTGGTGCGAAGCAGCCGCCAAGGAGTTCACCCGCAAGACCGGCATCAAGGTGAACCAGGCCCACAAGGGCACGGGCGAGATCGCCGCGCAACTGCGCGCCGAGGCCAACAACCCCAAGACCGACATCTGGTGGGGCGGCACGGGTGACCCCTTCTTGCAGGCCGCCGAGCAAGGCCTGCTGGCCGAATACCGCCCCGCGTATCTGCACGACCTGCACAGCTGGAGCGTGCGCCAGTACGCCATGTCGGGCCACCAGGTGGGGGGCTTTTACAGCTCGGCCATCGGCTTTGGCTACAACACCGAAACGCTCAAGAAGAAAAAGCTGCCGGAGCCGCAGTGCTGGTCCGACGTGATCAAGCCTGCGTACAAGGGCGAGGTGGAAATCTCGCACCCCGCCTCCAGCGGCACGGCCTACACCGTGATCGCGGGGCTGGTGCAGCTGATGGGCGAAGACAAGGCGTTCGACTACCTCAAGGCCTTGCACAAGAACACCACCACCTACACCCGCAGCGGCCAGGCGCAGGCGCCCAACGTGGCCAAGGGCGAGGTGGGTGTGGGCATCACCTTCATGTTCAACTTCGAGAAGTGGAAGGCCGACAAGTACCCGGTGAAAACCCAGGCGCCTTGTGAAGGCACCAGCTACGAGGTGGGCGGCATTGCGCTGGTCAAGGGCGCGCGCAACATGGAGAACGCCAAAAAGTACTACGACTGGCTGATGAGCCCCGAAGGCCAGGCCGTGGGCGCCCAGGTGGGCAGCTACCAGGTGCCCGCCAACAAGACCTTCAAGATGGACCCGCGCATCCCGACGCTGGACAACGTGAAGCTCATCAAATACGACTTCGAGAAATACGGCAAGGCCGCAGAGCGCAGGCGCCTGATCGACCGCTGGACCAAGGAAGTGGAGGCGCTGCCGCGCTGATGTGCAGCGCCTGCCGCAGGGCCAGAGCCGACGGCAGGCGCAGGCCATGGATCAGCCCAGGCGCACGGGCACAAAGATCTTGTCGCCGTCGCGCTCAATCAGCAGCGCCACCGACTTGCCCGCCTTGGCCATGGCGGCTCGCACCTGCGTGATGTCCTTGATGGGCGCGCCGTTGATGGCCAGCAGCACGTCGCCCGGCTGCACACCGGCCGCAGCGGCGGGGCCGCGCGCCTGCTCGATGACCAGGCCTTCATTGAGGCCCGCGGCGCGCCGCTCCTGCGGGTCCAGCGGGCGCAATGACAGGCCCAGTTGGCCCTTGCCCACGGCGTCATCGTTGCGCGCCTGCTTGATTGCCTTGTCGCTGGCGTCGCCCAGGGTGGCCGTCAGCTCCAGCGGCTTGCCCTGGCGCCACACCGACAGCTTGGCCTGCTGGCCCGGCTGCGCCTGGCCCACCCAGGCGGGCAGGTCGCCCGAGGCGACGATGGGCTGGCCGTCCACCTGGCGGATCACGTCGCCGGCCTGCAGGCCGGCCTTCTCTGCGGGGCTGCCCTTGCTGACGCTGGCCACCAGCGCGCCTTCGGGCTTGTCGAGGTTGAACGACTCGGCAAACGCCTGGTTCACCTCTTGCACGGCCACGCCCAGCTGTGCGTGGCGCACCTTGCCGGTGGCAACAATCTGGTCTTTGATCTTGGCCGCCAGCTCGATCGGGATGGAGAACGACACCCCTTGGTAGCCACCCGAGCGGCTGTAGATCTGCGAGTTGATACCGACCACTTCACCGCGTGCATTGAACAAAGGCCCGCCCGAATTGCCAGGGTTCACCGCCACGTCGGTCTGGATGAAGGGCACCAGGCTGTCGTCGGGCAGCGAGCGGCCCTTGGCGCTGACCACACCCGCCGTCACGCTGTTTTCAAAGCCAAAGGGCGAGCCGATGGCCAGCACCCATTCGCCCACCTGCAGATCGCGAGTACTGCCCAGGCGCACCGTGGGCAGGTTTTTGGCGTCGATCTTGAGCACGGCCACGTCGGTCTTGGGGTCAGAGCCCAACACCTTGGCGCGGAACTCGCGCCGGTCGGTGAGCTTGACGATGACTTCGCTGGCACCCTTGACCACATGGGCGTTGGTCAGCACCAGGCCATCGGGGCTGACGATGAAGCCGGAGCCCTGGCCGTGCGTGGGTACGTTGGGCTGGGCCTGTGGCCCCATGCCGCCCGGAAAACCGAACTGGCGGAAGAACTGGTAGAACGGATCGTTCGGGTCCATCTGCGGCGCCCGGCCCTGGCGCGCGGCGGGCTGGCCGTCGTCTTCGCCGTCGTCATCGGCCATCGCGGCCTTGGTGCTGCCCGTCACGCTGATGTTGACTACTGCCGGGCCGTTTTGCGCGGTGATCTGCGCGAAGCTGGGCAAGGCCCCGCCAGGGGCAGCGGGCGTCTGGGCCACGATAGCAGGGGGCGGGGTCAGGGCGCGGGCCTGGTGCCCGGTGATGAGGCCTGCGCCCGTGGCACCCACCGCACCAGCGGCCACCAGGGCCAGGATGAGGCGGCGGGGGGTGGAGGTCAGCGTTGTCGTGTTCATGGTGTGGTGCCTTTCCAATCCGAGTTGCGATGGAGGGCAGTGTGGGCACCAACACTTAGACGAAACTTAGAGCGGCTAACAAAACTCCCCTGGCGTCGTTGTCTCGCCTTGTCGTACTGCTTGTACTGCCTGCGGCGAAACGCCTAGCCAGGGCCGCTTCGCTGAGTTTTGTGAGCCGCTCTCAGACCGGGATTCAACACCCTCACTGTTTTTCTGAGTACCGTGGGGGCTTCCTCACGAAGCGCCCGGTCGCCGCACCCCGCAGGTCACGCAGCGCCACGGCCTTTCTGGCTTTCGAAATACACCACCTTGCGGGCCCGCATCACGTCGCCCAGGGGCCGGTGCGCAGCCAGCGCCTGCCAGGGGTCGAACACGGCGGCCTCCACCTCGGCGGCCAGGGCTGCGTCGGCAGCCGGGTCCTGCCGTGGCAGGGTGAGCCTAGCCACGGTGGTGTAGGGCGTGGGCCAGTCCACGCTGGCGTCTTCAATGGGGGTGGTGGCCTCGTCCACAAAAGGCTGCAGCTGCAGGTCCCACTGCAGGTCTTGTTGGCGCAGGCGGCCGGAGAATTCAGCATCCCAGGCGTGCTGCACCTGCCTGACGGGCGCCCCGTTGGACGCATGGGGCACGAGGCGCACGCGCACGGCATAGGGCCCGCAGGCAATGGGCGCAGCGCTGAACATGGCATGCGATGCAAAGCCGCCAAAGGGCCGCCCAAAGGTCTTGACCGTCTTGGCGATCTGCCGGGCCGCACCCAGCAAGCCATGGCGCTGCACCAGGAACTTGATCAGCGCGCCGCCGCCGTGCGACGCAGCGACCACAAAATCCACAAACTCTGCGCTCTGGGGGAAGGCGAACTTTTCCTGGTTGATGAGCAGGAAGTCCTGGCTTTTTGCGCGCCCGTTGCCCAAGGCAGAGTCGCCCTGCACGCCCCGCACGCTGATCGCAAAGCCCCGGATGTCGGGCTTGTGGTCCGCCGCCTTGTCCATGCCGCCGTTGCTCAGCCGCACCCGCACGTCGTACTGCGCCGGCTGCGCGAACAAGCCCTGGGCCGCAAACGCGGGCAGATCGCCCAGCACCTCCAGACGGCCATACGCGGCGGTCAGCTGCTTGCGGTGCAACCCCCGCCCGGCGCCATATTTTTGCGACTTGCGCGCCTGCAGCTCGGCAAACTGGCGCGCATAGCCCGCAAAGCGCTGCGCTTCATCGGGTGCCACCACTTCTTTCCAGTCGGTGCTGGGGGCGTTGGACATGTGCATGAGCCACCTCGGTTAAAAGCCAGGCGGCATGGTAGCGCGGCACGGGCGTGCCAGGCCAGCCCACCGGCCATCAGCCCCCGATGAAGCGGTACACGATCGCGCCCCGCACCACTTCGCCCGGCTGCCACCAGCGTACCGGAAAGCCCGCGTGGTTGGGCGCATCCGGGTACTCCATGGGCTCCAGGCAGATACCGTCGCCCGGCTGCCACAGCCAGCCGCCCTGCCCCGCACCACGCCCCAAGTCCCGCGCGGGATCGGCCTTGAGGCCGTGGCCTGCATACACCTGCACACCCGGAGCGGTGCTCCACACCTCCATCGCACGGCCGCTCACGGGTTCGCCCAGCAGCGCGGCCAGGCGCAGGCCCGGTGGCGTGATGGATGACGACGGAGGGGCAAGGGGGGCCGCCTGTTCGTCCAGCACCAGGTAGTGGTCCAGCCCGCCCGCCACGGCCAGCTGCTCATGGGGTGTTGCGATGGCGTCCGCCACAGCGCGGGCTTGGCGGAAGTCGAACGGCGTGCCCTGCACCGCAGCCAGCGCGCCCGTGGGGCACACATCGGCCGCCAGGGGCACATAGCGGCTGGCGGGCACCTGCAGGGTGTGGCCGTGGGTGCTGCCCTGGCCTGCCAGGTTGAAGAACGCATGCCCGGTGAGGTTGAGCACCGTGGGGGCATGGAGCACCTCGGCCGTCCAGGCCATGTGCAGCGCGTTGTCGGCTGTGACCTGCAGGTGGAGCTGCAGGCGCACCGTGCCGGGCACCCCGTCGTCCTCGGTGCGGAAGGTGTGGCTGAGGGAGAGGGCATCGGCCTGCACATGTTCCACCGCAAACACCTGGAAGCGGCTGCCGCGCGGGCCGCCGTGGTGATGGTGTGGCCCGCTGTTGGTGGGCAGTTGCCGGCGCGATCCATCCGGCAGGGTCAGCGTGCCCGCACGCAGACGCCCCGCCCAGCGGCCGATGAGCGCACCCATGGAGAGCTGCCCGTCCAGGTAGCCCTGCAGGCTGTCGTAGCCCAGCGCCACATCGGCCAGACCGCCCTGACCGTCGGGCACCGCCACCTGCACCAGGCGGGCGCCGTAGTTGCTCACCGCCACCTGCAGGCCGCCGGGGCTGCGCAGGGTGAACAGGTCGGTGCGCAGGCCGTGCAGGTCGCGCTGGAATGCGTCTCGGGAGAGTGTGTAAGCCATGGGCCGAGTCTATTTGGTGGCGCTGGCCGTATCGCGCGTGACCAGCCAGATGCCCACACACACCAGCACCAGGGCCAGCAGGTTTTTCCACTCCCACAGCGCCTCGCCCAAAAACAGTGCCGACAGCGCCGCGCCAAAGATCGGCACGGTGAAGTTGAACACCGTGATCTGGCTCACCCGGTTGTGCTTGAGCAGGATGCTCCACAGCGAAAACGCGGCCGACGACAGCAGCGCCAGGTACACCAGCAGCACCGTAGAGCCCCAGGTGAAGCCCGTGAGCGAACCACCCAGCGACCAGCCAATGACCAACAACGCCACGCCGCCCAGGCCCAGCTGCCAGCCCGTCATCACGACCGAGTCCATGCGCTGCGACACCTGCTTGCCGTAAATGCTGGCCGCGGCCAGCACCAGGGCGGCGATCACCACAAAGCCTTCGCCCAGCAGCGTGAAGTCCAGGTCCAGCGTGCCACGCCCTAGGTTCACCACCATCACGCCCGCAAAACCCACCAGGCAGCCCCAGAGCTTGGCATGGCTCAGGCGGTCGTTGTGATAGACCCAGTGCGCCAGCAGCACGCTGAAAAACGTGCCCGTAGCATTCATGATGGAGCCCTTGACGCCCGTGGTATGCGCCAGGCCCACGTAGAAGAACACGTACTGCAGCGTGGTCTGTGCCAGGCCCAGCGCTATCAGCTGCCGCCCTGCTGTGAAGCCCAAGCCCCAGATGGCCTTGCGCATGACCACGGCCCAGGCCAGCAAGATCAGCCCGGCGCCCAGAAACCGCCAGCCCGCGAATACGAGCTGCGTAGGGATGTCATTGCGTGAGATGCCGAACCAGGCGTACCCGGTCTTGATGGCGGGGTACGAGCTGCCCCAGAGCAGGCAACACAGCAGCGCCAGCGCCACCACGACCTTGCGGTCAGAAAATCGGGAATGCCCCATGAGATGCGGTCTTTCAAGGACAACAGCCCTTGCAGGCAAGGGCTGTTGAAGAGGGAACACAAAGGGCCTGGGCCCGGCAGGGTTTAGGTGACGGGCGCCGGGTTGAACAGCACCAGCGCGTTGTGCAGTTGCCACTGCTCGGCCCAGGTCTTCTTGCGACCGCTGGCCACGTCGAGCAGCAGGTGAAACATCTCCCAGCCCAGCTGTTCGATGGTGGCTTCGCCATCCGCGATCTTGCCGGCGTTGATGTCCATCAGATCGTGCCAGCGGCGGGCCAGATCAGTGCGCGTCGCGACCTTGACCACAGGGCACTCGGCCAGACCGTAGGGTGTGCCCCGGCCGGTGGTGAACACGTGCAGGTTCATGCCGGCAGCCAGTTGCAGCGTGCCGCAGATGAAGTCGCTGGCGGGCGTGGCGGCATACACTAGGCCGCGCTGGTCGCGGCGCAGCTTCTCGCCCGGGGCCAGCACATGCGCAATGGGCGCGGTGCCGCTCTTGATGATGGAGCCCATGGCCTTCTCGGCGATGTTGGACAAGCCACCCGCCTTATTGCCCGGCGTGGTGTTGGCCGCGCGGTCCACACGGCCCCGGTCCAGATAGCGGTCGTACCAGCCCAGCTCCCGCACGATAGCGTCAGCCACTTCGGGCGTGGCGGCGCGGCTGGTGAGCTGCTCCACCGCGTCGCGCACCTCGGTGTTCTCGCTGAACATCACGGTGGCGCCAGCGCGCACCAGCAGGTCGGCACAAAAACCCACGGCCGGGTTGGCGGTGACGCCCGAGAACGCGTCGCTGCCACCGCACTGCACGCCGAGCACCAGCTCGCTGGCGGGTATGGTCTCGCGGCGGCGCGCATTCAGGCGCTCCAGGTGGGGCCGCGCGCTATGCACGATGTGGTCGAGCATGGACATGAAGCCCACATGCTCGTCGGCCTGCAGGCACACCGTCTCGGGGCCCAGCGCCGCATCGCGCTCGTCGGTGATGGGGAAGCTGCCCGGGGGCAGCAGGCGGTCGGGCTGCAGCTTTTCGCAGCCCAGGCTGACCACCATGACCTCGCCCCCAAAGTTGGGGTTGAGGCTGATGTTGCGCAGCGTGCGGATGGGGATGATGGCGTCGGGCGCGTCAATCGCCACGCCGCAGCCGTAGGTGTGCTCCAGGCCGATCACATCGTCCACATGGGGAAACAAAGGCAGCAGCTCGGCCTTGATGCGGCGCACGGCCTGCGCCACCACACCGGCCACACACTGCACGGTGGTGGTGATGGCCAGGATGTTGCGCGTGCCCACCGAGCCGCCGGCATTGCGGTAGCCCTCAAAGGTGTAGCCCGTGAGAGGTTCGAGCACCGGGGGCTTCACGGTGGCCATGGGCAAGCCCTCCAACGCACGAGCCGAGGGCATCTGCAGCAGGCGCTCATGCACCCAGCTGCCTGCGGGGATGTCTTTCAGCGCATAGCCGATGGGCACGTTGTAGCGGCGCACCACGCCGCCTTCAGGGATGTCCGCCAGCGCGACCTTGTGGCCCTGCGGCACTTTGTCGCGCAGCGTGATGCCCGCGCCCGGCACACCGTCTGGCAACAGGGTGCCCGCAGGCAGGCCACCGTCGTTGGCGACGATGGCGACGTTGTCCTGGGCATGCATGCGGATGGTGAGAGCTTGTCGCATAGGTCCGTTCAATTCACAAGGTACGCGGGTTTCAATCCGCCCGGTGGCCGAGCCATCACTCCTGCCAGGTCAGCCGCCGCCCTTGAGCACCAGGTCTGGCAGCCACATCGAGAACTGGGGCACATAGGTCACCAGCATCAGCGCCACGATGAGCGCACTGTAGAACGGCCAGATGGTCTTCATCACCTCGCCCACCGACACGCCCCCGATGGTGCAGCCGATGAACTGCGTGGTGCCCACGGGAGGGGTGTTCAGGCCCAGCGCGCAGTTGATCAGCATGACGATGCCGAACTGCTCCGTGCTCATGCCGAACTGCTGGCAGATCGGCAAAAAAATGGGCGTGCAGATAAGGATGGTGGCCGCCATGTCGAGAAAGGTGCCCAGCACGAACAGGATGATGTTCACCGACAGGAAGATCACCCAGGGCGAGGTGCTCATGGACTTGAGCGCATCACCCGTGAGCTCTGCCACACCGTAGAGCCCGATGAGGTAGCCGAACATGGACGAGATGCCGATGAGCAGCAGCACTGTGCCCGTGGTCTTGACGGCCTTGGACGCGGCCTTGAGGAACTGCTCACGCGTGAGCTTCTTGTAGACGAAGACCGACAGAATCAGCGCCCACAGCACTGCGACCGACGCCGACTCCGTCGCCGTAAACGCCCCCGACAAAATGCCTGCAATGATGATGACCACCACGGCCAGGCCCGGGACCGAGGCGCGGAACGAGATCCACACAATCTCCCAGCCCGGGAAGGTGCCTGCGGGGTAGCCGCGCTTCACAGCCACGAAGTAGGCGGCAGCCAGGTTGCAGATGGTCAGCAACAGGGCCGGCACGATGCCTGCAAGGATCAGCGCCGCAATGCTTACCTTGCCCCCAGCCGCCAGCGTGAAGATGATGAGGTTGTGAGAAGTGGGCATGAGCGCGCCCACCAGCGAGGCGTGGGTGGTCACGTTCACCGCGTAGTCGGCGTGGTAGCCCTCCTTCTTCATCTGCGGGATGAGCACGGCGCCCATGGCCGACACGTCGGCCACCGGCGAACCCGAGACACCGCCAAACAGCGTGCAGGCCAGCACATTGCTCATGCCCAGGCCGCCACGCACATGGCCCGCCACGCTCTTGGCGAAGTTGACGATGCGGTCGGCGATGCCGCCGTACATCATGATCTCGCCAGCAAAGATGAAGAACGGGATGGCCAGGAACGAGAACGGGTTCATGCCCGAAATCATTTGCTGGAAACCCACGGCCAGGGGCAGGCCTTCGTACAGGATGGTGGCCAGCGAGGACAGGCCGATCGAGAAGGCCACGGGCACGCCCAGCAGCAGCAATAGCGTGAAGCTCACGCACAGGATGGTCAACGCCATGATGGTGATGGAATTTTTATGAAGACGTTTTAGGGGCGGGCTTAGAGGCTGGGAATTCTTTGGCCGTGCCCGAAAGGCGCGCCAAAACGTCCCGGATCTAGGCGCAAAGCGCAGCCATAGCCAGTGCTATGGCGAGCATTTGCAACGACGAGCCGGGGTGTTTTGGCGTGCAAGGCGGGCATGGACAAGGGATTCCCAGTCTCTTTAGTGCCAGGCGGGCTCTACTTCCGTGCCACGCAAGATGGCGATGATGTGTTCCAGCGAGAACATGGCCACCAGCACGCCAGCCATGGCAGGCGGCACGTACTTGAAGGCTTCGGAGATGCCCAGCGTGGGGATCTTGTACGGTGCCACCGATTCGGCCAGCACGCCGCAGTTCCAGGCCATGACGATGCCGAACAGCAGCACCAGCGCGTGGATCAGCAGCTCGAGCTTGGTGCGCAGCCAATCGGGCGCCAGCACCAGGAACGATTCCAGACCGATGTGGCCCGCATCACGCACGCCCACAGCCATGCCCAGCATGGTCACGTAAAGCACCAGCAGCACGGCGCCGCTCTCGGCCCAGGTGGGGGTGTCATTGAAGACATAGCGGCCGATGACCTGGTAGAGCACGGCGCAAACCAGCAGGACGAGCCCTCCTACCCCGAGCTTCAGGCAGGCGCGCGCAATGAAAGCGCAGAGTCGCGTGTACATAGTGGACATTCAAAAACAACAACTGGAAACGGGCAGGCGGCGGGCTGTTCCCGGTCACGCCTGCCCTGGAGACTCTGGCTTCTGGCTTATTGCACCGCGTCGATGCGCTTGACCATGTCCTGCAGCTTGGGGTCCTTGAGGAACTTGTCGTACACCGGCTTCATGGCAGCCTTGAAGGCCACCTTGTCGATATCCACCACCTGCGCGCCGCCAGCCTTCACCGTGGCCAGGGATTTCTCTTCGCGCTCGTCCCAGATCTTGCGCATGAAGCCCACCGACTCCTTGGCGGCGGCGCGGATGGCCTTCTGGTCGTCAGCGCTCAAGGTGTCCCACACCCGCTTGCTGAACAAGAGGATCTCAGGCGCCATGGAATGCTCGGTCTTGTTGAAGTATTTGGCGACTTCGAAGTGGCGCGAGCTTTCGTAGCTGGGGTAGTTGTTTTCTGCGGCGTCCACCAGGCCGGTCTTGAGCGCGGTGTAGACCTCGCCGAACGGCATGGGGGTGGCGTTGGCGCCCATGGCTTCGAGCAGGGACACCCACAGGTCGCTCTGCTGCACGCGCACCTTCAGGCCCTTGACGTCGGCCAGGGTCTTGATGGGCTTCTTGACGGTGTAGATCGAGCGTGCGCCGCTGTCATAGAACGCCAGGCCCACGAAGCCCTGCGATTCGCAGTCCTTCAGGATCTCGTCGCCAATGGCGCCATCCAGCACCTTGCGCATGTGCTCCTTGTCGCGGAACAGGAAGGGCATGGTGGGCACCATGGTGGCGGGGCAGATGTTGTTCATGGGCGCGACGTTCACGCGCGTCATGGCAATCGCCCCCAGCTTGGTCTGCTCAATGGTGTCCTTCTCGATGCCGAGCGACCCCTTGGCATAGACCTTGATGCTGTGCTTGCCACCGGTGGCCTTGGACAGCGTCTCGCCCATGTGGCGCACGGCCAGCACGGTGGGATAGTCCTCGGGGTGGATGTCCGACGAGCGGAACTCGGTGGCCTGCGCGGCCAGGCTGCCGAGCAAGATGCCAGCGGCAATGGCCACGCGGCCAAAGAGGTGTGGAACGTTCATGGTGCTTTGTCTCCGGGGTTGAATCGGTTGGGGTGCCGCGCTCAGGCGGTCGGGTACTGGGCCTCTGCGAGCCCTTGGGCGCCCGGGCGGGTCACGAAGACCGCGCCGCCGTGGGCCACATCGTTGCCCTGCGGCTGGCCGGGGCGGATGGAGGTGATGAAAAGCAGGTCCATGTCGGGCCCGCCAAAACTGCACATCGAGGGCTTGCTGACCGGCACGGCCAGCGAGCGGTCCAGCACGCCCGATGGGGTGAAGCGATGCACCATGCCAGCATCGTTGGCGCAGATCCAGTAGCAGCCATCGGTGTCGATGGCCGCACCGTCCGGCCGGCCGGGCAGTTCGCGCATATCCACCAACAGGCGGCGCGGCCCCAGGCTGCCGTCTTCGTGCAGGTCCAGCGACCAGATCTTTTGCACGCTGGGGTGGCTGTCGCTAAGGTACATGGTGGCGCCATCGGGGCTGAACGCCAAGCCGTTCTGGGTGACCAGGCCTTCGATCAGCGGCGCCGAGAGGCCGCGCGCGTCCTGCCGGTACAGGCCGCCAGCGGGTTGCGCCAGCGACATGTCGCGCACCATGGTGCCGGCCCAGAAGCGCCCCTGGCGGTCACAGCGCCCGTCGTTGAAGCGCATGCCAGCTTGCGGGTGCTGCACGGCAGAGATGAGGGTGCAGGCCAGGGTGCCGTCATCGGCAGGCTGCAGGTGAAAGATGCCCGTGTCCATGCCAGCGATGAGCCCGCCGCTGGCATGCAGCGCAATGCAGGCCAGCCGCTCCGGCGTCGTCCAGCTCATCAGTTGCCGGTCGGCCCAGCGCAGGCGGCGCAGTGCGTGGCCTTCGATGTCCACCCAGTACAGCGCCTGCTCGGCAGTGCTCCACAGCGGGCTTTCGCCCACCTGGTCCTGGTGGTGAGGCAACAGGAGTTCCATGGCCCCACTCACTCGAACGGACCGGTGCGCACAAACGGCCCGCCCTGGTAGATCACGGCCGGGTCCGTCAGGTCGGGCTGCGGGTCAGCTGCCTCCACCTTGGCGCGGAAGGGCTCGGAGCTGTCCTGCGGGCGGTAGCCGATGTGGCGGGCGAGTGTATTGTCCCACCAAGTGGTGGTGTTGTCGCCCATGCCATAGATGATGCTGTGGCCCACCACCGGCGCTGTGAGGCTGGCCACGACCAGGCGCTCCAGGTCGTCGTAGCTCATCCACGTGGCCAGCATGCGGCGGTTGCGCGGCTCGGGGAAGGAGGAGCCGATGCGCAGGCACACGGTCTCGATGCCGTAGCGGTCAAAGTAGAAGCGCGAAAGGTCCTCGCCAAACGCCTTGGACAGGCCATACAGGCCATCGGGCCGCGCTGGGTCGCGCAGCCCCACCACTTCGTCCTGGCGGTAAAAGCCGGTCACGTGGTTGGAGCTGGCAAACACCACGCGCTTGACACCTTGCTTGCGAACGGCCTCATAGAGGTTGTAGGCGCCAATGATGTTGGCCTGCAGGATGGGGTCCCAGGGCTGCTCGGTGGACACGCCGCCCAGGTGCACCACAGCGTCCACCCCATCCAGCAGCGGCAGCATGGCGCTGGCGTCTTCCAAGCGCGCAGGGCGCAGCTCTTCGCCGGGCGACTCGCTGCCCAGGTCGGCCACATCCGACAGGCGCAAGGTGGTGCAATACGCCTTCAGGCGCGTGCGCAATTCACGCCCCAGTCCGCCAGCGGCCCCAGTCAGTAACAAGCGTTGAAAACGGATCGATGTCGGGTGACAGGGCATGGCTTTTGCGGAGGTTCTTGGTACAGTGGCGTTACAAGTGGTTGAACGTCATCAGTTGTCATACAACAAGGAGGCAATGTACTCCTTTCAACCCGTCCAACACATAGGGATAACACCGAGACATGAGCACCGACATTGCCCCACGCCGCAAGCCCCGCACCCTGGCCCTGGAGCTGGTGGACTCCCTGGGTGACCGCATCCGCGACGGGCGCCTGGCACTGGGCGACAAGCTGCCCACCGAGGCCGCGATCATGGCCGAGTTCAACGTCAGCCGCACGGTGGTGCGCGAGGCCATTTCCAAGCTGCAGGCGTCGGGCCTGGTGGAGACACGGCATGGCATCGGCACGTTTGTGCTGGGCCTCGGGCAGGCCCCGGGCTTCAAGATCACGCCCGACCAGTTCAGCACCCTGCGTGACGTGATTGCGGTGCTGGAACTGCGCATCGGGGTAGAAACCGAGGCCGCCGCGCTGGCCGCGCAGCGCCGCACGCCCGCCAACCTCAAGACCATGCGCGAGGCGCTGGACACCGTGGCGGCGGCCGTGGACGCCGGGCGCGACGCGGTGGCGGCGGACTTCCAGTTCCATCTGGAGATCGCCCGCGCCACGCAGAACAGCCACTTCGCCGAGCTGATGGGCACACTGGGCAGCATGATCATTCCGCGCGCGCGGCTGGATTCGGTCGAAGCCCCCAATGACGAACGCAGACAGTACCTGCGCCGGGTCAATGGCGAGCACGAGAGCATCTACGACGCCATCGTGGGCCAGGACCCCGACGCCGCCAGGGCAGCCATGCGCACCCACCTGGCCAACAGCCGTGAACGCCGCCGGCGTGCACAGGCCGAGGCTGGCTGAAGGCTAGGGGTCGTGTCGATGCGCCCCACCCCATGCGCCGACCTGTCGCCCTGCGGGTCCGAGGCACCCGGCGGGCCCAGGCGGCAGGAAGTGATCCCATGAGTAGTTACCCGGGGTGCCCAAAAATGCACTTATGTTGTACGATGACATACAACAAATCCGCAGCGGCCATGCCATGGCGTACGGCCTTGCCTGAATGGGCAGCCCCTGTGGTGGCCAGCGCTCCTGGCCACGCCATCCCGGCACCGAGGCTGTGATTCGAATTTCTTCAACCACCCACCCTTTCACACCACCACCGCCATGCACGCAAACCTGATCGCCGGCAACTGGACCGAAGGCGTCCGCACGTACCAGAACACCAACCCCTCCGACACGCGTGACGTGATCGGCGACTATGCCGTGGCCAGCCGCGAGCAGGCGCTGGAGGCTGTGGCCGCAGCGCACGCGGCCTTTCCGGCATGGAGCCTGTCCACGCCCCAGCAGCGCTTTGACATCCTGGACGCGGTGGGCAACGAGATCATCGCCCGCAAGGCCGAGCTGGGCGACCTGCTGGCCCGCGAAGAAGGCAAGACCCTGCCCGAAGCGATTGGCGAAGTGGGCCGCGCCGCCGCCATCTTCAAGTTCTTTGCCGGCGAGGCGCTGCGTCCCGGTGGCGAGATGATCCCGTCCGTGCGCCCTGGCGTGGGCATTGAGATCACACGCGAGCCGCTGGGCACCATCGGCATCATCACGCCGTGGAACTTCCCCATCGCCATCCCGGCCTGGAAGATCGCACCCGCATTGGCCTACGGCAACACGGTGGTGTTCAAGCCCGCCGAGGTAGTGCCCGGCTCTGCCTGGGCGCTGGCTGACATCCTGCACCGTGCGGGCCTGCCCGCTGGTGTGTTCAACCTGGTGATGGGCCGGGGTTCGGACGTGGGCGCCGTGCTGCTCGAAGACGAGCGCATTGCGGGCGTGAGCTTTACCGGCTCGGTCGGCACCGGTCAGCGCGTGGCAGCGGCCTGCGTGCCACGTGGCGCCAAGGTGCAGCTGGAGATGGGCGGCAAGAACCCGTTTGTGGTGCTGGACGACGCGGACCTGAACGTGGCCGTGGGCGCCGCCATCAACAGCGGGTTCTTCTCCACCGGCCAGCGCTGCACCGCCAGCAGTCGCTTGATCGTGACCGAAGGCATCCACGACCGCTTCGTGGCCGCCATGGTCGAGAAAATGAAGACCCTGAAGGTGGATGACGCGCGCAAGGCCGGCACCGACATCGGCCCCGTGGTGGACGACCGCCAACTCGCACAAGACCTGGAATACATCGGCATCGGCCAGCAGGAAGGCGCCAAGCTGGCCTTTGGCGGCGAAGCCCTGGAGAAGAACGCCGACGGCGCGCCCGGCTACTACCTGCGCCCCGCTCTGTTCACCGAGACCACGCCCGGCATGCGCATCAACCGCGAAGAAATCTTCGGCCCCGTGGTGAGCGTGTTGCGCGCCAAGAACTACGAAGAGGCGCTGACCCTGGCCAACGACACGCCGTTTGGCCTGGCCAGCGGCATCGCCACCACCAGCCTGAAGCACGCCACGCACTTCAAGCGCCACGCCCAGGCCGGCATGGTGATGGTGAACCTGCCCACAGCGGGCGTGGACTACCACGTGCCGTTCGGCGGCCGCAAGAGCAGCAGCTACGGCCCGCGTGAGCAAGGGCGTTACGCAGCAGAGTTCTACACCACGGTGAAGACCGCGTACACGCAGGCCTGAGGCGGACGCGACACAAGCCTGCGCCCGCTACGCCACTCCAGCCCCGGAGTGGCGGGGCCAGGCGCCTGCACCGCGCCGGCTCGCACAGGTCATTCACCAACGGTTTTTCAGCCACAGCGGCCGCAAGCGCTAGTGAATCATGCGCCAATAGCTATTATTTGTATAGCAAAACAATCTATCGGCTCTGCGCCGCTTGATTCCGGCCACGATGGCAGCCGCTATCATCGCGCCCCATGACCGCCCTCCGAACCTTCTCTGCGCTGCGCCTGTGGGTGCTCGCATGGTTCGTGGCGTCGATGGGGGTGGCCATTGCATCGCCACTGGTGCACCCCCAGGCCTTTGAGGTGATCTGCTCGGGCACCGGCGCCATCAAGCTGCTGGTGCAGACCGACGACGGCACCGTCGAAATGGGCGCGATGGGCATGGACTGCCCCTTGTGCGCCACTCCCAGCGCGCCGCCCCCCACCCCGGTCGCCGCCGTGCTGCCACCCCATCCCTTGGCCCATGCGCTGCAGCCCGTCGAGGCCGCCCGCATTGCGGCCGCCACTGCAGCCCCCCTGCCCGCACGCGGGCCCCCGTCGCGCTCTTGATCTGAAGCTTGTTGGCAGTGCCCGGTACCTGGTGGTCGGATGCTGCCTTGTTCCCGCTGGTTTCCAGATGGCGCAGCCTTGCGTGCACCCCACGCGGGCCCGGTTGCGCTGTCGCCTCAAGACAAGAGCGTTTTCATGTCCCGTATTTCCTTTGCTTCGCGCAGCGCTGCAGCCTTGCCGCGCCTGCCCCTTTCCCCTTTGTGCCTGGGCGTGCTCGCCACCTGCGCGCTGGCCTCGGTCGCCACCCATGCACAGCAGCCCACTACACCCACAATGCAGGCCGTGGATGTGGTCGATGCCGCCGCATCTCCCAACGGCAAGCTCAACCTGGACACGCCCGTGGACACCGGCAGCCGCCTGGGCCTGACAGCGCGCGAGAACCCCGCCGCCGTCACCGTGGTGGACCGCGCCACCATCGACGCACGCGGCGCGCAGGACACGCAGGAAATCCTGCGCGCCGTGCCGGGCGTGGTGGCACACAACGCACCTGGTTCGATGTCTGCGCACTACCGGGGCTTCACCAGCAACTCCGTGGCACAGCTCTACAACGGCATCAATCCGCAATATGGCAGCGCCACGCGCGCGGTCGATAGCTGGATCTACGACCGCGTCGAGGCCATCGGCGGCGCGTCGAGTTTTCTGTACGGCTCGGGCGGCGTGGGTGGCTCCATCAACTACATCACCAAGACGGCCGAGCGCAGCGACTTTGCCGAAGGCCAACTGCGCCTGGGCTCCTACGACCTGAAGGAAGTGTCCGTGGGCCTGAACCGCCGCATCGCAGGCGGCGACGGCACTGCAGGCCCCGTGCACTACGCGCGCATCGACCTCAATCACCGCGACGCGGGCAGCTGGACCGAGGGCACCAAAACCCAGTCCACCCAGCTCGCGACCTCGCTGCTGTCGGACCTGGGCGGCGGCTTCAGCCACACGCTGGCCTACGAGTACCAGAAGGACCATGTGGACCGCCCCTACTGGGGCACCCCCGTTTTGAACCCTGCCGTGGGCGCGCTGACCATCGACCCCGCCACGCGCTTCAAGAACTACAACAGCGCCGACGGCATGTACGAACACCGCGTGCAGTGGCTGCGCTCGGTGGCGCAGTGGCGCGCGTCGGATGCATTGCAGCTCAAGAATACGTTCTATGTTTACGACGCCCTGCGCGACTACCGCAACGTGGAGATCTACACCTTCAACGCTGCCAACACGACGGTCACGCGCACATCCCCGCTGTTGCAACGCCACGATCAACAGCTGGTGGGCGACCGGCTGGAGGGCACCTACCAGGGCCAGCTCGCAGGCCAAAAGAGCGACTGGGCCTTTGGCCTCGATGTCAGCGTGAACAAGCAGACGCGCTTCCCCTTCGGCCCCTCGGTCACGGTGAGCACGGTCAACCCCTACCACTTTTCCACCGAAAACTTCTTCGACATTCCCGGCATGTCACCCGTCCTGAACCCGGACAAGGACAACAAAATCACCAACACCGCGCTGTACCTGGAAAACCGCACCCTGGTGGCCTCCGGCGTAAACCTCATCACCGCACTGCGGCACGAGCGCATCGAGCTGGACCTGGTGAACCGCCGCGCCGTCACAGCCACCGCGCCCGCCACCTTCAGCCGCAGCTACAGCCCCACCACGGGCCGCCTGGGCGTGGTGTGGGAGATTGCGCCCAGCGCCAACCTGTATGCGCAGGCCTCCAACGCGGCCGACCCGCCATCGGGCTCGCTGGCCTCGGCCTCGTTTGCCGATGTGCGCAACAACAGCGAACTGACCACGGGCCGCCAGGTCGAGGTGGGCAGCAAGTTCGACTTCTGGGACGGCAAGGGCAGCGCCACGGTGGCGGCCTTTGAAATCCGCCGCAAGAACATCGCTTCGCAAGACCCCTCCAACCCCAACCTCACGGTGCTGGTGGGCGAGCAGTCGTCTAAGGGCATTGAGCTGTCGGCAGGCATCAGCCCCACGCCGCAGTGGCAGTTGCAGGGCAACCTGGCGCTGACCCGCGCGCGGTACGAGAACTTTGTGCAGGGCGGCGTCTCGCGCGCGGGCAATGTGCCGCAACTGGTGCCGCAGCAGGTGGCCAACCTGTGGGCCTCGTACGCGATCACGCCCACCGTCACGGCCAGCGCGGGTGTGCGCCATGTGGGCAAGGTGTATGGCAATGCGGCCAACACCAAGTTCTGGCCGTCATACACGCTTCTCGACCTGGGCCTGGCCTGGAAGGTCAACAAGACCACCACGCTCACCACCCGCGTGCGCAACGCCACCGACCGCATCTACGCGGCCGAGACGCGCGACCAGGTCTACCTGGGCGCACCGCGCACGCTGGACGTGACGCTGCACACCGCGTTCTGACGCAGGCGGAGCACCGGACATGCCACACGCCAAACGCTGGCTGTACCTCGTCCACCGCTGGCTGGGCGTGTTGCTATGCGCCTTCTTCGCCATGTGGTTCGTCTCGGGCGTGGTGATGATGTACGTGGGCTACCCCAAGCTCACGCAGGCCGAGCGCCTTGCCCATCTGCCGCCCCTGCGCAGCACCATGCTGGGCCCCGAGCGCCTGCTGGAACCCGCCGATGCCCTGCAGCGCGCGGGCCTGGTAGGCCCGCTGCAGGACCTGCGGCTGGCGGTGGCCACCGGCGGGCGTGCCGTGTACCTGGTGGTGCCCGCAGCACCCACCGGCGACACCGCACCACGCCCGCGCAGGGCACCGGCGCCTGCGGTCATCGACGCCATCACCGGCGAGCGATTGCAGCGTGTGGACGCCACGCACGCCATCGCCTCGGCCCGCGCCTTTGCGCTGCAAGCCAACCGGTCCATCGACTACCAGGGCATGATCGACGAGGACGCCTTCACCCACTCGCGCGCACTCGATGTGCACCGCCCCCTGCACCGCCTGCACCTGGGCGACAGCGCGGGCACCGTGGTCTATGTGTCGGGCACCACCGGCGAGGTGGTGCGCGATGCACCGCTGCAGGAACGCGCCTGGAACTACGCAGGCGCCTGGATCCACTGGCTCTACCCCTTCCGGGGCAATGTCTTCAATGACTACTGGACGGACATCTTGAACTGGCTGTCCATCGCAGGCATCGTGCTCGCGGTGACGGGCACGGTGGTGGGCGTGCTGCGCTGGCGCTTCCGGGGCCGATACAAGACGGGCGCGCACACGCCGTACAGGGGTTACATGATGCGCTGGCACCATGTGTTTGGGCTGGTATTTGCGGTCATCACGTTCACCTGGATCTTCAGCGGCCTCATGTCCATGAACCCGTGGAAGATTTTCGACAGCGGCGCAATGCCACTGCGCCAGCAGGCCATGAATGGCGGGCCCCTGCAAGTGCCCGCGCAGGCAGCAGCGGTGCAAGCCTTGCTCTCTGCGGCGTCGCCCAACACCCGTGAACTGCGGTGGGTGCGCCATGCCGACCACACGCTGGTGCTGGCCCACAGCCCCACTGGCGCCCCGACGGTGCTGGACGCCATCACCGCCGCCGCGCACGTGTGGGCCCCGGGTGCTGTGGCCGAAGCCGCCGCGCGCCTGTTACCCCACGCGGTGGTGCGCACCGACACCCTGACCGCCTACGATCTGCACTACTACGACCGCGCTGCCCACACCATGACTGGCGGCGCCGAGAAGCCTCTGCCCGCGCTTCGCGTGGTGTTCGACGACCCGCACGCCACCTGGGTGCACATCGACCCGCACACAGGGGCCGTACTGGGCCGCACCGACAGCCACCGCCGCACGAGCCGCTGGCTGTTTGCCATGCTGCACAGCTGGGACTGGCTGCCGCTGCTGGAGCGCAGACCGCTCTGGGATGTGATGCTCATCGCGCTGAGCCTGGGTGGGGCGGTGATGAGCGTGACAGGCGTCATACTGGGGTGGCGCAGGCTGGGTACGAAACTGCAAGGACCGCAGTGGCGCAGCAGCCGCTAGTGAACAGGGCGCAGTGCGCGCCTATGATGGCTATCGTTGCGTTTGGAAACATTTTGCCCATGACGGCCCCTAAACCGCTCTCCGCCACCGCCCCCGAGCGTTCTGCCACCAGCAGTGCGGCACCGCACCTCAAGCGGCCATCCAGCCTGCCTTTGCGTGCCATGGTGACATGGGGTACGGCCTTGGTCTTAATCATGGCCTGGGGTACGGTGGCTCTGCTTATGGATGTGTCACGGCGCGATGCCATGAACGCGCAGGTTCGCCAGAACAGCAATCTCGCGCTGAGCCTGGGCGAACAGACCGTACGGGTGATGGCGGCCGTAGACCAGGCGACCCTTCGCATGCGTGACACTGTGCTGGCCAACGACTTTGAAAAGGCAGACTTCACGCGGTTCGCCAACGAGACCGGGCTTGCCCCCTTGATCCTGACTCAGCTCTCACTGGTCGGCTCCGACGGCCGGTTCGTTGGAAGCAACATCGACCCCACCGGCGAGAAAACGGGTCACGTTGACCTGTCCGAGCGTGAGCATGTGCAAGTGCACCTCCATCCCTCCGCGTCGGAGGCGGTCCGTCTGCAGCAGACGCCTAGCGGACTGTTTGTGGGCAAGCCCGTGATTGGGAAGGTGTCCGGCAAGGCCACCATCCAGTTGTCGCGCAAGATTCAGGACGCTGGCGGTGGCGTAGCCAGCGTGATTGTTGCCTCCGTGAACCCCGGTTACTTTGAGGACGTCTATCGCGGAGTTCAATTGGGGCGAACTGGTGTCGTGACACTTATCGGAAACGACCGCACCATTCGAGCAAGAGTGATGGGAGGACAGAGCGTCGGAATGGGAAGCGTAGTGCCGCGCAGTCCGGACAACAATGCAGAAGAACGCGGCCCCAGCGGCCACTACGTGCGCTCCAGCGGCATCGACGGTATCGAACGCATTTATGCCTACAGCCGTGTTGGCACCTACCCTCTGATGGTGGTGGTGGCCACCAGCACCGACGAGGCCTTGCAGGAATGGCGCGCTAGCCGCAATGTGGCCCTGTTCACCATGGCGCTGTTCAGTGTGGCGCTGGTGGGTGCAGCGCTGATCTTTGTGCGCAGCGTGCGCCAGTTGGAGAGCACCAACGCCGCACTGCGCATCAGCGAGGCCGAGGCCCGCTCGGCCAGCCAGGCCAAGAGCGAGTTCCTGGCCGCCGTCTCGCACGAGTTGCGCACGCCCCTCACCAGCATCCGCGGCTTCGCAGAACTGATGGAGCTACGGCTGGAGCAGCCCCGCTTCAAGGAACAGGCCAGCCTGATCCGCAAGGCGGCAGACCACTTGAACGCCCTGCTCACCGAGATCCTGGACCTGGCCAAGGTGGAAGCAGGTGCCATGCCCCACATGCCCACCGAACAGAACGTGACCGAGATTGTTCAGTCCACCGCCGACTTCTTTGCCGTCACGGCCGCCAACAAGAACCTGGCGCTCCATGTGCGCATTGCCCCTGACGCCCCCCACACTTTGATGTGCGACGGACTGCGGCTTAAACAGGTGCTCAACAACCTGCTGTCCAACGCCATGAAGTTCACCGACACGGGCTCGGTCGCCATTGAGGTGGACGCCAGCCAAGACGCCGTGCGCTTCCACGTGGTGGACACCGGCCCGGGCATCCCGGCGCACCTGCACGAAACGATCTTTGAGAAATTTCGCCAAGGCAACGACCAGGTGAGCTACCAGCACGGCGGCACGGGCCTCGGGCTGGCGTTGTCGCGGGCGTTGGCGGTGCTGATGGGGGGCACGCTCACGCTGTCATCCGCAGAAGGCCAAGGCGCGCGCTTTACGCTGACCCTGCCGCGCAACCAGGGCACTGAGCTTCAGTAAGCAGTTTATTGCTAGTAGGGACTGGTAGGGTCCTAAAGTGTTGTGGCGTCAGTATCGGGTGCGCAACGTACGGCTGAGCAAAATCACAGGCACCAGCGCCGACGGCGACAATCCGCCTCGCCAGCGTGATGATGGTATTTCGGCAGGCAGGGGACGCCACACGCTATTGGGAACATCAAGTGAAGAAATTTTGGCTCACTGCGACAATAACTCTCTATTTCTCATTGGCCGCATCGCATGCGGTGAGCAATTCCGCTCACCACGCCATCACCCAGGTAAGCACACAAAACCCTGCTTTGACTGCCGCATTGACGGATCTGAAGATGGCGCTTTTTGCCCCGAGGACCGCTTTGCTGTTTGACAACAAAGGCGTGGCAAATAACTGCGCGCAGTACTCCAACCTTTTGTCTTCCAGTGCGCCGGACGAATCCACACGCAGTGCTGAGATTCGCAGTGAATACTTGGTGTGCGACGCAGTTCAGATGCTCGGCCTCCAGCCGTTCATCGTGACCCAAGCATCCTTGCCTGCCAACGCGGCCAGAACGCTTTTCGAGCGATTGGACATGCGCACCTTCCCGTCATCGCTGCGCAACCGTGCCGACGGTCAAACACACACGCTCAACACTCTTTTGGCCTCGGGCAAAGTGACAATGACCAGAGACACGGTGGAGGTCGAAACGAGCACACAATTCTTCAGCCTGAAGATCGTCGGTGTGGTGAAGCGCCCGGCCAACGAATTTGGTGGTAGCCGCTTGCAGAAAGAATGGATTGTCTGGGTTGGAGATGAGCTGAAAGACGGCAACTACAAGTCTTACCGTACGTTGATAGTGCGCCTGCCCAGTGACTCGCGCGGCGGTCAGTACACGGGATCCATCCACCCGATGCAGTGACGCCAGGGCGAGGACAGCGGTACGATAGATTGGAGCGATCTGTCAGGGGAATTGGGAAGGCTATGCATCAGCAACGCCCCCTCCCCCCTCTGCCTCGGCTGCTTTGTGGCCTCGGTCTACGCCCGACTGCGCAACGTACGGCTGAGCAAAATCACAGGCACCAGCCCCACCGCCACCAGCGCCAGCGACGGCAATGCCGCCTCGCCCAGGCGCTCGTCGCGTGCCAGCTGGTAGGCCACCACGGCCAGGGTGTCGCTGTTGAAGGGGCGCAGCACCATGGTGGCGGGCAGCTCCTTCATCACGTCCACAAACACCAGCAGCGCTGCGGCGGCGGTAGAGCGCTTGAGCAGCGGCCAGTGCACGCGCGCCAGCAGGCCTGCGCTGCCCATGCCCAGCATGCGGGCAGAGTCGTCCAGGCTGGGCGGAATCCGCGCGTAGCCGCTCTGCATGGATTGCAGGGCGACTGCACAAAACCGCACCAAGTAGGCCCACACAATGCCAAAGGCCGTGGCCGTGACCAACGCGCCCACACCCCACTGCGGCATGGCCGCCTGCAGCCAGCCTACGGGCAACAACAGCCCCACCACGATGACGGCGCCCGGCACGGCATAACCCACGCTGGCCAGCTGCACCACGCCACGCGTGATGGCGTCGGGCTGGCGGCGCACCGCAAAAGCCAGAGCGAGCGCGATGGCGACGGCCAGCGCCGCAGTGATGCATCCTAAGCGCACGCTGTGCCAGGCCCATTCCATGAATCGCTCCCACGGCAGCACCGACCAGTCGGCCGCCAGCGGCCGCAGCATGAAGACCACCGGGGCGACAAAACCCATGACCACTGGCACCGTACAGACCGCCCAGGCGGCCCACCGGCGCGCACCATGGAGCCGCAGCGGCTGCGCCTCGGCCGAGCCAGCGCGCCCGCCGCCGGTGGCAAAACGCATGCGCTTTTGCGCGCGGTGCTCCAGGTGCAGCAGCGCCATCACCACCACCAGCAGCATGGTGGCCAGCTGCGCGGCGGCCAGGCGGTTGTCCATGGACAGCCAGGCCTTGTAGATACCCGTGGTGAAGGTCTGGATGCCGAAGTAGCTGGCCACGCCAAAGTCGGCCAGGGTTTCCATCAGCACCAGCGCCACGCCAGCCGCCACGGCCGGGCGTGCCAGCGGCAAGGCCACGGCGCGGATGCGGCGCGGCAGCGGTGCGCCCAGCAGGCGTGCGGCCTCCATGAGGTGGGCAGCACGCTCACCCAGCGCCGTACGCGCCAGCAGGTACACGTAGGGGTAGAGCGAGAAGATGAACACCCAGACCGCGCCGCCCAGGCTGCGCACCTCGGGCAGCAGGCGGCCTTCCAGGCCGAAGGTGTTGCGCAGGCCCACCTGCAGCGGGCCGCTGAACTGCAGAAAGTCGGTGTAGGCGTAGGCCGTCACGTAGGCGGGCATCGCCAGCGGCAACAGCAGCAGCCATTCGAAGGTGCGGCGGCCCGGAAAGTCGAACAGCGTCACGGCCGCAGCCGCCAGCGTGCCAACCACGGCCGCTCCCAGCGCAACCAGCACGCTGAGCCACAGCGTGGTCCACACATAGCCGGGCAGCACCGTGGCCGCCATTTCGCGCAGGATGGCGCCCGTCTGCGCATCGCCCTGCCCGGTGGGCGAGAACGGCAGCCACGACGCCAGCACTGCCAGCACCGGCAAGGCCAGAAAGCCTGCAAACAGGATCAGCGGGATGCTGCGAAAGACAGAGGACGGCGTGCGGCGCAAGGCGATGGGCTCGGCAGAGGAAAGAAAGCGCACACCTGCCGAAAGGCATGGGCACCGCAGCACCCAGGAATGCAAATGCGAATTTTAAGCATTCACTCCACCCCGCCTAAAATGCACAGATATGTTTCTTGAGGTCTCCCAACTCGAAGTGCACTACGCAGGCCGCGCACAGGCCGCCGTGCAAGGCGTCACGCTCAGCCTGAAAGCGGGTGACATCGGCGTGCTGATCGGCCCCTCCGGCTGCGGCAAGACCACCCTGCTGCGCGCCGTGGCCGGGCTGGAGCCCGTGACGGGGGGCGAGATCCGCCTCACCAAAAGTGTGGTCAGCAGCGCCCGCCTGAGCGTGCCACCCGAGCTGCGCCGTATCGGCATGGTGTTCCAGGACTATGCGCTGTTCCCGCACCTGTCGGTGGGCCGCAATGTGGCGTTTGGCATCCACCAGTTGCCCAAGGCCGAGCAGGCCGCGCGGGTGGCCGAGGTGCTGCATCTGGTGGGCCTGACGGGCAGCGAGCACCGCTACCCGCACGAACTCTCTGGCGGCCAGCAGCAGCGTGTGGCGCTGGCCCGCGCGCTGGCGCCGCGCCCACAGCTCATGCTGCTGGACGAGCCGTTTTCCAACCTCGACGTGGACCTGCGCGAGCGCCTGGCACACGAGGTGCGCGGCATTCTCAAGGCCGCAGGCGCCACGGCGCTGTTTGTGACGCACGACCAGTTTGAGGCGTTTGCCATCGGCGACGTGATCGGTGTGATGAACGAAGGCCACCTGCACCAGTGGGACGATGCCTACACCCTGTACCACCGCCCCGCCACGCGGTTTGTGGCCGACTTCATCGGCCACGGCGTGTTTGCACCCGCCACGCTGGTGCAGCGCGGCAACAACGTGGTGGCGCAAACACCTTTGGGCGACCTGACCGACCTGGACGAGTGCCCCCTGCCCAGCAGCTACCCCGCTGGGGAATGTGATGTGCTGCTGCGCGCCGACGACATCGTGCACGACGACCATGCGCCCGTGCAGGCGCAGATCGTGCGCAAGTCGTTCCGGGGCTCGGAGTTTCTGTACACCCTGCGCCTGGCCAGCGGCCACACGGTGCTGGCCCATGTGCCCAGCCACCACGACCACGCGCTGGGCGAGTGGATCGGCATCCGCGCCCAGGTGGACCATGTGGTCACCTTTCCCCGCGAATCCGCACCAAGATTTGAATAAAAACAGGGCTTACCTCTCGTCCATTAAGCGCTGATAGCTATTATTTATATAGCAATCAAAGGTTTGTATCCTGCTCCAGAAACCGCGCCTGGTGCTCGGGCGCTGGCAGCATGCAGGTGGCAGAACGGCCCCAGAAGCGGTAGCGGTTGCGCGCCACCCAGCGGTACAGCGCGTCGCGCAGCGGGGCGGGCACCAGCCAGCCCACCCAGGCCAGTCGCCACGGCCAGCCCAGGGCATGCAGCACGCGCAGGATGGCGGCCGTGTGTTGCCAGCTGCGCTCGCCGTCGATGACTAGCAGGGTCTGCAGGCCTTCGAACTGGAGCCCCGCCCGCTCCAGCAACTGCCGACCAACGGCACTCTGGATGGAGGCAAACCGGATGCGCTGAGACCGGTCATGCCGCAGCAGAAACTGCACCCAGCCATTGCAGAGCAGGCACTGCCCGTCAAACACCACGATCATGCGGGCGCCCCTAGCTCTACCCCGGCCGCGCCCGGCGGCACGAGCAAGTGCCCCTGGTAGCTGACCACGCGCCCCACGCCGGGCACGGTGGCCGACACGCGAAAGTGCAACGCGTCACCCACCCCGGATTCTTCGGCCACCACCTCTGGGCACAACCATGCGGGGCACGGGATGCCGCAGAAATGCAGCTGCTGCAACTGCATCACCAGCCGCCCATCGGCCTCGTGCAACACAAAGGTCAGCCGCGCGGCCCCCAGGTGTTCCACCACCCGGCCTGCGGACTCGCGCAAGGTGGACTGCATGGTCTGGGCAGGAAAGCGGCGGGTCCACACCTCGGCATCGGGGCGCGCCTGCAGTTCAAAGGTGATCGCCCCCTGCACCGCGCGCTGGGGCGCGCCCAGGGCCCAGGCCAGCACACGGCCCGGCCAGGTGGCGGGCGCCTCGACCTGTACCTGGCCCACCAACCGGTGCGGGCCCGAAAGGCCATGGAACCGCGCGAGTGCGGGTGCTAGCCGCTGGTAGGCGGGGCCCAGGACTCGTTGGTACAAAGACAGGGGGAGCATGGAGCGAAGCGGGAGAAATGGATGACCCAGGCCAGTCTATCGCCAGCCACCCAGCCAACGTCCGCAGGCAGCAAAGAAAAAGGCCGACAGCCGTCGGCCCTCGTGCACGAATACGCGAGCCGTGCGAATTTAGAAGGTGTGAATGAATCCGGCGGGCCCGAGCAGGCCGCCAAAACGCGCTCGATCTAGGCGCAAAGCGCAGCCATAGCTCGGGCTATGGCGAGCATTTGCAACGACGAGCGGGTGTGTTTTGGCGGGATGAGCGGGCATGGCGGGTTCGTTCGCACCTTCTCAGGACTTGCCCTTGCGCTGCAGGCCCTCCAGGCCGTTCAGGTCCACCTGCGACATCAGGCCCCGCAGCTCTTTCACGCCGATCTTGTCGCCCTCGATGCTGACCACAAGGCCGTTCTTCAGGATGGTCTTGAACTCTGCGTGGCTGCCATCCTTGTCGTAGCGCTGGTGCAAGGTGCGGCCACCCTCTTGCCAGGTCTTTTCGGCGCTGGTCTGGTCTTCCTTCTCGCCCTGCGCCATGCCCATGGCCATCACCGCCATCTGCCCCAGGCCGCCCACGTCCACGATCTCCAGGCGCAGCTGCTTCTCGTCGTTGCCGTATTGCGCGCTGGCCTGGCTGGTGGGCAAGCCCAGGGCGGCACCGTCCTGCACATCAAAACCCGTGCGGGGCAAGCCCGCCAGCTTCTCGGGCAGGGCCGCCTTGAGCGACTGGGCCGCAATGGCCTGCCACCCACCCAGCACACCGGCCGCAGCCTTGGCGGCATCGCCCGTGGCGGCGGCGATGGCGGCCGGGTCCTGGCTCTTCTGGGCCTCTTCCATCTTGCGGGCAGCTTCTTCCATCTTCTTGCCTGCGGCTTCGAGACCTGCGGTGTCGATGGAGACCTTGCCGCCGGGCGTGTTCATGGTGATGGCAGGGGCGTCGGCGCCGCCAAACAGTGCACCGCTGCGCGGCATGAACAGCGCGCTGACGGCACCGATGACCACACCCATCACGATGGCCGCAATGATGACCACCACCGTGTAGCCCACCGACTTTTCAGGCGCACTGCGCATGAGCACCGGCAGGCCGGTATAGAGCAGGTAGATGGAGTACAGCGCCGCCAGCAGGCCCAGCATGGCCAGCGAGGGCAGCAGGCTGAAGATGCCGCCCAGCAGGGCAGCCGTGCTGGCATACACCGCCACCTTCAGCGCCTGGATCTGGTTCTTCTGGCCGCCAAAGGTGGGCGCCAGCGCATCGATGATCAAACCCAGCACGAAGATGCCGACCAGGCTGAGCCCGTACGACACCACCATGTTCACCAGGCCCGAGACAAAGGGCACACGGATGGTGACGCCAAAGCCCCCAAAGCCAATCAGCGACATGCCGATGAAACCGCACACAGCAGGAATGGCCGCGAGGACCATCGCATAGCGCGTGAACAGCGTGGCCACATCGGTGCTCTCGCCATCGATGGTGGCCCAGGTGTCCTTGGGTTGCAGAAGAATGCTCTTGGCGCGTTCGATCAGGTTCATGGTGTCCTCCCGGCAATGTGGATGGGCCTGCCGATGCGTTTGCATGCGCTGGCAGGCCGAAAGTCGCGGACGATACGGGACGAAACGCCGCTTTGGCTAGCACCGGCAAATCATGCGCCACCCAAAACGTGGAATATGCACGGTTTCCGACCGGTGGATTGCCACAATGATCTGCAGCGGCGGGCCCAGCAATTTAGCGGCGTCTTCCCACCGGGGATAGGTCCGGCGCCAGAACGATGGAGGCCCAACAAGATGGAAGGCCGCCGTTTGCGCCATGTCAGGGACGCTCAGTCCTCAGGATCTGCAAAATTTCATTTTTCTTGCGCTGGCGCTTCAGGTCCACAATAGGCGGGTACGGCAAAGCAGTGAAACATACACCATTGGACGTACAAGGGGGTGGAGGAACCAGTTCCGACAGGCTTTCTGCGGCCTCAAGGGCTGACTGGACCGGAGCCTCGCGATTCATGTGATTCATGCGAACCTGCAAGGGCACACCCCGCTCCACCAAGAACCGCACCACGGCTGGCTCATACATGGAGATTGCAATGCCCAATGCACTTTCTCCCCAAGGCGTGGTCCCACCAAGGTCCAGTCCGCGTTCGTGCATAGCCTCCAGCACAGGCAGCGCCACCTCTCCCTGGCGGGCCACATGCACCACGGCCTCGGCTACTTTCGGGATCGGCACCCCGTTGCGCACCATCCAGATCTGGTTGGCGGCGATTCGGGTCTCCTGCAAATTTGCTGGGCCCAGGCTATTGATGTCGGCCCCTGCCTGCTTCATGAAATCAAGGACTTCCACGCTGGCGTAGCTCACAGCCTCCTTCAGGGGGGTCGTTTCCTGGTTAGATCGATAGGTGCGCCCCTTGGCATTGATATCCAGGCCCCCATCGAGCAGGCGCTGCACATCCGCCACGGTCTGCAGCCGAGTCGTGTGGAACAGCGTGGCGCCATGCACAGTCCGGCTCGCCAGATTGCCACCCCAGGCCAGCAGGCGGTCCAGGACCTCTGGGCTACCACCCGCTTCGACGACCAGGTCTGCATCGATGAATCGCTGCGCGCCACCGGCAAGATAGGCCTCGACCACTGGGGCGCTACGGTACATCACCGCGCATTGCAAGCCCTCCCGCGTGCGGGATACCGCACCCGCTGCATGCAGCATACGGATGACAGCGGCGCGCTCAAGCACACTGCCCTCTCCCGTGCAGGCTCCTTTCAACAGCGCGTCTCGTTGAGCGCCCTCCAGGGAACGCCCCTCGCTGCGTAGCCAGTTCTTGAAGTAGTCAAACTTTCCGAAAGCCAAGGCCATTTGGGCAATTTCGATCCGCTGCAAGCGGGTGGTTGCTATGCCCGCGTGCGGCAAGCGCGTAAACAAATCATCCCGCCGCCTTTGCAATGCGATGCGGTACAGGCTGGGCACGCGCACCCATCCCGTGCGTGCGAGAGATCGGGCCACCACCATGGCAGAGTCGCCTTCCAGCGCAAGAAAAGACTGCACCCACCGCAAGTCATTACAGTGACTGGAATGAGACCGGACAGAGTGATCACGCGTCGCCGGAAAAACCACTTCCATCTCGGCCCTGCGATTCTTTGCGCTGCCCTCGTCTGTGTTGTTATCCGCAATAGGCTGGCGTGCGCCTTTGGCCTCGGCGTATACCCTGGTGGCACCCCACTCTGTGTTGTCCGCAAACCATTGCTTCACAGCGAGCGCCCTTGCCATCGACAAGGCCTGTGCATTGCGTTCACGCGACGAGGCGTGCCCAACGACAATCAACACATCTATCGGCGTCGTTCCCACACGGCACTTCAGCCTGTCGAGCTGGTCTATTTGCTCGCCCTGGAGGACTGACGAGCCTGGTTCAAAAAAAACATCGGCAGCTATCTGGAGGGGACTAGAAGCCCAAGAGAGAGACGGCACCAGCGCGATCGCCAGCAACATTGACTGTGTGAAGGTGCGCAGTATGAACAGCATGGCCACACTCTAATGCAGCGTGGCGGCCACCAAAATTTGACCCAGTTAGAACCATGGGTCGGTGCAAGTGGCGGCGTGTTGAAGCCCGGGAGTACGGTAGCCCTAGCGCTGATGAAGGCCAGGACCGCCTCACAGTGACGACGGGGGCTTTCCGCCCTCAGCTGCGACGCAACCGGTCTACCGCCTGCTGGAGATCCTGTGTAAACACACGCCGATCACGGACACCGGGCAGCTCGGGCGGGCCGTAGTGCACCACGGCCTCGATGGGCGGGGCGCTGAGCGTGCGCCAGATCGAGCCCACCAGGGTTTCGTCGCCGATGTAGCTGGGAGCAAAACTGGTAGCGCCCGTGGCCTTGTCGGCAAAGCGCAGGCCTACGGGCTGCACGGGCGCCTTTGCAGCCACGGCGGCCTGCAGCAGGTTGGCGTGGAAGGGCAGCATCTCGCGCCCGTCGCCCGTGGTGCCTTCGGGGAACACGGCCAGCACCTCGCCGCGCTCCAGCGCTTCCTGCATCGAGCGCACCATGCGCAGCGCATCGCGGCGTGAGCTGCGTTCGATGTAGAGCGTGCCCGCCGCCGTGGCCAGGGTGCCGATCAGCGGCCAGGCCTGCACGTCGGACTTGGAGACAAAGCGGCAGTGCCGCGCCGCATGCATCACCGGAATATCGAGCCACGAGATGTGGTTGGCCACCAGCATCACCGGACCAGTCACCGGGGGCTGCCCCAGGATGCGCAGGCTGATGCCCGCATGGGCCAGCAGCTCCAGCGACCACACCTGCACGCGGGCGTGTTGCTGGTCCGGCGACAGCGACGGAAACCGCAGCGCCACAATCCACAGGCCCTTGGCGATGTGACCCAGCAGCCGCAAGAGGCGCCAGCTGGCGCGCAGGAACTTCACGGCCGGGCCTTGCTATCGCAGCGTCGCGCCGTCTCAGCTGCGGTCAAAAGCGACCTGTCCGCCGACCAGGGTCATGCGCACGCGGCCGGGCAGTTCGTAGCCCGAGAACGGCGTGTGTTTGCCCTGGCTGGCGAGCGCGTCGTCCTGCACCGTCCACGCTGCCTGCGGGTCGAAGATGCAGAGGTCGCCCACGCCGCCTTCCACGATCTGGCCGACGCTGGCCTGCAAGGTGCCCAGCGCGTTGCCCAGCACGCGTGCGGGCTCTGCCGTGACCACTGCCAGCGCGCGCCGCAAAGGCACACCACTGTCTTGCGACCATTTAAGCGCCAGCGACAGCAGCAGCTCCAGCCCCGTGGCGCCGGGCTCGGCTTCGGCAAACGGCAGGGTCTTGGCGTCTTCATCCACCGGGGTGTGGTCGGACACCAGCGCATCGATGGTGCCATCGAGCAGCGCCGCGCTGAGGGCGTCGCGGTCGCGCTGCTGGCGCAGCGGCGGCGTCAGGCGCGCGCGGCTGTCGAAGAAGCCGATGTCGTTTTCGGTGAGGTGCAGCGAGTTGATGCTGACATCGGCCGTGACCTTCAGGCCATCGGCCTTGGCGCGGCGTACCAGCTCCACGCCCGCAGCGCTGCTCAGGCGGCACAGGTGCACGCGCGCGCCGGTGGTCTTGAGCAGTTCAAAAATGGTGTGCAGCGCAATGGTCTCGGCCGCCACGGGCACGCCCGACAGGCCCAGTCGCGTGGCCAGCGCACCGCTGGCGGCAACGCCCTTGCCCAGGTGCATCTCTTGCGGGCGCAACCACACGGTGTAGCCAAAGGTGGCTGCGTACTGCAGCGCGCGCTGCAGCACCTGGGTGCTGGCCAGCGGCACCTCGGCCTGGCCAAAGCCCACGCAGCCGGACTCGGTCAGCTCGGCCATCTCGGTCAGCACCTCGCCAGCGAGGTTGCGCGTGAGCGCGCCCAGCGGGAACAGGCGCGACTGGTGCAGCTTCTCGGCGCGGAACTTGAGCATCTCCACCAAGCCGGGCTCGTCGAGCACGGGGTCGGTGTCGGGTGGGCACACCAGGCTGGTCACGCCACCGGCCACAGCGGCGGCCATTTCGGATTCGAGCATGCCCTCGTGCTCGTGGCCGGGCTCGCGCAGGCGCGCGGCCAGGTCCACCAGGCCGGGCAACACGATGCAGCCGGCAGCGTTGATGGTGCGGTTGGGCGCAAAGTCGGGCGGCACGCGGTTGACCCCCACGATGCGGCCCGCCGCCAGCGCGATGTCGCAGGTCTGGTCAAGGCCCGAAGCGGGGTCGATCACACGGCCGTTCTGAATCAGTATCTTCATGATTTCAAGCCAAATTGGCTGCTAGCGCTAGATGAATAAGCACGAGCAGCTATGAAAACAGGAGTATTCATCCTCAAGGTCACGCCTCGTTCCCTGCGACGATGGACATGACAGCCATGCGTACCGCGATGCCGAAGGTCACCTGCGGCAGGATCACGCTCTGCTTGCCATCGACCACGGCAGAGTCGATCTCCACGCCACGGTTGATGGGGCCGGGGTGCATGACGATGGCGTCGGGCTTGGCCAGTTGCAGCTTTTCCTGCGTGAGGCCGAAGCTCTTGAAATACTCCTGGCTGGAAGGCAGCAGCGCACCGCTCATGCGCTCGTTCTGCAGGCGCAGCATGATGACCACGTCGGCGTCCTTGATGCCCTCTTCAAGCGTGTGGCACACCCGCACGCCCATCTGCGCCATATCCGACGGCACCAGGGTGCGCGGACCCACCACACGCACTTCGGCGCAGCCCAAGGTGGTCAGGCCGTGGATGTCCGAGCGCGCCACGCGCGAGTGCAGCACGTCGCCCACGATGGCCACGGTGAGGTTGCTGAAGTCCTTTTTGTAGTGACGGATGGTGTACATGTCCAGCAGCCCCTGCGTGGGGTGGGCATGCCGTCCGTCGCCGGCGTTGATCACGTGCACATGCGGCGCCACGTGCTGCGCGATGAGGTAAGGCGCGCCGGACTCGCTGTGCCGCACCACGAACAGGTCGGCGGCCATCGCGCTCAGGTTGGCGATGGTGTCGAGCAGCGACTCGCCCTTGCTGGCCGAGCTGCGCGCGATGTCCAGGTTGATCACGTCGGCCGACAGGCGCTTGGCCGCGATCTCGAACGTGGTGCGCGTACGCGTGCTGTTCTCGAAGAACAGGTTGAACACGCTCTTGCCGCGCAAGAGGGGCACCTTCTTGACTTCGCGGTCGTTGACGCTGACGAAGTTGGCGGCCGTGTCGAGGATGTGCGTGACGATGTCGCGCGGCAGGCCCTCGATGGACAGCAGGTGGATGAGTTCGCCGTTGCCGTTGAGTTGGGGATTGCGCTTGTGCAGCACGGTCAGGCCTCTTTAGTCTTTGTCTTGGACTTGGAATTGGAAGGTGCCGCTGTCGCCACGCGCCAGGGCCAGCGAATGGGCGACCGGCAAGGCCACCCGGGCAGCAGCAAAGTCGGCCTGCACGGGCAGCTCGCGTCCGCCACGGTCCACCAGCACAGCCAGGCGCACGCTGGCGGGGCGGCCATAGTCGAACAGCTCGTTGAGCACGGCGCGGATGGTGCGGCCGGTGTAGAGCACGTCGTCCAGCACCAGCACGTCGGCACCGTTCACGTCAAACGGCAGCGCGGTCTGCGCACTGGCCGACAGGCCACGCTGGGCGAAGTCGTCGCGGTGCATCACCGATGACAACACACCGGCCGGGCCTTCCAGGCCCAGGTCTTTTTGCAGGCGCTCGGCCAGCCAGGCGCCACCGGAGGCGATGCCCGCCAGGCGCGTGGTGGGGGTCAACATGCTGCGCACGCCGCGCAGCAGTTCGCGGTACAGCGCCTCGGCGTCTAGCACCAAGCTACCGGACATTCCAGGGGATGGGGTGGTCATGGGAGATTCCTCAAAAACTGTTCCAGGATGATGCAGGCCGAGGCCGCGTCGGCATCCTTGGCACCACCTGCAATGGCTTCGGTGGTGCTGTAGCGCTCGTCCACCTCGAACACCTGCAAGCCAAAGCGCCCGCGCAACTGGCGCCCGAACTTGAGAGCACGCGCGGTGTTTTCGTGGGCCGCACCGTCGGGGTGGTAGGGCACGCCGATCACCAGCGCATCGGGCTGCCATTCCTTGATGCGCTCGGCCACCTGGGCAAAACGGGCGTCGCCCTCGGCCTGGATGGTGCGCTGGGGTGTGGCGCTCTTGAGCATGCGGTTGCCCGAGGCCACGCCCGTGCGCTTGAGCCCAAAGTCAAAAGCAAGAAAGGTCTGGAAATGCGCAGGAACGGCTGGCGGCTGGATGGACTGAGCGGGCGCGCCAGTCATGCGTGCCCCGCCTCGGGCGACAGCATCCAGGCCTGCAGGCCCAGAAGCGACAGGGCCCGGTCGTACCGCTCGGGCACGGGCGTGTCGAAGATCACCGACAGATCGGCGGCCACCGTGAGCCAGGCGTTCTCGGCAAGCTCAGACTCCAACTGACCCTCGCCCCAGGACGAATACCCCAGCGTGATGAGCACGCGGCGGGGACCTGCGCCAGTGGAAAGGGCTTCGAGCACGTCCTTGGAGGTGGTCATCTCCAGGCCACCGGGGATGGTCATGGTGGAGGCGTAGGCCGACTCGTCGGTTTCCCCCTTGTCCATGAGCATGGGTTCGTGCAGCACAAATCCGCGCTCGGTCTGCACCGGGCCGCCCTGAAAAACGGGCTCTTTGGTGAGGTCCTCGCGGCGCAGCGACAGGTCCACCTTGTCAAACAGGCCCTTGAGGGTGATATCGGTGGGCTTGTTGATGATGAGGCCGAGCGCACCGCGTTCGCTGTGCTCACACAGATAGACGACGCTGCGCGCAAAAGACTCATCTTCCAGGCCGGGCATCGCGATCAGGAAGTGATGCGTCAGGTTGATGGGCGCAGAATCGAAAGACATCCCGCAATTTTAACGGTGAACATGCCCCCCTCCCCCGAGCCCACTTACTCCCGTGGCCTGGTCTGGTTCCGCCGCGACCTGCGTGCCCACGACCAAGCGGCCCTGTACCACGCGCTGACGCGCTGCGAGCAGGTGTTCTGCGCTTTTGTCTTTGACAAGGACATTCTCGATGCCCTGCCCCGCGCCGACCGGCGGGTGGAGTTCATCCGCGAGTCGCTGGTGGAGCTGGACGACAGCTTGCGCGCGCTGTCGCCTCAGGGGCGGGGAGGCCTCATCGTGTGGCACGCGGTGGCCAGCGATGCCATTCCGGCACTGGCCAACGCCCTGGACGTGCAGGCGGTCTTTGCCAACCACGATGACGAACCCCAGGCGCTGGACCGCGACCGCTTGGTGCGCACGCGCCTGGCGGCTGCAGGCAAGGCCTTCCACACGTTCAAGGACCATACCCTGCTCGAGCGCAGCGAGGTGCTGACGCAGACCGGCAACCCGTACAGCGTGTTCACGCCGTACAAGAATGCCTGGCTCAAGAAGATCGATGTGTTCCAGCTCAAGAGCTATCCGGTGGAGCGCCACGCCCACCATTTGGCGGCGCGCCCAGAGGCTCATTGCCAGCCTGTGCCCACCTTGCAGGACCTCGGGTTTGAGCCCACAGCGCTGTCCCAGCTGCGCCTGCCCACCGGCGCCCAGGGCGCACAGCAGTTATTCGACGATTTTCTCGGCCGCATCGAGCGGTATGAGGACACGCGCAACTTTCCGGCGGTGAAAGGGCCCAGCTACCTGAGCGTGCACCTGCGTTTTGGCACCATCTCGCCGCGCTTGCTGGCACGCACGGCGCACCGCCTGATGCTGGAGGGCAACCCGGGCGCCACGACCTGGCTCAGCGAACTGATCTGGCGGGACTTCTACTTCCAGATCCTGCACCACCACCCGCATGTGGTGGGCCAGAGCTTCAAACCGGCCTACGACGCCATCGCCTGGGAGACCGGCCCCGGGGCCGACGCCCTGTTTGCCGCCTGGTGCGAGGGCCGCACCGGCTACCCGCTGGTGGATGCCGCCATGGCGCAGATCAACCAGACGGGCTACATGCACAACCGCCTGCGCATGGTGGTGGCAAGCTTTCTGGTGAAGGACTTGGGGCTGGACTGGCGCCGCGGCGAGGCCTACTTTGCCACGCTCCTCAATGACTTCGACCTGGCCGCCAACAACGGTGGCTGGCAGTGGGCCAGTTCCAGCGGGTGTGATGCCCAGCCCTATTTCCGCATCTTCAACCCGGTGAGCCAGAGCGAGAAGTTCGACCCGGAGGGCAAGTTCATCCGCCGTTACCTACCCCAGATCGCAGCGCTCCCCACCAAGGCACTCCACGCCCCCTGGCTGGCGCGCCCACTGGAGTTGCAGGAAGCGGGCGTGCGCCTGGGAGACACCTACCCCTTGCCCGTGGTGGAGCACGATGCCGCACGGCAACGCACGTTGGAGCGGTATGCCGTGGTGAAGACGGCTGCAGGGTGACAACACACGGACCCACAGACTCAAGCAGGTCGCCGAGGGCTAGCGATGCGCGGTGGGCGGCGGGTCGTCCGGCGGGGGCTCCTCCGGCGCCATCTGCATGCTCTCACCGCCCAGCGAGGCACCGGCGGCCAGCCGCAGTCGCAAACGCACATCGGTGCGGTTGTCTGCGTTAGCGATGGCTTCTTCGGGCGATATCGTGCCCGCCTCCACCATGCCCAGCAGTGACTGATCAAAACTCCACATGCCCTGCTCGCCACTGCGGGTGATGGCGGTCTTGAGTTCGTCGATCTGCCCCTTCTGGATCAGTTCGGCCACATAGGGCGTGAGCAGCATGATCTCGGTGGCAGGCACCAAGTGGCCCGCAAGGCCCGGCACCAGGCGTTGCGCCACCACCGCCCGCAGGTTGAGGGACAGGTCCATGAGCAGCTGGCGGTGCGCGTCCTCGGGGAAAAAATTCACGATGCGCTGCACCGCCTGGTTGGCATTGTTGGCGTGCAGGGTGGACACACACAAGTGGCCGGACTCTGCGTAGTGCAGCGCGTGCTGCATGGTGGCCCGGTCGCGGATCTCGCCGATCATGATCACGTTGGGCGCCTCGCGCATGGCACGGCGCAGCGCCTCGTCATACGACAGGGTGTCGAGACCCACCTCGCGCTGCGTCACTAGGGATTTTTTGTGGCTGTGCAGGTATTCGATGGGGTCTTCTACCGTGAGGATGTGCCCGCCAGTGTGCGTGTTGCGATGGTCCAGCAACGCGGCCAGCGTGGTGGTCTTGCCCGAACCTGCGGAGCCCACCGTCAAGACCAGGCCCCCTTTGAGAAACGCCAGCCGCTGGAGGACGGGCGGCAACCCCAGTTCTTCCAGCGTCGGGATCCGCGCTATCACATGGCGGATCACCATGCCGACCTGCCCCCGCTGCATGTGCACGTTCACGCGAAAGCGCTCCCCGTCGGCGGTCTGCAGCGAGAGGTCGCACTCCATCGTGGTCTCGAACTCCTTGCACTGGGCCTCGCGCAAGATGGAATAGGCCATATGCCGCACATCGTCGGCCGCCAGAACTTGCTGTGTGATGGGGACAAAGGCACCCTGCCGCTTGATGGTGGGCGCTGCACCCGCCAGCAAAAACAGGTCCGAAGCCCGCTCGCGCGCCACCAGGGCCAGGCAGGCCAGCAGCCGGGGATCGGGAGAAGGGGATGGTGCCAGCGGGTCCATCACGGTGACTCGGTCCGCCCTGTCCATGCACAGGACACCACAAGGCAAGGCAACAAGAGAGCACTCCCGACCCAGGCTGACTCGCAGGGTCGGGAGTGGGCCAGCATGGTGTCAGGCCTCGGCCGCCGCAGCGATGCGCGCGTAGTGCTGGATCAGGCTCAGCAGCTCTTCGTCCGAATAGGGCTTGCCCAGGTAATGGTTCACACCCAGCTCCATCGCGTGCTCGCGGTGCTTTTCAGCAATCCGCGAGGTGATCATGATGATGGGCAGATCACGCAAGGCACCGTCTGCACGGATGTTGCGCGCCAGATCGAAGCCGTCCATGCGCGGCATTTCGATGTCGGACAGGACCACCGTCGGGCGCTCTTCCTGCAGACGCTCCAGCGCCTGCAGGCCATCGGCCGCCAGGGCCACACGGTAGCCTTCGCGCTGCAGCAGACGCTGCGTCACGCGGCGCACGGTGATGGAATCGTCCACCACCAGCACCAGCGGCACCTGGCTCGGTCCCGACAACTGCTGAGACACGACGGCCTTACCCGTGCCGCCTGCGGCGGGGGTGTCGGGCGCTGGTGCCATGTCGGCACTGGCCGCACGCACCTGGTCGCCATACACCGTGGCCAAGGCCACCGGGTTGTAGATGAGCACCACGGCACCCGATGCCAGCACGGACATGCCCGCCAGACCCGGCAGACGGGACAACTGCGGCCCCAGGTTCTTCACCACCACTTCCTGGTTGCCCAGCACTTCGTCCACGTGCATCGCAACACGCTGGGCAGCGCTTCGGAAGATCACCACCGGGCGGGTCTTACCCGCTGGCTCGGTGCTGCGGGTGGACGACTGCAGCAGGGCTCCTGACCAGAAGAACGGAATTTTCTCCATGCCGTCGTCAAACACGCCGGTACGGTAAGCCTCTGCCAAGTCAGGTGCCGAGGTGCGGCGGACGATCTCGACCACGTTGGCTGGAACGCCGATTGCCAGATCACCCGAGCGCAGCATCACCACCTGCGTCACTGCGGTGGTCAACGGCAGCACCATGCGGAATGCCGCGCCTTTGCCCGCCTCGGTGGAGGTTTCGATGCGGCCGCCCAGCGCATTGATCTCAGCACGCACCACGTCCATGCCGATGCCACGCCCTGCCAGACCGGTCACTTCGGAGGCCGTCGAGAAGCCTGGCATGAAGATCAGGTTGGCCGCATCCGCATCGCTCAGCTCCACGCCGGGCTCCACGATGCCCTGAGACACGGCCTTTTCGCGAATGCGCGGCAGGTTCAGACCCGCTCCGTCATCGCGGAACTCGACCGATACGTCATTGCCTTCGTGGTGCAGATCCACCGTGATGGTGCCCGACGACGGCTTGCCGGCCGCCGTGCGCACTTCAGGCTCTTCAATGCCGTGGGCCACGCAATTGCGCAACAAATGTTCGAAGGCGGGCGTCATGCGGTCCAGCACGCCACGGTCCATTTCGATGGAGCCGCCGGTGATGTCCAGCTTGATCTGCTTGCCGGTTTCCTTCGAGGCCTGGCGCACCACCGCGTACAAGCGCTCGGCAATCCCCTCGAACTCCACCATACGTGTGCGCAGCAGATCCCGCTGCAGCTCACGCGCCTGGCGGCCTTGGGCAATCAAGTCATCTTCAGCGCCTTCCATGGCGCGTTGTAGATTGCGCTGCACCGTGGCCACGTCATTGACCGACTCGGCCATCATGCGGGTCAACTCTTGCACCCGCGTGAAGCGGTCGAACTCCAGCGGATCGAAGCCCGCAGCAGAGTCCTTGGACAGCGCCAGACGCGACTGCATCTGAGATTCGGCCTGCACCTCGATGTCGCGCAACTGCTGGCGCAAGCGGTCCAGATTGCCCGACAGATCGGTGAGTGAGCTGCGGAACTGGCCCAAGCGCGCGTCCAGGCGCGAACGGCTGATCATCACCTCGCCCGCCTGGTTGACCAGGCGGTCCAGCAGCTGTGCACGCACGCGCACCGACTGGTTGGCTGCCACCCGCAGGGGCGCCAGCTGGGACGGTCCGGGCAGGCGCACGGCCGGAGCCGTTATCGCCAGCGGCTTGGCAGAAGATGCTGCCGGCGAGGGGACGGAGGCGTCGGCCGCGTCGGCCGCATCCGCCACATTGGCACGCAAGGCGGGTGTGGCTTCGACCGGCAGAGTAACCACTGTGTCGGAAGGCCCCTGACCAATGGCACGCAGCGCCTCGAAGTTGGCTTGCAGTCCATCGAAACTGCCTTGCAACGGCTCGATCTGGTCGGCCGTGACGGTTTCTGCGTCCAGCTGCTCGATCGCAGATTCCAGCCGGTGGGCCATTTCGCCCAGGCGCATCGCCCCGGCCAGTCGCGAACTGCCCTTGAGCGTGTGCAGGGCCCGCAATACTTCGCTGCGGGCGCTGAGGTTGTCGGGGCGCGACGCCCATTGGCGCAACGCACCACCGAGCTGGGGCAGCAACTCGGCCGCCTCTTCCTCGAAGATGGGGAACAGGTCAGGGTCGATGACGTCGATCGCATCGATGTCGTCGTCCGCGTCCGGGATCGAGGCAATGGCGTGCGCGATGGCATCGTCAATGTGCTGATCGTGGTCGTGGATGACGGCAGACAGCGCGGGCGCCACATGGCCCACCACGGGGGCAGGCACAGCGGGTGCAACAGCCTCAGGCTCTGCATCCACCACAGGCACCTCCACCACCGGCTCAGGTGCCAACTCGGCCGCAGCAATTTCGGACGCTTCCTGCTCTGCGGCGTCGAGGTAGGCCTGCGCATCTTCCTCGGGTGGAGACTGGGTGCTGACCACCTCGGTTTCCAGAATCTGGCGCAGCTGGGCCAGCACTTCCGGGCTGGGCTCTTTGAGGAACCCGGCAGCAAACTGGTGCAACAGGCGGCGGATGTCTTCCGCTGCAGCCATGAACGCGGCCGCTTGTTCCTCGGTGCCACCCGACTGCAGCTGCACATGCTGCAGCGTGTGCTCCAGCACGCGGGCCATTTCGGACAGCGCGGTGAAGCCCACCGTGGCCGAACTGCCGGCGAGAGAGTGCGACAGGGCCACGGCCGTGTCAGGCAGCGGCTCATGCAGCTCCAGCGCCCATTCCTGCAAACAGGTCACCAAGCGACGAGACCATTCATCGGCCTCATTCAGGTACACGTTGTACAGCGGGATACCGATGCGCAGCGTGTCGATGACCTTGACGGCATCGTCGCTGCCGCCTTCTTCCTGCGGCAGGGCATCGAGCAGATGCGCCACTTCTTGCGCGGGCTCCACATCAGCGATCAGGTCGTCTGGCAACGCTTCGGAACTGGCCACAGCCACGTCCTCGGGGGCAGGTGCAAGCAGTTCGGCAGCCTCGGCCGACTCGGCCTCCAGCAGCTTCTCCAACTCAGCCACGTCCAGGGCTTCCAGCCCATCCGAAGGAATGCGGGCCTCTGTATCCACCGCGTTTTGCGGTTCGGCGGCATCGAGCACCAGGTCTTCTGGCAGCAATAGTTCGTCGCCCAGGGCGCCTGCGGGCGCTTGCAGCGGCGCATCGACAGATTCTGCGTGATCCACTGCGGGCACAGGCGCTTCCGCAGACACAGGTTCCAGGTCAGGCAGCTCCAGGTCGAGGACAAAGTCCACGCTGGACGGATCGACCACAGGTGCAGGTTCGTGGGCAGACTCGTTCAAAGCTGCAGTGAACACTGAGAAGTCGATCTCCTCGGCCACTTCCGGGGCACCGTTGGCGCTCTCGACGGGCGGTTCGGGCACATGCTCGGATATCTCGGTGGCCTGGAAATCCGGCACCGTCAGTTCTTCGCTGAGCACTTCGGCGGAGAGGGCATCCACCGGCTCTGGCGCGGCCTCGGCAAGCTCCGGCGCGGCCTGTGGTGCTGTAGGTTCGGGCGCAATACCGCCACCCGATGGCATCGCCAGCGGTACCAGCGTGCCATCCAGGCGCATGGCGTCTGCCGACCGGCGGAAGGACTCAGGGTCCCAGCCCGTCGCGCGGCCTGCGGCGATGTCGTCTGCCCAGCTACTGAAAGCATGCAGTGCGTCGGTGGACAACTGCAACAAGCTCGGCTGCATGGGCTTTTGTTCGGCCAGCCAGACGTTGAGCACCTGCTCCATCGACCAGGCTGCTTCGCCAAAGTCATTCAGCCCCACCATGCGCGAGCTGCCCTTGAGCGTATGGAACGCACGGCGCAGTGTGGTCTGCTCGCTCAGGTCACCAGGTTCACCCCGCAGCTGCTCAATGGCAGCCAGGCCGTTGACCACCACTTCGCGTGCCTCTTCGAGGAACACGTCGAGCAGTTCATCTTCGACATCGGGCGCTGGAGCGGGCGCAGCCGCAGCCGCCGAAGCGGCTGCTTCCAGCGGTACGGGCGCGGCAACGGCGGGAACGTCAAAGGAGATGTCCGGGGCCAGGCCTGCGGGCTCTGCGGAAACGCTGGCATCGGCTGCGGGGGCCGACTCAAAATCAGGGAACGGCGCAAAGTCCGTGGGCTCGCTGACAGGCTCCTGCACCGGAAAGCGGGGAATCACGTCTGGCACCAAGGTGGCAGAACGCTCTTCCAGCTTGGCAGGCGCTTCTTCCACAGCATCAGAGGCGCGCGCACGGGTTTTACCCATAAGGATGCGCAGCTCGCCCAGTTCTTCGTCGTACACAAAGAGCTTGCGCGCCATGGTGCGCTGATAGCTCAGCATGTCGATCAGGAAACCCAATGCACCCAGGCTGTTACCCAGCTTTTCAAACGCGCTTTGGCGTTCTTCTTCGGGCACCTCGTTGATCAGCAGGCGCTCCACCGTGTCGCGCATGCGGACCACAGCCAGTGATGCCTGATCCAGCCCCAGCACCGACAGCACGCCGCGCATCTGCGCAAGATGCCCTGGCACGGTCGCCAGCACACCAGTGTCCTTCGGGTTGCGGAAAAACTGGTCCATGGCCTTTTCGGCCTCGCCCAGGGTCACCCGGAGCTCATCGACCACGCTGCCCATGGTCTGGTTGTCGCTGACCCGGCGGTACAGCTCTTCCATCCATTGTTCAAGGGGTTCGGGTTCGGCACCCGCCGTGACCGCATCCAGACGCTCTGCAAGACGGCTGGCGCGGGCTTCCATCTGTTCGTCTGCCGTGTCCAACTCTTCAAAAGCTGCCTGCAGGTACAGCACGGAGGTAGCCACTTCCATCGCCAATGCGGGCGACGGGGGTTCGCCCGACCGGGTGGTTGAATCCAGGGCACGCGTCAGCGCCTGCGCCAGATTCTCACTGCCCGGATGGAGCTTGCGCAGCGAATCGCACACCAGGCTGAACTGGTCTGCCGCTGGCTTGAGTTTGTTGCGGTCGCCACCCGCCAGGGCAGACCAGGTTTCCGTGGCCGAGGCAATGCGCTTGCGCGCCTGCGTCAACACCGCCGGGTCAAAACGTCCGAAGCGGGCCGTCTCGTAGTCCACCGGCTTGAAGCGGTCCAGCGCAAAGGCCTGACGGACAGCACGCAATGAGGGCGCTGCGTCGTCTGCCAGATCGGCCACCTTGGCCTGTGAGCAGAAGAACAGCAGGTCCTGCACCAGCCGGTCGGCGATCGTCGGATCGCCCTTGGCCAAGGTGGCGTACTGCATGAGCACACGGGATGCCACGCGCTTGACGTACACATCTGGCGGCAAAAGGCCCGAGCCAAACGCATCGAAGAAACCCGCGCAAATTTTCCAGAACGCACGCGCCTGCCGATCTGTTTGTGCAGCCACAAAGCCCAGGCAGGTGTCGCGCAGGCTCAGGGCGGCCTTCAGGTCCCCCGACTTGACGATGCGCAGCACAGCAGCATCCAGCCGCGCCCGCGCCTCCGGACCGTAGGGCAGAGGTGGGCGCGACACCGCACCTTCGGGTTCACGGAAACGGCGCTCCACCGGCCAGAGGTCAGCGGGATGAACGCGATCAGCGCCTGCCAATGCCTGGGCATCGCGGTATTGCGGAAACAGGGCCACGGGCGATACCGCTTTGCCCGCCAGCACGGTTTCCAGGTATTCGATCAGCGCAAAACTGGCGCGCTCGATCACGGCGGCAGCGTCATCGCTGCAGGTTTCGGGGCGCTGAACAAACTTCTGCACCGCCGATTCCATGGACCGCAACACCAGCGCCGGAGGGCCCATGCCCACCATTTCCAGCGCACCACAGGCTTGGTGCAGTTGCTGGCGCGCAATGCGCAGGGGGCCAGCGTCCAGCGCCGCCAGATCGGACTCGCGTGCTACCTCGGCATCACGCACAAAGCGCCGCATCGCCTTGACAGCACCGTCCAGCGATTTGCGCAGCTCGTCAAGCACCCAAGCCAAAGGACCCAGGTCCTGATCTCCCTGGGTCCCGTCGGCGGCCGGTGCATTGTTGACATCAATAGATGACATGGATTCGTCCCCGGCTGCAATGAGCCAGCTGGTTGATGACTAACTGCTGCGTCAGGCGATCTTGAAACGTGCCACCGATTGGCGCAGTTCCTCGGCCATGTGCGAGAGCTCGCGCACCTGTTGCGCTGTGGTGCGGGTACCTTCCCCCGTCTGCTCGGTCACCGCAAAAATGTGCTGGATGTTGTCGGCCACTTCGTTGGCCAGAACAGCTTCCCGGGAAGTCGAAGACGAAATCTGCTCAATCAGTTCGGCCAAACGGCGCGACACGCGGTCAATCTCGGTCAGCGCAGTGCCAGCGCTGTCGGACAGGCGCGCCCCTTCCACCACACCCTGCGTGGAGCGCTCCATAGCAGCCACGGCATCCTGGGTATCGGTTTGAATGGCTTTCACCAGGGCAGAAATCTGGCGCGTCGCATCGGCCGAACGTTCAGCCAGACGCTGCACTTCTTCCGCCACCACCGAGAAGCCGCGACCGGCTTCACCGGCGGATGCAGCCTGGATGGCAGCGTTCAGAGCCAGCACGTTTGTCTGTTCGGTAATGTCAGAAATCAGCTCGGTAATTTCACCGATCTCCTGCGACGATTCACCCAGGCGCTTGATCCGCTTGGAGGTGTCCTGGATCTGGTCACGGATGGAGTTCATACCGCCGATGGCGTTCTGCACGGCCTGCAGACCCGAGTCCGCGGCTTGCAGCGACTGACGAGCCACCGTGGCGGACTCTTGCGCTTGTGTAGACACCTCGTTAATGCGGGTCGCCATGTCCAGAACGGAGCGGCCGGTTTCGCGAATTTCACGCAGCTGCTCGGTCGATGCCGCCAACAGTTCGGTCGAGGTGTTGTCCACCTGGGCAGTCGTCTGCGCCACGCGGGTCGCCGTGTTCTGCACGCTGCCCACCAGTTGGCGCAGCTCTTCCACCGTGTAGTTCACCGAGTCGGCAATGGCGCCCGTGATGTCTTCCGTCACGGTGGCTTCTTGCGTCAGGTCACCTTCAGCGACCGACTGCAGTTCGTTCATCAAACGCAAAATGGCGGCCTGGTTGGCGTCGTTGACGCGCTTGGCTTCCTGCTCCTGGCGCTTGGCGTCGCGTTGCTGGTTTTCAGCCGCTGCCTGACGGCCACGGCTGTCCAGCAGCTGGACGCGCGAAATGCCGATACCGCACAGCAGCACGAACAAGCCTGCCAGCGCCAGAGCGGCAAACTGGCCGGCGCCCAAACCGGTCTGGGCGGACAGCTTGCTCTGCAGACCTTCAAGCTGGCGGCGCAGTGGCTCGCTGTCGGCAATGATGGCGGACTGTGCTTCGCGGGCAGACACCAGACCTTGCAGGTTGCCCAGAATCGCGCTGGCCTGGGTCCGGGTCTGTTCGTACAGCTTGATCAGCGCTTCTAGTTGTTCGCGGGTCTGCGCATCCTTGGTGGCCGACAGGCGCAACTCGGGGCTGCCTTCCAGCAGGCCCTGCGCGATTTCCTTGAAGGAGTTCAAGTCCTTGCCCAACAGGAACACGGCCTCAGGGCTCACGCCTTCCATCGTCTGGAACTCGTTGGCAGACTTGCCGATACGCTGGGTCAACATCACCAGCTGGCCTGCGGCGGAGATTTCGGCAGCGGGCGCATTTTGTTGCAGCTTGAGCGAGGAGACCGTTTCAGCGATTTCCAGCAGGTCGGACGACTGGCGGTTGATGGTGCGCAGAGCGTCACCCACCTGCGTCAGGATCTTTTGCTGACCCATCACCACGCTGGCGTTGCGCTCGGCGCGCTCCATCAGGGGGTTGACGGCGTCCAGATCGGGTTTGAAGGGCTCACCCAGCGACTGCACACCCAGCTCGTTGTCACCGGCATTCAGGGCGCGCACGTTGCGGGCCAGCACGCCAGAGCTTTCCACCACGTCCGGGAAGGCCTGTGGGCTACCCACCAGCGCCTGCGACACCGACTTGGCAAGACGTTGCGACTGCATCAGCGACTGGCCGGTAGCAGCCAATTGCTGTGCGGAACGGTCGGCCTGCTGCAGCACCCAACCGGCGATCAGCGCCAGCACCACCACACCCACGGCCAGCAAGGCCAGCAGTCGGCGCTGATGGCCGGCAGCGGTCGAACGGCCCAGCAGGGGCAGGCTGATGAGGTCTTCTTCGGCCTCGGGTGCGGTCAACTCGGGCGTGTAGCCGTCGGGGTCGCCCTGGACGCTGTTCATGGCTTCGGCCTGGTAGGAGTCGCGCAGTTGCGAACCATCCAGAGCCCCCGTGGCCAGGAGATCCTGCCCATCGTCGGTCGCGCCGGTGGCTGCGCCGGTGTCAGGCGTGGCGGGTTTCCGGTTGAACAGTTTTCCAAATTGATTGACGACGGACATGGTGCAGCCTTACAGAAAAACTCAAGCACTGATGCTCAGGAAAGCGGGATGTTGGGACAGGATCTGCAAGTTCAGCTCCTGCCAGCGTGTGCCACTGGAATCGATATAGGTGGTGCCGAAGAAGCTGGGTGAATCCTCGGCGGGCGGCTCGGACGACACAAACGCATCCGTGCCGCGCAGACCGGCGAGGCGGTCCACCAGCAAGGCAGCATTAACGTCGAGCGCCGCATTGAATGCCAGCAGGCTGGCCTCGGACAGCGCTTGCTCTGTGCGTGCTGCGGTGGACCCCAGCAACCCAGCCAGATCCACCACCCCCACCAAGCCGCCGCGCAGGTTGGCCACCCCCAGAAACCAGCTCTGGGTGTAAGGCACGGCCTGCACCGATACCCAAGGGAAGATTTCCCCGGACTGCCCCAGGGGCAGCAAATAGAAATTCCCGGCGGACTCTACAGCCAGCCAGGAGGACACAGACGTACCTTCGGACCTTGCAGCCTGCAAACGGCTGGCAAGTCGGGTCTGGAGCTCCCGTAGGGCTTCGCGGTTTGCCATGAGCGCGCCGCTGCCTCAGTTCAGAGCGTCAATTTTGGCCTGCAGCTCTGCGGGATCCACCGGCTTGGTGATGTAGCCGCGCGCACCCTGGCGCATGCCCCAGACACGGTCGGTTTCCTGGTTCTTGCTGGTGCACATGATGATGGGCACATCAGCGTAAAGGGGGTCACGGGTAATGGCACGCGTGAGCTGAAAACCGTTTTGGCCCGGCATCACCACATCCATCAGGATGAGGTCAGGCTTTTCTTCGGCCAGACGGCGAAACGCCTCTTCGGCATTTTCTGCGGTACGGACTTGCATGCCTTTTTTCTGAAGCAGGTCCGTCAAAAACATCAACTCGGTCTTCGAGTCGTCGACGACCAATACTTTCTGAATGGGCATTACATGGCTCCTTGTTGGGAATTGCCAAACTGCTGCACTGCCTGCAACAGCTGGTCTTTGGTAAACGGCTTGGTGAGATATTCCTGGCAGCCGACCATGCGCCCACGCGCCTTGTCGAACACGCCGTCCTTGGAGGACAGCATCACCACCGGGGTATCTGCGAAACGGGCGTTGCGCTTGATGATGGCGCAGGTCTGGTACCCGTCGAGCTTGGGCATGAGGATGTCGCAGAAAATCAGCTGAGGCTGGTAATCGTTGACTTTGGCCAAAGCATCAAAGCCGTCGTCGGCCAACAAGACTTCGTGCCCCCCCTGCTTGAGAAAAATCTCGGCGCTTCGACGGATGGTGTTGCTGTCATCCACCACGAGCACTTTGAAAGATGCGCCTGTTGTAGTCAATTGTCACTGCTCCCGATGGAGAAAATAAACAACGCAGCAGCGATTGGTGCTGGAGCGCCTCAGATCTGGACCATCTCGAAATCTTCCTTGCGGGCGCCACATTCTGGGCAGGTCCAGTTCATCGGGACCTGATCCCAGGGGGTGTTGGGTGGAATGCCGTGTTCGGGAGACCCCTCAGCCTCGTCATAAATCCAGCCGCAAATCAAACACATCCAAGTTTTAAAGTCGGTCACAGCTTAAAGGGCCTTCACATAGAATGCAACGATTGTATCTAGTGATCTCCGCGGCCTGCAGCTTCCGTGCCACCCCTCCAGCAGGATCTGGTCCATGACCATCAAAGCCTCCCTTCCCCCCCCAGAAATCCCAGATATTGACGACGATGACGCGGAGGAAGCGAGCCCGGCCTGTGTGCTGGTGTTCAATGCCAGCGACCCCAGCGGAGCCGGCGGACTGACCGCCGACATCACCACCATCGCCTCGGTCGGCGGGCATCCGATCGCCGTGGTCACCGGGGCCTATGCCCGCGACACCGCTCAGATTTTTGACCACTTCAGCTTCGACGACGAGGCTGTGTCCGAGCAGGCGCGGGCCGTGCTGGAAGACCTGCCCGTGCAGGCGATCAAGGTCGGCTTTGTGGGCAGCCCCGAGAACATCAGCACCATTGCCGAGATCACGACCGACTATGACGAAGTCCCCGTGATCGCCTACATGCCCAACCTGTCCTGGTGGAGGGACGAGCTGATCGACGAGTACCTCGACGCCTTCCGCGAGCTGCTGCTGCCCCAGACCTCGGTGTTGGTTGGAAACCACAGCACCCTGTGGCGCTGGCTGCTGCCGGACTGGACGGGCGAGCGCAGCCCCACCGCCCGGGACATTGCCCGCGCAGCGTCCGAGATGGGCGTGCCCTACACATTGGTCACTGGCATCCCCTTGCCCGAGCAGTTCGTCGAGAACGTGCTGGCCTCGCCGCAGACCGTGCTGGGCAGTGGCAAGTTCGAGCTGTTTGACGCCACCTTCTCGGGCGCGGGCGATACGCTCTCGGCCGCACTCACTGCCCTGGTGGCCAGCGGCAACGACTTGGGCGAAGCCACCAGCGAAGCGCTGGGTTACCTCGACCGCTGCCTGGACGCAGGCTTTCGCCCCGGCATGGGGCACATCGTGCCCGACCGCATGTTCTGGGCACAGCCTGAGGACGACGAGACCGACGGCGACGAAGAAGAAACCACGATTGATGAAACACAGGCCCTGGAGGGTTTTGTGATGCCACCCCATGACACCAAGCACTGATCTCAATATTCCCCTGTTCGAACGCGCCAAGGCGCTAATCCCCGGAGGCGTGAATTCGCCCGTGCGGGCCTTCAAGGCGGTCGGAGGCACACCCCGCTTCGTCAAGCGCGCGAAAGGCGCCTACTTCTGGGATGCGAACGACCAGCGCTTCATTGATTACATCGGCTCCTGGGGCCCGATGATCCTCGGCCACGGCCACCCCGCCGTGCTCGACGCGGTGCAGAAGGCGGCGCTCGAAGGCTTCAGCTTTGGCGCCCCCACCGAGCGCGAAGTCGAGCTGGCCGAGGAGATCCTGAGCCTGGTGCCGTCCATGGAGATGATTCGTCTGGTCAGCTCGGGCACCGAAGCGGGCATGAGCGCCATCCGCCTGGCCCGTGGCGCCACGGGCCGCAGCAAGTTCATCAAGTTCGAAGGCTGCTACCACGGCCATGCCGACTCGCTGCTGGTCAAGGCCGGCTCGGGCCTGGCCACGTTTGGCAATGCCACCAGCGCCGGTGTGCCGCCCGAAGTGGTGCAGCACACCCTGGTGCTTGAATACAACAACGTCGCCCAGCTGGAAGAAGCCTTTGCCCTGCACGGCAAGGAGCTGGCCTGCGTGATGATCGAACCCATTGCGGGCAACATGAACCTGGTGCGCGCGAGCGTGCCGTTCATGCAGCGCTGCCGCGAGCTGTGCACCGAATACGGTGCGCTGCTGGTGCTGGATGAAGTGATGACCGGTTTCCGCGTGGCCCTGGGCAGCGCGCAAAGCGTGTACGCCAAGAGCATCCCCGGCTTCCAACCCGACATCACCGTGCTGGGCAAGGTGATCGGTGGAGGCATGCCGCTGGCGGCCTTTGGCGGCCCGCGCGCCATCATGGAGCACCTCGCACCGCTGGGCGGCGTGTACCAGGCGGGCACGCTGTCGGGCAACCCGGTGGCCACGGCCTGTGGTCTGGCCACGCTGCGCGAGATCCAAAAGCCCGGCTTCTTCGATGCGCTGTCGGCCCGCACCCGCTCGCTGGTCGATGGCCTGCAAGCCGCTGCCACGGCGGAAGGCGTGCCGTTCTGCGGTGACTGCGAGGGCGGCATGTTTGGCTTCTTCCTGCTGCCCGAACTGCCGCAGAACTATGCCCAGGTGCTCCAAACCGACAGCGCGCGCTTCAACCAGCTGTTCCACGGTCTGCTGGACCGGGGCATCTACATTGCACCGGCCTTGTATGAAGCGGGCTTCGTGAGCGCCGCCCACACCGCCGACGACGTGGCAGCCACCGTGGCTGCTGCGCGTGAAGTATTCAAGACGCTCTCAAAATAATAGCTAGCAGCGCATATTGCACTAGCGCTTCCTGCCAATTTGGCACCGAATGGCCCTCCCGAGGGCCATTTTTCATGGCGACGAGGCTTGTGGCGAACAGTCACAGCAGTCCGCGCAGTTCGCGGGCGGCCTCCTGCAGCAGCGGCAGCATGTCGCGCTGCAGGCTGCCCTCGTCCATCTGCTTGGGCGACGCCACCACGTTGAGCGCCGCCACCGTATGGCCCTGCAGGTTGCGCAGCGGCACAGCCAGCGCGTGCACGCCCAGCTCGTGCTCCTCCACGGCCAGGCAATAGTCGTCCCGCCGCACCTTGGTGATCACCTGCCGCAGCGGGCCTACCTGCGTAATGGTTTGGGGCGTGAGGCGGTGCAGGGGCCGGTTCTTGAGCCAGGCGGTCAACTCCGCCGGGGGCAGCGCCGCCAGCAACACGCGGCCGGTGGACGTAGGGTGGGCCGGCAGCCGCGCGCCCAGGTGCAGGCCATAGGCCAGCACCCGCGACGGCGCGCCATACACGCCACTGCGCGCCACGATCACCACCTCATCCCCATCCAGCACCACCGCCGAGAATGACTGCTGGGTCTGGGCTGCCAGCCGGTTCAGCGTGGGCTGCAGCACGCGCGGCAACCGGGCAGACGCGAGGTAGCTGCCCGAAAACCGAAGCACCTTGGGCGCCAGCCAGAAGTAGCTGCCATCCGTCTCCAGATACCCCAGGTGCGCCAGGGTCAACAGGTGCCGCCGCGCCGCTGCCCGCGTGAGGCCGGTGCGCTGCGCCGCCAGCGTGGCGTTCAGACGCTGGCGCTCGGTGTCGAAACTCTCCAGCACGGCCATGCCTTTGGCCATGCCTTCGATGAAGTCTGCCTTGGCGATGGGAGTGGAAGCCATGGGGGTGACGGGTTGGGGACCGGGGAATTGAGCGGGGTTCGAAAGCCGGGGTTACGGGGGCCCTGCAGCGACTCGGTGCACTCACCACCGGGCCTGACCACCCGCATCACCCCGGAGACTGCGCGATCATCGCACAAAGCATCGACTGATCGCACGCAATCGGCAGCGCCGGATATCGCTTTGATCTGGATCAACCTACGCTCAAGGCCACTGGTTTTTGGTATCCCCATCTCCCCCACCCCATTCCCAGAGGTTTCCCATGCGCACCCAGGTTGCCATCGTTGGTGCCGGCCCCGCCGGCCTGCTGCTCGGTCAGTTGCTTCACAAGTCCGGCGTTGACGCCGTCATCATCGAGCAGCGCAGTCCCGACTACGTGCTCGGCCGCATCCGCGCCGGGGTGCTGGAGAAGGTCTGCATGGACCTGCTGGACCAGGCGGGCGTGAGCGCCCGTGCCCATGCCGAGGGCCTGCCCCACGACGGCATCGAGCTGCTGTTCAAGGGCCAGCGCCACCGCATCGATCTGCACGAGCTGACCGGCGGCAGCCGCGTGACGGTGTACGGCCAGACCGAAGTCACGCGCGACCTGATGGATGCGCGCGCAGCGGCCGGCCTCACCACCGTGTACGACGCACAGAACGTGCAAGTGCACGACTTTGACGGCCAGCACCCACGCGTGACGTACGAAAAGGATGGCCAGACCCACGAGCTGGCGTGTGACTTCATCGCGGGCTGCGACGGCTACCACGGCGTGTGCCGCGCCAGCGCACCGGCCGACCTGCTCAAGACCTATGAGCGCGTGTACCCCTTTGGCTGGCTGGGTGTGCTGGCCGATGTGCCACCGGTGTCGCACGAACTCATCTATGCCAACACCGAACGCGGGTTTGCGCTGTGCAGCATGCGCAGCGCCACGCGCAGCCGCTACTACGTGCAGGTGCCCACCACCGACAAGGTCGAGAACTGGACCATCGACCAGTTCTGGACCGAGCTGGGCAACCGCCTGGACCCCGAGGCCCGCGCCAACCTGGTGACCGGCCCCGCACTGGAGATGAGCATCGCCCCGCTACGCAGCTTTGTGGCCGAGCCCATGCGCTTTGGCCGCATGTTCCTGGCCGGTGATGCCGCCCACATCGTGCCACCCACGGGTGCCAAGGGCCTGAACCTGGCCGCCAGCGACGTGGGTTATCTGTGGACCGCGCTGTCCGAGTTCTACAAAGAGAAGTCAGCCGTTGGCATCGACACCTACTCCGACCGCTGCCTGCGCCGTGTGTGGCGTGCCGAGCGCTTCTCCTGGTGGTTCACTTCGCTGATGCACCGCTTTCCGGAAACCGGCGAGTTCGGCCAGAAGATCCAGGAAGCGGAGCTGGACTACCTGGTGCACTCCCGTGCGGCCTCGGTGTCGCTGGCGGAAAACTATGTGGGTCTGCCGATGAACTTTGGGGCCTGAGCCCCAGCGGGCCTCCAGACCCGGCCGCCATCGCCGTTCAGCGGGCGGCGGATGCGGGCTCTGCGGCCGACGCGCCCTGTGCCGCGGCGGACGGCACCGGCAGCGACACCAGCCACTGCGCCATCTCGCGCGCCTGGGCTTCCGTGACTTGCGGGTGGCGCGGCATCAAGGTGCGGCCCCACTCGCCCACACTCCCGTTGCGGATCTTGCCGGCCAGGTAACCGACTGCGTCGGCGCGGTCGCGGTACCGCGCTGCTATCTGCTGGAACGACGGGCCTACGTAGTAGCGCTCCATGCCATGGCAGCGCAGGCAATCGGATGCCTCCACCAGGCGAAGTCCGGCCGGTGCGGAGGGCGGTGAGGCAGCGCTGCCTAGCCCGCCTGCAACCGACGCGCCCTGAGCGGCACTCACAGCGTCCGGCCCCGGCTGCAGCATGCGCCAGCCCAGGTTGAGCATGCCCAGCACCACCAGTGCCATGAACACCATCAGGGCCCACCCCAGCCAGCGGGGCCGAGGGGGCGGGGTCTCATCGTCGCGGTGCATGCGCGCGCACCGCCGCGAGCCCCGTCGCGATACCCATCATCTCAGTGGCGGAAGTGGCGCACGCCGCTGAAGACCATGGCCACGCCGCGCTCGTTGGCCGCGTCGATCACTTCGTTGTCGCGCATCGAGCCACCGGGCTGGATCACGCAGGTCGCACCCGCATCCACCACCACGTCTAGGCCGTCGCGGAAGGGGAAGAAGGCGTCGCTCGCCACGACCGTGCCTTGCAAGGTCAGGCCTGCGTGGCCCGCCTTGATGCTGGCGATGCGGGCCGAGTCCAGGCGGCTCATCTGGCCCGCACCCACGCCCATGGTCATGCCGCCCTTGCAGAAGACGATGGCGTTGCTCTTGACGTACTTGGCGACCTTCCAGGCGAACAGCAGGTCTTCCATTTCTTCCAGCGTGGGCTGCTTCTTCGTCACGACCTTGAGGTCGATCAGCGACAGCTCGTGGTTGTCAGCGGTCTGCAGCAGCAGACCCGAGCCAATGCGCTTGGCATCCATGGCGTTACGGCCGCGTTCCCAGTCGGTCTTGCCACCGTGTGCGGGCAGCGCGATCTTGAGCAGACGCACATTCGCTTTGGCCTTGAAGATCTCCAGCGCCTCGGCGGTGAAGTCGGGGGCCATCAGCACCTCGACAAACTGTTTGCTCACCTGGGCCGCCGCTTGGCCGTCCACCACGCGGTTGAAGGCGATGATGCCGCCGAAGGCGCTGGTGGGGTCGGTCTGGAAGGCCTTGCTGTAGGCGCTCAGCGCGTCTAGGCCCACGGCCACGCCGCAGGGGTTGGCGTGCTTGACGATCACGCAGGCGGCGGCTTCAAAGCTCTTCACGCATTCCCATGCCGCATCGGCGTCGGCGATGTTGTTGTAGCTCAGCTCCTTGCCCTGCAGTTGCACGCCGGTGACCAGGGAGCCGGGCGCGGGGTGCAGGTCGCGGTACAGCGCGGCCTGCTGGTGGCTGTTTTCACCGTAGCGCAGGTCTTGCACCTTGGTGAAGATGCCGTTGCTCTGGCCGGGGAACTGGGTGCGCGTGGGCACATAGGTTTCCGACAGTTTTTCTTCTTCAAACGTGACGGACGAGAGGTAGTCGCTGATGGCGCCGTCGTACTGCGCGATGCGGTTGAACGCGGCCACCGACAGCGCAAAGCGCAGCTTGTCGCTCAACTTGCCACCGGCCTTGAGTTCAGCCAGCACGGCCTCGTACTGGTCGGCCGAGGTGATCACGCCCACGTCCTTCCAGTTCTTGGCGGCGCTGCGCACCATGGCGGGGCCGCCGATGTCGATGTTCTCGATGGCGTCGGCCAGCGTGCAACCGGCCTTGGCCACGGTGGCTTCAAAGGGGTACAGGTTCACCACCAGCAGGTCGATGGTGTCGATGCCGTGTTCCTTCAATGCCGCCATGTGTTCGGGCAGCTCGCGGCGGGCCAGCAGGCCGCCGTGCACCTTGGGGTGCAGCGTCTTCACGCGGCCGTCCAGCATTTCGGGGAACTGAGTGACTTCGGCCACCTCGGTCACGGGCAGGCCCTTGTCGGCCAGCAGCTTGGCGGTGCCGCCGGTGGACAGCAGCTTGATGCCCAGCGCGTGCAGCGCTTGCGCGAATTCGACGATGCCGGTCTTGTCAGAGACGGAGAGAAGTGCGTTCATGGTGGTGGTGCGGAGGTTTTGAATAAAAACGGGCTGTAGCGCTAGTGCATCATGCGCAAGCAGCTACAAAATAAATAGCAATCAGACAAACCCGGTCAGAGCAGCTTGTGCTCGACCAGCTTCTTGCGCAGGGTGTTGCGGTTCAGGCCCAGCCATTCGGCGGCGCGCGACTGGTTGTTGTCGGCCTGCTGCATCACGACTTCCAGCAGCGGCCTTTCGACCACACGCACCAGCATGTCGTACATGCCATCGGGCGTCTCTCCGCCCAGGTCGCGAAAATAGCCCTGCAGGCTTTCGCGCACGCATTCTTCGATGTGTTTCTTGCTCATGCAACCAATCCCTCTTGTTCTTCTGTGTCGGCATCCACGTCGGTGGCGGCAGGCAGCCGGTCCATCTGTTGGCCCAGGGCGTCCAGGTAGTCGGCCACGGCCTGCCACTGTGTGGTGCAGTCTTCGATCGTATTGATATGTGCCCGCAAGGCCTCGCCGCCCGGCAGCGCGCGCAGGTACCAGGCAATGTGCTTGCGCGCACTGCGCACGCCGGTCAGCTCGCCATACAGGCTGTAGTGGTCTTGCAGGTGGTCCAGCAGCAGGCGCCGCACCTCGGCCACCAGCGGTGGTGCCAGGTATTCGCCCGTGGCCAGAAAGTGGCCGATCTCGCGGAAGATCCATGGCCGGCCCTGTGCGGCGCGGCCGATCATGATCGCGTCGGCACCGGTGGCGGCGAGCACGTCGCGCGCCTTCTCGGGCGAGGTGATGTCGCCGTTGGCCACCACAGGCACCTTCACCGCCGCCTTGACGGCCGCGATGGTGTCGTACTCCGCATGGCCCTTGTAGCCCTGCTCGCGCGTGCGGCCGTGCACGGTGAGCATCTGGATGCCCACGCTTTCAAACTGCCGCGCCAATGCCACGGCGTTCTTGTGCTCCTGGCACCAGCCGGTGCGCATCTTCAGCGTGACAGGCACGTTGAAAGGAGCGCAGGCCTCGACCACCGCAGCGGCGATCTCCACCGCCAGCGCCTCGTTTTGCATCAGGGCGGAGCCCGCCCATTTGTTGCAGACCTTCTTGGCCGGGCAGCCCATGTTGATGTCGATGATCTGCGCGCCGCGTTCCACGTTGTAGACCGCAGCCTCGGCCATCATCGGTGCATCGGTGCCGGCGATCTGCACGGCAATGGGCCCCGGCTCCCCTTCATGGTTGGCCCGGCGCGAGGTCTTGAGGCTGTTCCACAAATCCTTGCGCGAGGTCACCATCTCGCTCACCGCATAGCCCGCACCCAGCGCCTTGCACAGCTGGCGGAACGGCCGGTCGGTGACGCCCGCCATCGGGGCGACGAACAACCGGTTCGCCAAAGGAATGTGGCCAATTTGCATGGGCGGGGATAGGGAGGGGGAGGCAGCAACAGATGCTGAAAAAGGAGGCGGGATTGTACCTGCTCAAAATTTCAGCAACTGAAATGGAGCACACACCGTATCTATCTGCCGGTCGGGCTTCATTGAGTCAGCCCACGAGACGCCTCCCTCGCACCCCCACTCGGGCCCGGTGGCGCAAGCACCGCAGCGTCTCAACGCGCCGAGTGCAGGTTCACCGTGAGGCGAGATCGGTGTCCGCAGCCTGTGCGGGCGGCACACCCCGCTGCGCGAAATGCCACCAGGCATCCGGCAGGTTGTCGAACTGGTGGCGCGCCATGAGCGCCCGCAGCCACTGGCGGTTGTGCAGCACGTCCGGGGAGAAACCGCTGGCGCCCGCCGCCGCCTCCGAGCGCGCAGCGCCCGCCGGAGTGCCCATGTCCACGGCCTGCCCGTCGGCCAGCGGCCCGCGCACCACTTTATGGGCCTTGGTGCCATCCACCACCTGTACCTGTACCACCCAGCCACCGCTGGCGGTGTTGCAGGTGGCCTGCAGCGCCATGCCCTGGGACTGCAGCTCGCGGCCAATGCGCTCCAGCGCCGGCCGTGCGGTGGGCGCCCTGTCGCAAGGCGCTATCGCGGTGGGCTCCCACAGCGTTGGACCCCCTTGCAGGCCAGGGCTAGGTACCGCGGCCTGCGGGCTGTGCACGCAGGCCGCCAGCAACAGGGCCATGGCGACCGAAGACCAGCGGGTCGCGGGTGGCAAAGCCACCGAGGGGTTCAAGCGGCGCGGTTGGGACGTTGTGGGCAATACCGGCATGGGCGACCTCCTGGGGTTGTCATTCAGGGCCAATGTGTTTTCACGATACAAAAGACGCTGCAACCCAGCCATGCGCCGATGGCGCGCTCCCCTGTAGGACAGATCCCCCTGGGGTACATGGAGCCCCACCCGCCCCCTACACTCGACAGCTATGGAAATCTGGATGCACCAGCTGCTCGAATGGCTGGCCCTGCCGCAATTCGGACTGAGCACAGTCTTTGTGGTGTCTTTTGTCTCGGCCACGCTGCTGCCGCTGGGCTCTGAGCCAGCTGTGTTCGGTCTCATCAAGCTCAACCCCGACCTGTTCTGGCCCGCCATCGTCGTGGCCACCCTCGGCAACACCCTGGGCGGCGGCGTGAGCTGGTGGATGGGCCTGGGTGCGCACAAGGCGGTGGACAAGGCACGCGGCAATGCCACCGAGGTGCGGGCGCTGAGCTGGCTCAAGCGCTTTGGTGCGCGGGCCTGCCTCTTGAGCTGGCTGCCGGTCGTGGGCGACCCGCTGTGCGCGGTGGCCGGCTGGCTCAAGCTGCCGTTCTGGCAGTGTCTGGCCTATATGGCCGTGGGCAAGTTCCTGCGCTACCTCGTGATGACGAGCGTGCTGCTGTACTTCATGCCCGGCCACCTGGCCCCCTAGCGGCCCGCCGGTGCCACCGGGGTCAGTGTGGCAGCAGACGGTCCCAGTCCACGGGCACTGTGGTGTCCACGTGCAGCGTGATGGCCTCTTCGTGAGGCTGCAGGGGGTGGGCGCGGGCCCACTGGGCGTCCAGCACCGCCACGTCCGCCTCTGACGCACCGCCTCCAGCCAGCGCGCGCTGGCGTACACGCTCGCGCAGCACCGGAAGGGGGGCCTCGAACGACAGAACGTGGCAGGGCACTTGCGCGGCAGCGGCCAGCTCCAGGAAAAGTGCGCGGGCATCACGGTCCAGCAAGGTGGCATCAACAATCACGCAGTAGCCTGCCGCCAGCACCTCGCGCGCCACTTGCGCCAGCCGCTGGTGCGTGCGCAGTGTGGCCTCAGCGGCGTAGATGCCGCCCGGTATTCCGTCGCTGGCAGCATCCGGCGCCAGGCCAAACAGACGCTTGCGCTCCACATCGGCCCGCACACGCACCATGCCACGCTGGCACGCCAAGGCCAGCGCATGGGTGCTCTTGCCCGCGCCCGAAAAGCCATGGGCCAGCCACAAGGTGGCAGGGCACGCCGTGGGCCAGCGTGCAGGCCGTTGTCCTGCAAAGCCCGCCGCCAGCTCCAGATACCCCTCCACGGTTTGCGCAGCGTGCCCGCTGCCACTACCGCCACCGGTGGGGTCCATCCGCAGGGCTGCAACCCGCGCCCGCACCAGGGCACGGTAACAGCCGTAGTAACGCAACACCACCAAGCCTGCATAGTCCCCGGTGTGTTCGAGCCACCGGTTCAACAACCGCCAGGCCAGATCCGCCCGACCATGGGCCGCGAGGTCCATCACCACAAAGGCGATGTCAGCCACGCAGTCGATCCAGCGCAAGGCGGGGCTGAACTCCAGGGCGTCGAACAGCTGGGCCTCGCCATCGATGAGCGCAATGTTGGCCAGGTGCAAATCGCCATGGCACTCGCGCACCCGACCGGCTGCCCGGCGCGCCTCGAACGTGGGGGCCAGGGCTTGCCCCTCATGCTGGCACCAGCTGGTCACCTGCGCCAGCAATGGCCCCTGACCAGGCAGTGCGCCTGCCACGGAGGGGAGCAGAGCCGCCAGGCAGTCACCCACCGGCGCTTGCACCGCCGCTGCTGTGCCCCAGGTGGTGGCGCCTGCGGCGACGGCGGCCGTGGCATGAAACTGCGCCACATGGCGCGCCAGCTGGTCGATCTGCGCAGGTGACACACGATGTGCGTCCAATGCGGTGGCGAACAGTGACTCCTGGTCAAAACGCCGCATCCACACGGCGGGCTCGGCGCCTGGTGGAGCGCCTTGCCAGGGCACCACCCGCAGCGTGGCCGAAGCATCTTTTGCCGCATCGCTCACCAAGCCGACAACGCCCAGGTAAAGGCCCGGCGCCGTCCGGCGGTTGATGCGCAGCTCTTCCTCGCAGGCCGCATGCCGCAGCGCCCGCGTGCTGAAGTCCAGAAAATCCAGCTGCAGTGGCTTTTTGAACTTGTAGGCAAAGTCACCGGCCAGCAGCACCCACGAGATATGGGTTTCTATACATTCCACGGGCTCCATCGGGTCTACCGGATGCGGGAAAGCCTGTGGTTGCTGCTGCAGCATGCGCACGCGCTGCTGGGCAGTGGCGAATTCGGCCGACAGGTCAACGGATGGGGACATGGAACGGACGCGGGGCCTGGGCTTCGGCACCCACGCGCAGACGCAGCACGGTGCGATGCCCCCCAACGCGCAGGTGGGAACAGACCCTCAGTGTGGGCAACGCAAGCCGCTTGTCAACCCGACCAGCACAGACGATAGCCGGCACAGCGCCAGCCGCTGGCCAGAGACTAGAAGAAAGCGTGGCCGCTGGGGATCGACAGGTCCGACAGCTGAGAGTCGCCTTTGGCGATGGGCTCCTCGACCACCACTTGGTTGCGCCCACCCTCCTTGGCCATGTACATGGCAGTGTCCGCCCGCGAGAAAAACTCCAGCACCGACTCGCCCAGCACATACTGGGTCACACCGATGGACACCGTCACGCGGCCTTTGAGCAGGCCCGTCCAGGCGTGCGACTCGACCTGGGCCCGAATGCGTTCGCAGGTGTTGAGCGAGGGCAGCAACGAAGTCGCCGGGAAGATCAGCAAGAACTCCTCGCCACCGTAGCGCCCAAACACGTCGCCACCGCGCACGCCCTGCTGCGCAATGCGCGCAAAGGTGCGCAACACCTCGTCGCCCCCCAGGTGACCCAGCTCGTCATTGATGCGTTTGAAATGGTCAATGTCCAGCACGGCCAGGCACAGCGGAATCCCGCTTTCGTCAGCCAGCTGCTTCTGTTCTTCGAGCGCCGCGAGAATGTAGCGGCGGTTGAAACAGCCCAGCAAAGTGTCGCGCTGCGCATCTTCCTGGATGTTCTTGATCTTGCGGCTGGCCTGGTAGAGGCTGCGGTACAGCCGCTGCACGCGGCCCATGAGCACGATGAACGCAGGTACCGATACAGCCAGCGCCAGCAGGTGCATCAGCTCCAGCCGCAGCAGGGCGTCGTTGCCCTGCTCTGCGTAGTGCGCGGCTGCCACTGCCGCATAAGCGCACAACACCCCGGCCGTCAGCACCAGCAACGTGCGCCGAGGTACGGTAAAGATGCCATAAGCCACTGCCACAAACATGAAGGGGGCCAACAGAATCTGCGTGACTGGCTCCAGGTAGAACAAGCCCAGCATGCCACTGATGGAAGCCACCACGATGCCCAGCTTGAGATGGCGCAGCCGCAGTTTGTGGTGCAGACCCAAACGAAACAAGGCACCAAACACCGCGAAGCCCGCCGCCGTCAGACCGGCCAGCACCCACAGCACCTGGACTCCCACCACGCCCAACGCATAGAACCCCAGCAGGGCCAGGGCGTACAGGCCAATGAGCCCCGCCACAGCCCACCACTTGGACTGCGCACTGCGCTCTCCCCGGGGGCCAAAGCCATCCAGCGCGCGCCGTCCAGGTCGCACGGCGACTGAAGACGAATCGTCGAACTCCAGCACGGCATCGGTCAACGGGAAGGCATCCGTCGCCGAAAACAGATTTTTGCGTCCAAAAAGCATGTGGTGGCGGGCTCTGGCCTGGATATGTGGGTGGGCGGTGCAGCAACACACGCGCAGCACCCGTCAGACAAATCGCAGGATCTTACGCGTGGCTGACAAAATCGGACTGCGCGTTTTCCAGTAGCCCAGGCGACAGGGACCGCCCCCGGCGATTCAGGCCACCGCCATCCGCTGACGCGTCCACCAGCCCTCCACGCTGTACACCAGCAGCGCGGCCCAGATCAATACAAAACCCACCAGCCGCGCGGGCTGAAAGGCCTCGTGGTACACCCACACCCCCAGCGCAAACTGGAGGCTGGGCGAGATGTATTGCAGGATGCCCAGCGTGGACATGGGAATGCCCCGCGCCCCCGCCGCAAACAGTAGCAGAGGTACGGCCGTCATGGGCCCGGCCAACAGCAACCAACCCACAGTAGACGCATCGCCCTGCACCAGAGCGCCCTGTCCTTGCCAGCTCCACCAGGCCAGCACCACGGCCGCCACCGGCGCCAGCATCAGGGTCTCCAAGGTAAGCCCCTCCAGCGCGCCCAGCACCGCTACCTTGCGCAGCAGGCCATAGAAGCCAAAGGTCAGTGCCAGCACCAGCGCGATCCAGGGCAGGCGCCCTGCCTGCACGGCCAGCCACAGCACACCGGCCGCAGCCACCGCCACGGCCAGCCACTGCCCGGGCCGGGGGCGCTCGCGCAGGAACACGAAGCCCAGCGCCACATTCACCAGTGGCAAGATGAAATACCCCAGACTGGCATCGACCACATGATGGTTCTGCACCGCCCACACGTAGGTCAGCCAGTTGCCCGACAACAGCACGGCCGACAATGCAAATGCGCCGAGCACCCGCGGCTGGCGCACCACAGACGCCATCCACGCCCATTGCCTGCGCACGGCCAGCAGCCCCAGCACCACGGCCAGCGACCACAGCGTGCGGTGCATCACCACCTCCAGCGAGGGCACATCGGCCACCTGCTTGAAGTACAGCGGGAACAGCCCCCAGGCGACATAGGCCAGGGCAGCGTAGAGGATTCCTGTATTCATGCGTGAAAAACCATCAAAGAGTGAACAAAGGCATGGCCTTACCCGGGTTGCTCTGGAGCGGGAAGGCGCCAGAAAAAATCCCTGCCCGCCCGGGGGCAGACAGGGATGACGGGCAACACAGCGCACGCAGGCCCCGAGGAGCCTGCAGCAGGGTCAGACGTTGAACAGGAAGTTCAGCACGTCACCATCCTTGACCACGTACTCCTTGCCTTCGGCACGCATCTTGCCGGCATCCTTGGCGCCCTGCTCGCCCTTGTAGGCAATGAAGTCCTCGAAGGCGATCGTCTGCGCACGGATGAAGCCGCGCTCGAAGTCGCCGTGGATCACACCAGCAGCCTGGGGCGCGGTGTCGCCAATGTGGATGGTCCAGGCGCGCACCTCCTTCACGCCAGCGGTGAAGTAGGTCTGCAGGCCCAGCAGCTTGAAGGCGCCACGGATCAGGCGCGCCAGGCCTGGTTCTGTCTGCCCCATTTCGGCCAGGAACATGTCGCGGTCTTCGTCGCTCATCTCGGCCATCTCGGCCTCCATCTTGGCGCAGATGGCAACCACGGGCGCATTCTGGCTGGCAGCATAGTCCTTGAGGCGGTCCAGGAACGGGTTGTTCTCGAAGCCGTCTTCACTCACGTTGCCCACGAACATCGCGGGCTTGGCCGTGATCAGGCACAGGGACTTGAGCAGCGGCTGCTCTTCCTTGGTGATTTCGACCGAGCGGGCAGGCTTGCCTTCGTTGAGTGCGGCCTGGATGCGGGTGAGCAGCGCCACCAGCTTGGCGGCATCCTTGTCGTTGCCCGACTTGGCAGCCTTGGTGTATCGGTTCAGGGCTTTCTCGACCGTGCCCAGGTCAGCCAGGCACAGCTCGGTCTGGATCACCTCGATGTCGGAGATCGGGTCCACGCGGCCCGCCACGTGGATCACGTTGTCGTCTTCAAAGCAGCGCACGACGTTCACGATGGCGTCGGTTTCACGGATGTGGGCCAGGAACTGGTTGCCCAGGCCTTCACCCTGGCTGGCGCCAGCCACCAGGCCGGCAATGTCCACAAACTCAACGATGGCGGGAACGATGCGCTCGGGCGAGATGATCTGGGCCAGCTGCTGGAGGCGGGGGTCAGGCACCTCCACCACGCCCACGTTGGGCTCGATGGTGCAGAAGGGATAGTTCTCGGCGGCAATACCAGCCTTGGTCAGCGCGTTGAAAAGGGTGGACTTGCCGACGTTGGGCAGGCCCACGATGCCGCATTGGAGGCTCATGGCAGGGCTTTCTGGTGTTCTGGAGACAAACCGCCGATTTTACGGGCGCGCCCAGTGCCCAGTGCTGATGGCCCAAATCAGACGGTCATTCAAACCGGAAATCGGCAGCAATGCGTTGCCCCACACGCAGCCACTGCCCTGCGCCGCTTCGCACGATGGCGTTCATGCCGAACGTGATGGCGCCGTCCAGCCGCTTATCCTGGCGGTAGGTGCGCAGGGTGTCGCCCACCGACGGATGGCTCTCGGCCGTGGCCGGGTCGATGTCGGGGATGGGGCATCGCGCGCAGGGCTTCACCGGTTGCATGTGGACGTCGGCGGTGCCATTACCCTCCACATGGATCAGATCCACGCGGTCCTCGTCGTGGGCATCCACCCCCGCCAACACCACGTTGGGCCGGAACCGCTCCATGCCCACCGCGCCGTGGCCGCCGGCCGTGAGCCGTGCGTTGAGATCCTTCAGGGATGCCTCACTGGTCACCAGCAGCGGAAACCCGTCAGCAAACTGGTTGGGAGCTTCCATGCCATCCGTCCACTCCAGGCTGGACAGCCGCCGATGTTCCGGGTCAAACCGCACCAGGCGGCAGGGCTGCCCCAGAAAGTCGCTGAACCACTGGGCCGCCACAGGGCCCATGTCCCACGCAGGCACCGTGTCGCGCCAGACGGTCACCGTGGCCGGAGCTTCCACCGCATCGATCGCCACATGCAATGCCAGCATGCCCGGAGCCCGCAGCACCATTTCGTCACTCTTGAGCTGGGGCCGGATCAGCGCCATGCGGGGCAGGCCGCGCTGGGTGAGGAACATGCCCTGTGCGTCCACCACCATCCAGGCGCGGTCCAGATCCAGCCCGGTCTCGGTAAGCAGCGCCTGCTGCACCTCGATGCCCGCACAGGATTTGACGGGATACACAAACAGCCGCGCAATGGTGCCGGACAGATCAGACTCGGAAGGGAAGCTCACGCCAAGTGCTCCTGAAGAAGGGTGCCAGAAAGGCCAGACCGCAATTCTGCCCTGTCATTACAGGGGGTAAGACCCCTCCTACAATGCCTGTCATGGCCCCAACCTTTGATATCTGTATTCGTGGCACCGGCATCGTGGGCCGAACCCTGGCCTTGTTGCTGGCACGGGAACGACTGAGGGTGGCCCTGGTACCAGCCCCGGCTCCACGCAGCGCGGCGGCCACTGATGTACGGGCCTATGCCCTGAATGCAGCGTCCCGTAGCCTGCTCGAATCGCTGCGCAGCTGGCCCGACGCCGAACACGCTACCGCCGTCAAGCACATGCAGGTGCAGGGCGATCAGGATGGCTGCGTGCATTTCGATGCCACCCCCCAGGGGGTAGAAGCCCTCGCCTGGATCGTGGATGTGCCGGCCCTGGAAGAGCGACTGGCACAGGCTGTGCGGTTTCAGCCATTGGTAGAGGTGGTGGATATCCCAGTGGCTGCGCCCCTGACCGTCGTGTGCGAAGGACGCGCCAGCACCACCCGGTCCGAGTTTGGCGTGCACTTTGACGTGACGCCCTATGCCCAGCACGCCATTGCCACACGGGTGCGCTGCGAACATCCGCATGCACAGGTCGCACGCCAGTGGTTTTTGCCACAAGGCATCCTGGCTTTTTTGCCGCTGGAGGGAGCCCAGGGGAACTCTGTGGCCGTGGTGTGGTCCGTCCCTGAGGAGCGGGTTTCCGCGCTGATGGCGTTGCCGGCCGACGCCTTTGCGCAGGAATTGCAGACGGCGAGCCAGCAGGCGCTCGGCAGCATTGCGCTCATTGCCGAGCGTGCCACTTGGCCGCTGCAGCTGGCCAAGGCAGACCGCTGGTGCGGTGCTGCATCGACCAATGCGACCAATGGCCCAGCTGCGCGCAGCTGGGCGCTGGCAGGCGACGCGGCGCACAACGTGCATCCGCTGGCAGGGCAAGGGCTGAACCTGGGCTTGGCCGATGTGGCAGCCTTGGCCGATGTGCTGCGCACCCGCGACTACTGGCGCAGCGTCGCAGACCTGCGGCTGCTGCGGCGCTACGAACGCCAGCGAAAAGCGGCTCTGATAGCGATGGGCCTGGCCACCGACGGGTTGCAGCAACTGTTTGCACGCCCAGAGGCGCCCTGGCAAGCGCTGCGCAACTGGGGCATGAAGGGCTTTGAACACAGCGGCCTGCTGAAGGATTTTGTGGCCCGCCAGGCCATGGGGATGCGCTGAACGCGCGAGTTTGATTGAACGGGAACATGATGAAATTGACCACTGCTTTGCTGACCGTCGCGGCAGCCACTCTGAGCCTGAGCGCCACGGCGCAAGAGGACGTCATCCGCAAGGCATTGGCCGGGCGCATTCCTCAAATGGACAAGATCGACGAAGTGCGCCCCACACCCATGAAGGGCTTGTACGAAGTGCGCATTGGCACCGACCTGTTCTACACCGACGCCAAGGGCGACTATGTGATCCAGGGTGAACTCATCGACTCCAAGGCGCGCCGCAATCTGACCGAAGACCGCATCAGCAAGCTGACAGCCGTCAGCTTCTCGGCCCTGCCTCTCAAAGATGCCGTAACCATTGTGCGCGGCGACGGCAAGCGCAAGGTGGCCGTGTTCGAGGACCCCAACTGCGGCTACTGCAAGCGCTTTGAGCGCGACTTGCAGCAGATCAACAACGTGACGGTGTACCTGTTCCTGTACCCCATCCTGAGCCCGGATTCGGCCGAAAAGTCGCGCAACATCTGGTGTTCCAAGGACCAGGCCACGGCGTGGCAAGACCAGATGGTGCGGGACAAGCCCGCACCGGCGGCTAGCTGTGACACCAGCGCGCTGCAGCGCAACCTGGCCTTTGGCAAGAAGTACAAGATCACCGGCACCCCCACCTTGATTTTTGCCAACGGCACGCGTGTGCCAGGTGCGATCGGCGCCCAGGAGGTCGAAAAGCGTCTGGCCGAAGCCGCCAGCGAAACGCCCTCCGCCAATTGATAGCCGCTGAAAGCCACTGACCGACGACTCCGCGCGGCCCTTGCGCGGCACATGCCATGCCCCTCTCCCGCTCAGCCTCCGTCGCAGACATTCACTACCGCGTCGAACCCACAGACCTGAATGCGCATCTGTTCACCGTGACGCTGACGGTGCAGCGGCCAGCGGCATCGCAAGAGCTGTCTCTGCCGGTCTGGATTCCAGGCAGCTACCTGGTGCGGGAGTTCTCCAAGAATCTGCAGGTTCTAATGGCTCGGCAAGGCCAACGCGCTTTGCAACCGGCCCAGCTGGACAAGCACCGCTGGCAAGTGCAATGCACGGAGCGCAAGCCTCTGGTGCTGACCTATCAGGTGTGCGCCTACGACAGCTCCGTGCGCACCGCCTGGCTAGACACCTCGCGCGGCTTTTTCAACGGCACCAGTCTGTGCCTGCGCGTGCATGACCAGGAGAAACAGCCCCACACACTGGAACTGGCACGCACGGCGGCCACGGCGACCTGGGCTGCTGCCACCGGTCTACGGCCCCTGGATGCCGACAAACAAGGGTTTGGTCTGTACGCGGCGGCCGACTACGATGAACTGGTCGATTGCCCGGTGGAATTGGGCAACTTCTGGGTGGGGCGCTTCAAGGCCTGCGGCATTGCCCACCAGTTTGTGGTGGCAGGTGCGGCTCCGTCGTTCGATGGCAAGCGCCTGCTGGCCGACACGCAGAAAATTTGTGAAACCGCCATCCGTTTCTGGCACCGCGAAGGCAAGGCGCCGTTCAAAAGCTACGTCTTCATGCTCAACGCCGTAGGCGATGGCTATGGGGGACTGGAACACCGCAACTCCACGGCGCTGATCTGCGGGCGGCGCGATCTGCCCCGCCAGGGCGATGTGCGAGCCAGTGAGGGCTACACCACGCTGCTGGGCCTCATCAGCCACGAATACTTTCACACCTGGAACGTCAAGCGCCTGCGGCCTGCCGAGTTCACCCGCTACGACTATACGCAAGAGAACTACACCGAGCTGCTGTGGTTCTTCGAGGGCTTCACGAGCTACTACGACGACCTGCTGCTGCGCCGCGCCGGGCTGCTGGACGACGCAACCTACCTCAAGCTCATCACCAAAACCATCAACCAGGTGCTGCAAACTCCCGGCCGGTCGGTACAAACCGTGGCCCAGGCCAGTTTTGACGCGTGGGTGAAGTACTACCGACAGGACGAGAACACACCCAACACCACCGTCAGCTACTACACCAAGGGCTCTCTGGTGGCCCTGTGCCTTGACCTGGCCCTGCGGCGCGAGGGCAAAGCCACGCTGGACGATGTGATGCGCGCACTGTGGGTGCGCTGCGCGGGCGGCCCGATGACCGAAGCGGATCTGCGCGCCGTGCTCCACGACCTGGTCGGCCGCCCATTCGACAAGGAACTGGCCCATTGGGTGCACAGCACAGCCGATCTACCCCTGGAGGAGCTGCTGGCCGCCCACGGCGTGGCGCTCAAGGCCGACCGGCCGCAGCTGGCCCAGCGCCTGGGCCTGCGTGTGGCCGAGAACCACAGTGTGCAGATCAAGACCGTGCTGCGTGGCGGAGCCGCAGAGAAGGCAGGAATGTCTGCAGGCGACGAGTGGCTGGGCGTGGAAGTGCAGGGCCAGGGCTGGCGCATCAGCAAGCTCGACGACGTCACTTTCTACGCGGGCACCCACACCGCCCTGCAGGCACTGGTGGCCCGCGACGGGCGACTCCTGCGCCTATCCTTGGAGATACCACCGCTCCAGGCAGCTGGAGCCCCTGCCAAGGGCCGGCGCAACGCGACCGCCACAGCCATGGCGCCAGACACCATCAGCCTGACGGTGACAGACGCCGCTGCAGTGGAACGCTGGCTGGCCTGACGGCAGCAAAGCCCTACTGCCTTGGGTATATTGCTGCAGCTTTCATAACCAACCATAACCCCCAGGAGATTTCATGGCTTACGAAACCATCGAGGTGCGCGTTGAAGCGGACAAGGTCGGCATCATCACCCTCAACCGGCCCAAACAGCTTAACGCGCTGAACGACCAACTCATGAATGAACTGGGCGCTGCCCTCAAGGCGTTCGACGCTGACGAGAAAATCGGCTGCATGATCGTCACCGGCAGCGAGAAGGCTTTTGCGGCGGGCGCGGACATTGGCGCCATGGCCAAATACAGCTTCGCTGACACCTACAAGGGCGACTACATCACCCGCAACTGGGAGACCATCCGCTCCATTCGCAAGCCCGTCATCGCCGCCGTCAGCGGCTTTGCATTGGGCGGCGGCTGCGAACTGGCCATGATGTGCGACTTCATCATCGCCGCCGACAATGCCAAGTTCGGTCAGCCCGAGATCAAGCTGGGCGTGATCCCTGGTGCCGGTGGCACGCAGCGCCTGCCCCGCGCCGTGGGCAAGTCCAAGGCCATGGACATGGCGTTGACAGGCCGCATGATGGACGCGACCGAAGCCGAGCGCGCCGGACTGGTCAGTCGAGTGGTGGCTTACGACAAGCTCATGGACGAAGCGCTGGGCGCCGCCATCATGATTGCCGGCTTCTCGCAGATCGCCGTCATGGCAGCCAAGGAATCGGTCAACCGCGCCTTCGAGGGCACGCTCGCCGATGGCGTGATGTTTGAGCGCCGCCTGTTCCACGCGCTGTTTGCGACGCAGGACCAAAAAGAAGGCATGGACGCGTTCATGAACAAACGCGCCGCTAACTTCACACACCAATAATTTTTGTTCTATAATTCTGGTTTCCGGTCGTATAGCTCAGTTGGTTAGAGCGCAGCATTCATAATGCTGATGTCGGTGGTTCAAGTCCACCTACGACCACCAAATACAAAAACCCACAGTGCGGCAACCCACTGTGGGTTTTTTCTTTCAGGCGAGCCTCAGAACCTGTTCCTGTGCCCATCGAAGCACAGAGCCGCTTGACTTGTCAGAGGGATATGCCACGCTGGCAACCCCTTCTAAAATTGTGCCTTCAGCCCCTGGATGTAAACCATGAACCGCTGCACCACACCCTCTTCCAGCCGCTACCCCGCCCAGCGGGGGCCCCGCTTTTTCCATGCCGCATGGATGGCCGTGGTGACCTGTGCGGCCCTCTGCGCCGTGGCGCCGGCCTCGGCTCAAGTCCAGCCAGGCCTGGGCCTCTCACGCCCGTTCCCCGAAGCCGCACTGCGGGGCACGCTGAGCATCAACACCGCATCCGAAGCCACACTCAATGGCAAGACCATCCGCATGGCCCCCGGCATGCGGCTGTTCAGCCCCCAGAACACCTTGGTCATGGCACACACGGTGCTGGGCCAGACCTTCAAGGTCAACTACGTGCTGGAGAACAGCACCGGCATGCTGCATTCCGCATGGATCCTGACCGAAAGCGAGGCCGCACAGCCCCGCAAGGGCAGCGACGCCATCGTCACCAACATCACGACCGGCTCGGGCGCCGCTCTGAAGTAACTCCTTTCCGGTGCGGCCGCACAGCCACCGCGCCGTTGTGACATTCACAGTCTCCGCACCATGCCGGGTGCGGTGTTTGCTTGCTCTCTTGCGAAATTGCCATGGCCAAAAAAGTCTTTATCAAAACCTTCGGCTGCCAGATGAACGAGTACGACTCGGACAAGATGGCCGACGTGCTGAACGCCGCCCAAGGCTACGAGCCCACGCAGAACGTGGACGAAGCCGACCTCATCCTCTTCAACACCTGCTCGGTGCGTGAGAAGGCGCAAGAAAAGGTTTTCAGCGACCTGGGCCGCATCAAGCACCTGAAGGCGCGCGGCGTGAAGATCGGCGTGGGCGGGTGCGTGGCCAGCCAGGAGGGCGCCGAGATCATCAAGCGCGCGCCCTACGTGGACGTGGTGTTCGGCCCCCAGACCCTGCACCGCCTGCCCGAGATGCTCAACCAGCGTGAGCGGCTGGACAAGCCCCAGGTGGACATCAGCTTTCCCGAAATCGAGAAGTTCGACCACCTGCCGCCCGCGCGGGTGGAAGGCGCGTCGGCCTTTGTGTCGATCATGGAAGGCTGCAGCAAATACTGCAGCTACTGCGTGGTGCCCTACACCCGTGGCGAAGAGGTGAGCCGCCCATTCGATGACGTGCTGGTCGAAGTGGCGGGCCTGGCCGACCAGGGCGTGAAGGAAATCACCCTGCTGGGCCAGAACGTGAATGCGTACCTGGGCAAGATGGGTGGCACGGCAGAGATTGCCGACTTTGCGCTGCTGCTCGAATACGTGTCAGACATCCCCGGCATCGAGCGCATCCGCTACACCACCAGCCACCCCAACGAGTTCACGCCTCGCTTGATCGAGGCTTACGCCAAGCTGCCCAAGCTGGCCAGCCATCTTCACCTGCCCGTGCAGCACGGCAGCGACCGCATCCTGATGGCCATGAAGCGCGGCTACACCGCCATGGAATACAAGAGCACGGTGCGCAAGCTGCGCGCCATCCGCCCCGACCTGGCCATGAGCAGCGACTTCATCGTGGGCTTCCCCGGTGAGACCGAAGACGACTTCAACAAGATGATGAAGCTGATTGACGACATCCACTTCGACAACAGCTTCAGTTTCATCTTCAGCCCCCGCCCCGGCACGCCTGCCGCAGGCCTGCATGACGACACGCCGCACGACGTGAAGCTGCGCCGCCTGCAGCACCTGCAGGGCGTCATCAACGCCAACATCAAGTCCATCAGCGAGAGCCGCGTGGGTACGGTGCAGCGCATCCTGGTGGAAGGCGCCTCCAAGCGCGACGCCACCGAGTTGATGGGCCGCACCGAATGCAACCGCGTGGTCAACTTTGTAGGCCAGCCCCGCCTGGTGGGTCAGATGGTGGATGTGACCATCACCGAAGCCAAGGCCTATACCTTGCGCGGCGAGGTGCTGACGCACGAAACCGCCGCACTGGCCGGCTGACGCGCAGGCACAGACGCCGCGCACGCCGACCCACCTGGCTGCAATGCCCACCCAGAGCCCCCCACCCACGGCACCGCCACCCGCCGAAGGCCTGCTGCATGGCCTCTCTTTCCAGCAACTGTTGCTGCTGGCATTCGTGCTGATTGCAGGCTTGCTGGGAGTCAGCTCACTGAGGGCCTTGCACACGTTGGAGCAGCTCATGGTGCTCAGCCGCCATGGCGTGGCCGAGGCCACTGCGCTGACCACAGCCGCGCAAGGCCTAAACCAGCGCGGCCAGGCCCTGGAGCGTGCGGCGCGGCAGTCCCTGGTGCTGCGGGATGCGCCCCTGCGCCGCAGCTTTGACGACATGGCCGTCGAGGCCCTCACCGTGCTCGACCATTTGCAGGCCGCAGGCTTGCCCGCTGCGCAGACCCAGGCGTGGCGCACCCACCTCGATGCCGTCAAAGCCCTGCTGGACGCGCCGCCGGACCGCGCCCTGGACAACGAACGCCTGGTTGCCGAAGAGTTTGTGGCCCTGGAGACCTTGCACGGAACCATGGTGCAGACGGTGCAGGACATCAACACCCAGCGCAACAACGCGCTGCAGGACGAGGTGGAGCAAAGCCGCCGCAGCGTGACGCACCAGGTGGTGGGCGCGATTGTGCTGGCGCTGGTGCTGGCGTTGTCGCTGGGCATCTGGCTGGCGCGGCCGTTCAAGCGGCTGGAGGGTGCGATCCGTCAGCTGGGCGAAAACCAGCTGGACGAGCCGGTGCAGATCTCCGGCCCGGACGACGTGCGCCGGCTGGGGCAGCAACTGGAGTGGCTGCGGCTGCGCCTGCTGGAGCTGGATGCCGACAAGGCACGCTTCCTGCGCCACGTGTCCCACGAACTCAAGACGCCGCTGGCCGCGCTGCGCGAAGGCGTGGCACTGCTGCAGGATGGCGTGACGGGCGAGCTCACCGCAGGCCAGCGCGAGGTCGCGCAAATCCTGCACCACAACACGCTGCAGCTGCAAGGTGAGATCGAGGCCCTGCTGCGCTTCAACGCCGCCGCCTTCGAGGCACGGCAACTGCAGCGGCGCGACACCGATCTGCTGGCCCTGCTGGAGGCCCAGGTCGAGACACAGCGGCTGCAGTGGCAGGCCAAGGGCCTGACCGTGCGGGTAGAGGGGCCGCCCGTGCGCATGCTGGTGGATGCCGACAAGATCACCTCCGCCGTCAGTAATCTGCTGTCCAACGCCATCCGCTTTTCACCTCCCCAGGGCACGGTGCGGCTGGTGCTCTCGCAACCTCCCGGTCATGTGCGTCTGGACGTCTTTGACCAGGGCCCCGGCGTGGACCGGGTGGACCGCGACCGCGTGTTTGAACCCTTTTACCGGGGTGTTCGCCAACCGGACGATGCCGTGCGCGGCACCGGCATCGGGTTGTCCATCGTGCAGGAATATGTGCAGGCCCATGGCGGCAGCGTGCGCCTGGTGGACGAAGGCGCACACTCCTTCTTTCGCATCGAACTTCCCCATGCCGCCTAGCACTCCCCCCCTGTCCTCCCACGCGCTGCGATGGCCGGTGCTTGCCCTGGGCGCCGTGCTGGCAGGCTGCGCCACCACCGCGCCCCCACCTGCCCCCTCCAAGCCACCTCCGGTGGCCATGATCATTGCCGTGCCTGTAGCCCCGGCGATCGAAGTCGGCGCCACCGAAGCACGCGGTACGGAGACCGATAACAACGCCCCCGTTGCCCTGCTCCTGGCCCAGACAGACCGTGTGCTCAAGCTGCCCCCGGCCGAACTCGCCAGGGAAATTGCCCGGCTGAGCGAAGCGGAGGACGCCACGGCCGACACGCCGTTGCTATTGGCCACGGCCCTGGCACAAACGCGCCAGGCCGTGGACACCGCCCGTGCGCTGGGCCTGGTGCAGCGCGTGCTGGGCAACACCGGCGCCGCAGCGCAACCCTTGCACCCGCTGGCCCGGCTGCTGGAGGCCCGGCTGCTGCAACAACGCCGGCTGGAGGACCAGCTCGACCGCCAGGCCCAGCAGCTGCGCGACAGCCAACGCCGCAATGACCAGCTCAGCGAACGCCTGGAGGCCGTGCGCGCCATCGAGCGCAGCCTGAGCACGCGCCCAGCACCGTCACCCTCCGCCCCCGCCGCGCCTGCAGCGAGCAATGGCGCGGCGCCACGGCCCGCCCCCTGACCGACCTACCCGCCATGCCGTCTTCCGCCCCCACCCGCGCCGCCCCACCCGCCCGCATCCTGGTGGTGGACGACGACGCCGACATGCTGCGGCTGCTGTCGCTGCGCCTGAAAGCCGCCGGGCACGACGTGGTGGCCGTGGGCTCGGCCGAAGCGGCCCTGGCGCAGCTGGACATTGCCCGCCCGCAGCTCGTGCTCAGCGATGTGCGCCTGCCGGGGCGCGACGGCCTGGCCCTGTTTGACGAAGTGCGCGCCCGCCACCCCTCACTGCCCGTGATCCTGCTGACCGCACACGGCACCATTCCCGATGCGGTGGAGGCCACGTCGCGCGGGGTGTTTACCTACCTCACCAAGCCCTACGACGGCAAGGAGCTGCTGGAGAAGATTGCGCAGGCGCTGGCGCTCAGCGCCCCTGCCGTTGCGCAGCCGCATGCCGACGAGGACTGGCGGGCCGAGATCGTGAGCCGGTCGCACCGCATGACAGACCTGTTGTCCGAGGCGTACATGGTCGCTCAGTCCGACGCCAGCGTGCTGCTGCGCGGCGACAGCGGCTCGGGCAAAGAACTGCTGGCGCGTGCCATCCACCGCGCGAGCCCGCGTGCGGCCCGCCCGTTTGTGGCCGTCAACTGTGGCGCCATCCCCGAGGCGTTGCTGGAGTCCGAGCTGTTCGGCCACGTCAAGGGCGCCTTCACCGATGCGGTGAGCAACCACAAGGGGCTGTTCCAGGCGGCGGATGGCGGCACCCTGCTGCTGGACGAGATTGGCGACATGCCCCCGGCCCTGCAGGTCAAGCTGCTGCGGGTGCTGCAGGAGCGCGCCGTGCGCCCCGTGGGTGCCAGCCAGGCCACGCCCATCGACGTACGCATCATCTCGGCCACGCACCGGGACCTGGAGGCCGCCATGGCGAGCGCGCAGTTCCGCGAGGACCTGTATTACCGGCTGAACGTGGTGTCGCTGGTGCTGCCCACCCTGGCCGAGCGGCGCGAGGACATTGCGCTGCTGGCCAACCACTTTCTGGACCGCCTGTCCCGCAAATACGACAAGCGCCTGTCCGGCTTTGCGCCTGAGGCGCTCAAGGCACTGACCACCGCCGCCTGGCCGGGCAACGTGCGCCAGCTCTACAACGTGGTTGAGCAGGTGTGCGCCCTTTCCACCACCCCCCTGGTCCCGCTGACACTGGTGCAGCGCGCGCTGCGCACCCCGTCCACCCAGGTGCTGAGCTTTGCCGAGGCCCGCCAGCGTTTCGAACGCGAGTACCTGGTGGGCCTGCTCAAGATGACCGACGGCAATGTGGCCGATGCTGCGCGGCTGGCGCAACGCAACCGCACCGAGTTCTACCGCCTGCTGCAAAAGCACGCGCTGACGCCTGGACAGTTCAAGCAGGATGCAGGCGATGCGGACGATGTCGTGGATGAGCGACACGAGTAAGTCATTGATTTACAGGGTGTTTTGATCAAAGCACCCACCCCTTGTCGCCATCCGGCGACAAAAAGCGGGGGCCGAGTGGCGCTTACAGGCCCTTGCACAACTGCTTACACGCAGAGCCCTCTCCAAACCATTGATTTCAAAGCCTTTTTCGCAGCTGGCACAGGGTTTGCCCTATGCCTGCCATGCACGCAGTTTTTCCCTCCTTTTTTCGCCAGATCGGCAGGCGCGCAGGGCCCGCAATAGCCCTGGCCACCGCCCTGCTCGCCGGGGGCGCGCACGCGCAGGGCTTTGACTTCGAGAGCGTGACCCGCCTCGCCCGCGACCGCGCCAGCCAACCCTACCGACCAGTGAGCAACAAGCTCCCGGCCGACCTCGCACAGCTCAACTACGACCAGGTGCGCGACATCCGCTGGCGCCCCGATCGCGCCCTGTGGCGAGCCGACAAGCTGCCCTACGAGGCCATGTTCTTCCATCTGGGGCTGTACCAGAAAGAGCCGGTGCTGATCAACGAAGTGACGCCCCAGGGCGTGCGCCACATCCCCTACAGCCGCGCGGACTTTGACTACGGCAAGAACCAGCTGCGGCCCGAGGCCTGGGGCGACCTGGGCTTTGCAGGCTTTCGGCTGCACAACCACCTGAACTCCAGTGCCTACAAGGACGAGCTGGTGGTCTTTCAGGGCGCCAGCTACTTCCGCGCTCTGGGCAAGGGCCAGCAGTACGGCCTGTCGGCGCGCGGGCTGGCCATCGACACCGTGGGCGGCCGGGGCGAGGAGTTCCCCCGCTTCACCGAGTTCTGGCTGGTGCGGCCCGATCCGCTGTCCACCCAGGTCACGGTGTACGCACTGCTCGACTCGCCACGCGCCACGGGCGCCTACCGCTTTGACATCCAGCCCGGCGCGCAGACCACCACCACCGTGCGCAGCCGCATTTTTGTGCGTGCCGCCTCCGGCAACCCATCCATCGCCACGCTGGGCGTTGCGCCGCTGACCAGCATGTTCTTCTTCGGCGAGAACCAGCCACGCAAGGAAGACTTCCGCCCCGAAGTGCATGACTCCGACGGACTCATGGTGGCCACGGGCGAGGGCGAATGGCTGTGGCGCCCGCTGCAGAACCCCCGGCAAACGCTGGTCACCTCGTTCGCCACCAGGAATCCCAAGGGCTTTGGCCTGATGCAGCGCGACCGCCAGTGGAGCAGCTACGAGGATGTGGAAGCCCGCTACGAACGCCGCCCCAGCGCCTGGGTGCGCCCGCTGCATGACTGGGGGGCCGGCCGCGTGGAGCTGGTGCAGCTGAACACCCCGGACGAAACCCACGACAACGTCGTCGCGTATTGGGTGCCCGCCCAGATGCCAGCCCCCGGCCAGCCGCTGGAATTTGCCTATGAACTGAGCTGGCAGGGCGATGAGCAGCAGCGCCCACCCAGCGCCTGGGCCACCCAATCGCGCCGCGGCATGGGCTACACCAAGTTGTCGGCCCAGGAACTGCGCCAGCAGGTGCAGTACGTGGTCGATTTCGAGGGCCCTGCCCTCAAGGCCCTACCTGCCGAAGCCACTGTGAAGGCTGTAGTGACCAGCGATGCCAACGGCAAGGTGCTGGAAAGCATCGCCTACCGCAACCCCGCCACCGGCGGGTGGCGCATGACCGTTCGCATCCAGCGCCTGCAGGCCGACCGGCCGGTAGAGCTGCGCGCTTTTCTCCAACACGATAACCACGCTGTGAGTGAAACATGGACGCACATCAGTCTTCCCGAGTAAGCCCTCATGACCCCCACGGCACCCACGCATCCACAGGCCCGGCCGTGGTCGCGCGGCGCGGTGTGGCCTACCCCCGGCCAACCCCCAGCCGACGCAGCACGTTGCGCGAAGAGCGCCACCCCAATGCGGTGACGGCACCGCCTCTGCACCGCGGCTCCATGGTGCCCCTGCCCTGGCGCGGCTTCTGGAACAGCGTAGGCACCGCCGTGCTGCTGCGCCTGACGGGCCGTACGTCTCCGCAACCCGCATCGACTACGGTGGCACAAGCTCCCGCTGAATCCACCGCCGCTTGGCAAGGCGCAGCGCAGCGCCGCCGCTGGACGTTTGCGCTGCTCACCGTGCTGGCCACCGCACTGGCCAGCACCCTGTTTGCCAGCGTGCAGCCCGACTATGAAAACGCGTGGCTGGGCTACGGCCAGATTGCGTTGTTTGCGCTGCTGTCCGCCTGGGTGGTGACCGGCTTTTTGACCGGGCTCATGGGTTTTTGGGTGATGCTGCGCGGTGACCGGCATGCGCTATCGGCACGCAGCGTGGCAGATCACGCGCTGGCTCCCGACGCCCGCACCGCCATCATCATGCCGATCTGCAACGAAGACGTGGCCACCGTGTTTGCCGGACTGCGCGCCACCTGCGAGTCGGTGGCCGCCACCGGCCACGGCACCACGTTCGATGTGTTTGTGCTCTCCGACAGCAACGACCCCGCCATTGCCCGCGCCGAGCGCGCCGCCTGGGAAGAGCTGCGCAGCGCCCTGGCGCAGCACAGCCAGCAACCCCAGGTGCAGGTGTACTACCGCCTGCGCACACGCCGCACCCATCGCAAGGCGGGCAACGTGGCCGACTTCTGCCGCCGCTGGGGCAAGGACTACCGCTACATGGTGGTGCTGGACGCCGACAGCGTGATGAGCGGCGACTGCATCGTCTCCATGGCCAAGCTGATGGAAGCCAACCCCACGGCCGGCATCATCCAGACCGCTACGCAGGCCATCGGCCATGTGACGCTGCACGCCCGCGCGCAGCAATTCGCCTCGCGCGTCACGGGTCGCCTGTTCACTTTGGGCATGCAGTACTGGCAGCTGGGCGAATCGCACTACTGGGGCCACAACGCCATCATCCGCGTGGCACCGTTCATGCAGCACTGCGCGCTGGCGCCCATCCCCGGCAAGGGGGGCCTGGCTGGCGGCATCATGTCGCACGACTTTGTGGAAGCCGCCCTCATGCGCCGCGCGGGCTACCACGTGTGGCTGGTGGGCGACCTGATCGGTAGCTATGAGCAACAGCCGCCCGACCTGCTGGCCGAGCTGCAGCGCGACCGCCGCTGGTGCCAGGGTAACCTGCAAAACGCGCGCCTGATGGCCGAGCCCGGCATCCACGCGGTGCACCGATCCATGTTCGTCACCGGTGCCATGGCCTATCTGTCGGCGCCGCTGTGGCTGGCCTTCATGACTCTCGGCACGGCGCTGTGGCTATCGGGCGCCAAGCTGGTAGCGGACTGGCACATCCTGCCCGCCGAGCTGCTCGCCCTGTGGGTCTGGACCTTGTGCCTGCTGTTCTTGCCGCGCATCCTGGGCGTGGCCGCAGTGTTCATGCGCCGCGAGCAAAAGCAGTACGGCGGCGCTTTCAGCCTGCTCAAGAGCGCCGTGCTGGAGAGCGTCATGGCCATCCTGCAGGCGCCGGTGCGCATGCTGGCGCATTCGCTGTTTGTGCTGATCGCGTTGACCGGTCTGAAGCTGGAGTGGAAGTCGCCCCCGCGCGAAGCCCATGCCGTGCCCTGGCGCCACGCCGTGCGCCAGCTCGCTCCCATGAGCGCGGTGATCGCCCTGCTGGCAGCGGGCGTGGCGCTGATCGACAGCAGCGCGCTGTTGTGGCTGATGCCCGTGGGCCTGCCGCTGGCGCTGGCGATTCCGCTGGCGGTGTGGACAAGCCAGATCGCACTGGGCCGGGCGCTGCGTGCGCAGCGACTGCTGCTGATTCCCGAGGAGTCGTGGTCCCCTCCAGTACTGCGCCGTGCCTGGTTGCACGCCAGCCGGCTGGCACGGCCCGTGGCGTTGCAGGCAGCCTGAGGCACCGCGCAGAGCTACCATCCACCGACCCACAAAAAAAGCCGACGCATGTCGGCTTTTTTATTCACTCATATTTTCATAGCGCTCTAGGCATATGGTTGTAGCGCCTGGTGCCAAAAAGGCTTGAAAACCCTTCAGAAAGGCATCTTGGGCATGCCTCCGCCGCCCATGCCCTTCATGCCGCCCATGCGCTTCATCATCTTCATCAGCCCGCCGCCCTTCATCTTTTTCATCATGCCCTGCATCTGCTCAAACTCCTTGAGCAGGCGGTTGACTTCCTGCACATGCACACCCGCCCCGTTGGCGATGCGCTTCTTACGCGTGGCCTTGATGAGTTCGGGCTTGCGGCGCTCAAGAGGCGTCATGCTCTGGATGATGCCTTCCTTGCGCTTGATGTCTTTTTCGGCCTTGTCCATGTCCAGCGAACCCGCCTTGGCGGTGAGCTGGGAGGGCAGCTTGTCCATCAGGCTCGACAGCCCCCCCATCTGCTTCATCTGCTGGATCTGCGAGAGAAAGTCGTTCAGGTCGAAGCCGTCACCGCTCTTGACCTTGGCCGCCAGCTTTTGTGCGGCCTCCATGTCCACCCCGGCCGTCACCTGCTCCACCAGCGCCACGATGTCGCCCATGCCCAGGATGCGGCCCGCATGGCGCTCGGCGTCGAACACTTCCAGGCCGTCGATCTTCTCCGAGACACCCGCAAACTTGATGGGCGCCCCCGTGATCTGGCGCACGGACAGCGCAGCACCGCCGCGCGAGTCGCCGTCCAGCTTGGTGAGCACGATGCCGGTGAGCGGCAGCGCCTCCTTGAAGGCCTTGGCCGTGTTGATGGCGTCCTGGCCCTGCATGGCATCGACCACGAACAAGGTTTCGACCGGGTTCAGCGCGGCGTGCAGGTCCTTGATTTCCTTCATCAAGGCTTCGTCGATGGCCAGGCGACCGGCCGTATCGACCAGCAGCACGTCAAAGTAGTGCTTCTTGGCGTAGTCGAGTGCGGCGTGGGCAATGTCAAGCGGCTTCTGGTCGGGCGTGCTGGGAAACCATTCGGCACCGGCCTGCTTGGTCACGGTCTTGAGCTGCTCGATGGCGGCCGGGCGGTACACGTCGCCCGACACGGTCAGCACCTTCTTCTTGCGCTTTTCAATCAGGTGCTTGGCCAGCTTGGCCGTAGTGGTGGTCTTGCCCGCGCCCTGCAGGCCGGCCATCAGGATCACGGCAGGCGGCTGGGCGGCCAGGTTGATGTCGGCCACGCCCTCGCCCATGGTGGCGGCGAGTTCACGGTTGACGATGCTGACCAGCGTCTGCCCGGGCTTGAGCGAACCCAGCACCTCCTGGCCCAGGGCCTTTTCCTTGACGCGGGCGATGAAGTCGCGCACCACGGGCAGGGCCACGTCGGCTTCGAGCAGCGCCATGCGCACTTCGCGCAGCATGTCAGTGACATTGGACTCGGTGATGCGGGCCTGGCCACGCATCTCCTTGACGAGGCGCGTGAGTTTGTCGGTAAGGGCGGAGGCCATAGGGGTGTTTCCGGTATTGGCTGCGCGCCGTCAACAACGGCGTTGTGCGCGCAGCCCCGCCAGGGCGCTGGCGGTGGGCGAAAGGCTAAACTGTGCCCATGATTTTAACGAGTAGCTCTCCGGTCAGTTGGCTGCTGGCCCTGGCCGCTGCCGTGGCTTATGCCGTGCCTGCCGCCGCAGCCTCCCGCCTGGGAGCGGCAGCGGCGCGCAATGCACTGCTGGTGGCGTGGTTGCTGCATGGCGCCGTGCTGGTGTGGGGCCTGTGGGGCGAAGCGCCCCGGTTCGGTTTTGCGCCCGCGCTGTCGATGACTGCATGGCTGGTGCTCACGGTGTATGCCGTGGAGCGGCAGTTGTTTCCGCAAATGCAGTCGCGCTGGGTGCTGGCAGGCCTGGGCGCGGCAGCCATTGTGCTGGCCATGCTGTTCCCGGGGCAGCCCCTGCACGTGTCTGCATCGGCCTGGCTCCCCTTGCACCTGGCGTTGGGCATTGCGTGTTATGGGCTGTTTGCAGCCGCCGTCGTGCACGCCTGGCTCATGACACGCGCCGAACGCCACATCCGACAGGCCGAAGACCCGCACAGCGGCATCCCGCTGCTCACCCTGGAGCGGCTGACCTTCCGGTTCGTGACGGCAGGGTTTGTGCTGCTCACCGCCACCTTGCTGGCCGGGTGGCTGTTTGGCGAGACGCTGTATGGCCGGGCCTGGCGGTGGGACCACAAGGCCGTGTTCTCGATGCTCTCGTGGCTGACCTTTGCCACGCTGCTGCTGGGCCGTGCCCGCTTTGGCTGGCGGGGCCGCAATGCGGTGCGTGTGTTGTATGCAGGCTCGGCCCTGCTGCTGCTGGCCTATGTGGGTTCGCGTTTTGTATTGGAAGTTGTTCTGGGCCGCAGCGCATGAAGTACCTGGTCTTGTTGGTCGTCATCGCGGTGGCGGTGGGTATCTGGCGCAGCCGCCGCGCCCCTGATGCGGCGGCGCCCAAAGCGCCCCCTACACCGCCAGCCCTGCCGCAGGACATGCTGGCCTGCGCGCACTGCGGCGTGCACATCCCGCAGGCCGAGGCACTGATGCTGGGCAATCAGGCCTATTGCAGCGCCGAGCACCGGCGCCTGGGCCCGGCCTGAGCGGCGCCTTCCCGTTGTGACCATGCAAGCAGCGCCCGCAGGCCCACTGCCGCCTTCCGCAGAAGCCCCCTTCGCACGGCTGTGGCTCGGTTTTCTGACGGGCCGCGTGATGGTAGCCCTGGCACTTTTGGTGCTGCAGGGGGCCGGGCAGCTGATCAATCAAGCGGCGGCGCCTTCTGTGCTCGCGGTCTGCGTGGCCTACCTCGTAGCCACCGTGGTACTGCGGGTGCTGTCGCGCAAAGCCCCCCCGTCGCCCAGCGCCGGCCCGCAATGGCTGCCTTCCATTGGCGTGGACCTGGCGGCGATCACTGCGCTGCAGTTGCTGCATGCGGGCACCATGAACTACACGCCCCTGTTCGGCCTGCCCATCCTGATCGCAGCGGTCATGGGCACGCTGACCCTGGCCCTGGGCACCACGGCCGCCGTCACGCTGCTGCTGCTGGGCTGGGCCTGGTGGGTGGGACAGTACAGCACGGGAGACGAAGGGCAGCGCTACCTGCAAAGCGCACTGACCGGCACGGGCTACTTCATCGTGAGCTATCTGGTGCACCAGCTGGCCACCCGCCTGGCGCGCGAACAGGAAGTGGCACAACAAAGCCAGATCGCAGCGCGCGTGCAAACGCAGGTCAGTGCACTGGTCATCCAGAACCTGACCGACGGGGTGCTGGTGGTAGACGAGACCGACGTGGTGCGCATTGCCAACCCCGCAGGGCTGCAGCTGCTGGGCGGCATGGGGCTGACCGAGTTGCCGTTTGCCCTCACATCCACGGCTCCGTGGCACCCCTTGGTGATCCTGGCGCGGCGCACCTTCCGGCACGAACAACCCCAGACAGCCGACGTCGATCTCCTACACGAAGGCCAGAGCCCCACCGGTCTGCATGTGCGCACCTGGCTCACATCCACTCGCAACGCGGCCTTGCAAACGCGCTCCGAGCGGCTGTGCGTGATGTTCCTGCACGACCTGCGGGAAATGGAAGCGCGGCTGCGCACCGAAAAACTCGCGGCCATGGGCCGCATGTCCGCCGCAGTGGCCCATGAGATCCGCAACCCGCTGGCGGCCATCGTGCAGGCCAATGCCCTGCTGGAAGAAGACCTGCACGACCCCGCACAAAAACGGCTGGCGCACATGGTGCAGCAAAACGCCGACCGCCTGGCCCGCATCGCCGAAGAGGTGCTGGACATTGCCCGCGTACAGCACCAGATCAGCCATGCCCCTGCCTCGACCGTGGCGCTGGACGAGACAGTCGCCCAGATCTGGAACGACTGGCAGGCCCAGGACCCCGCCCGGCGGCGCGCCCTGGTGTCGCTGGACACGGGCGCCACCCAGGTGGAGTTTGACGCCGAGCACCTGCGTCGGGTGCTCGTCAACCTGCTGGACAACGCCCTGCGCTACATGGGCCCGGAGCCCGACTCGTTGTCAGTGACCACGCGCAACACGCCCGCTGGCCAGGTCAGCCTGCAGGTGTGGAGCGACGGTGCCCCGATGGACAAATCCGTGGAGCGGCATTTGTTCGAGCCCTTCTTCTCGTCGGAGAGCCGCTCCAGCGGCTTGGGTCTCTATATTTGCCGGGAGCTGTGCCAGCGCCATGGCGCCTCCATCAGCTACCAGCGCCTGAACCGCCACACCGCACGCGGTGACATCGGAGGCAACGCCTTTACTGTGGGCTTCCGCCGCACAACCCGCCCCGCCGACAATGCCACCTTGTTTGACACCATAGTGGTCTGACTGCCGCCTCCATGAACGCCCCTGCCGCCTCCATCCTTGTCGTTGACGACGAACCCGATCTGCGCACCCTGTACGAGCTCACCCTGCTGCGCGAGGGGTACCGGGTCGAGACCGCGTCGAGCGTCCAGGAGGCGCGTGATCAACTCAAGGCCCACCGCTTTGACGCCGTGATTACCGATATGCGGCTGCCCGACGGGTTTGGCATGGAGCTGCTGCAGGATCTGCGCGACCAGCAACGGCGCGAACGCTGCGTGGTCATGACCGCCTACGGCTCGGCAGAGAACGCGGTCGAGGCGCTGCGCGCAGGGGCCTTCGACTACCTCACCAAGCCCGTGGACCTCAAGCAGTTCCGCTCGGTGGTGGCCTCAGCCATCCAGGGCACGGGTGGGGTTCCACCGCCGCGTGCGTCACGCAGCAACGGCTCCAGCCGGTCTACCAATGCAGCGGCGGCGACCGGCGAATTCGGCAATGCCAACGCCGCCCTGGACCGCCTCGTGGGCGAGTCCGACGCCATCCGCAACGTCAAGCAGCGCGTGGCCAAGGTATCGCGTGGCATGGCGCCGGTACTGATCCATGGCGAGTCGGGCACGGGCAAGGAGCTGGTGGCCCAAGCCCTGCATGCCAGCAGCCAGCGTGCTGACGGGCCCCTGGTCGCCGTGAACTGCGGGGCCATCCCCGAGAACCTGCTGGAAGCTGAATTTTTTGGTGCTCGCAAGGGCTCCTACACCGGCGCGTCGCAAGACCGTGACGGCTACTTCCAGGCCGCACGCGGGGGCACATTGTTCCTCGACGAAATCGGCGACCTGCCGCTGGCCATGCAGTCCAAGCTGCTGCGCGCCATCCAGGAGCGCAGCGTGCGGCCACTCGGCTCCACCCAGGAAGAGACGGTGGATGTGCGCATTGTGAGCGCCACCCACCGCGATCTGGCGGCCGATGTGCAGGCCGGCCGGTTCCGCCAGGACCTGTACTACCGGCTCAATGTGATCGAGATCGTCATCCCGCCGCTGCGCGAGCGCCGCGAGGACCTGCCCGCACTGTGCGCAGCGCTGCTCACCCGCATTGCCCACGAGTCGGGCATGCCGGTGCCCCAACTCACCGACCGGGCACTGAACGCCATTGCCGCCCACCCACTGACCGGAAATGTCCGCGAGCTGGAAAATCTGCTGCACCGCGCAGTGGCATTGAGCGACGGGGACGAGTTGCAGGTGGATGCGCCAAGCGGCGCGTCAGATGTGCAGATGGCACGCCCGGCACCGCCCACGCTTGTGCCAGCGCCAGAGGGATCGGCGGTGTCCGCCGCCTTCTCTGCAGGGCCCCACGCTTCGACGTCTGCAGACACAGGCCAGGGCCCTCAGCCCCTGGCCAACGGCTGCACGGTGCCACTGCCCAGCGACCTGCAGGCCTGGTTGGACCAGCAGGAGCGGGAGATCCTGATCCGCGCGCTGAAAGAAGCCGGGTTCAACCGTACCGCCACAGCCGCACGCCTGGGCATCAGCCTGCGCCAGATTCGCTACCGCATCGCCCGTCTGAACATCGCCGTGCCCAATGACCAGGACCCGCATGACGAACTGGGCTGAAGGTGCACCAGCGGCAGACATGGCGCCCTGGGAGGGCGGCTGGTACAGGACCGCTCAGCGGCTCGCATCTCCGAACCACGGGCCGCGCCCGGTACAGACCTCGCAAATCGATCTGATCGTAGTGCATTCCATCAGCCTGCCGCCGGGCGAATACGGCGGCGGAGCCGTGCAACAGCTGTTCACCAACACCCTGGACTGGGATGCGCACCCCTACTACCAGGGCATCCGCGGATTGCAGGTGTCCGCGCATTTTTTCATCGAGCGCACCGGGGTGCTGTGGCAGTTTGTGGATTGTGACCTGCGCGCCTGGCATGCCGGGCAATCGTTCTACCGGGGGAGGAGCCAGTGCAACGACGATTCCATCGGCATTGAACTGGAAGGCCTGGAGGGCCTGCACTTCGAGTCGGCACAGTACGAAACCCTGGCCAGGGTCTGCCAGGACATTGCGCTGCGCTATCCCATCGAGCACATCGCAGGGCATGAACACATTGCCCCGGGACGTAAGTTGGACCCAGGTCCGGGCTTTGACTGGCCACGACTGCAAGGGGCGTTGGACTGGCCTGCGCAGCGATTCCCGCTGAACACGCGGGCGGACCACTTGCAGCTTCGCTGACGCCGCACTTTCACTGTCGTACGGGCGCATCAAGGCATTTTTTTTCTTTGTGCGCTTGCACATATTTTTGCAGCCAAGCGCTGCGCGGCCTGGCGCAGGAAATCCGCCGCCAAGGTACGTCACTGCACGGTTTTGCATCGCCCACATCGCATTCACAAGGGCTCGCCACAGGCACCGGTTGCGTACGCAACGGGGTTGAGAACATGCTGTTTCGGTTTTGGGGACTCATTCCGGCGGTACACTACCGGTAGTGTCTTGAACCGCCTCGACACACCATATATAGTGTGCACCAGACTGAAGTCCGGTGCAGCACCCACACACTGCGGCGGCACTCCAGGCCGCACGCCCACTCCAGACAGCCCACAGAAGAGGACCCCCATGCAAGCTGCTTTGAACACGCCTTCCCCATCGCCCACCGCCTCTGCGGATGCCGCCACGCACGCTGCAGCGGCCGCAGCTTCCGGGCACCCGCTCACGCATTACCAGATCATTCGCCGCAACGGCGCGGTGGTGCCGTTCGAGCCCCAAAAAATTGCGGTGGCGATGATGAAGGCGTTTCTGGCAGTGCACGGCACGCAGGGCGCTGCCTCTGCCAGCGTGCGTGAGGTAGTGGACACGCTCACCCAGAACGTGGTCCGCGCCCTCATGCGCTCGCGTCCTGGCGGCGGCACCTTCCACATTGAAGATGTGCAGGACCAGGTCGAGCTGGGCCTGATGCGCGGCGAGCACCATGAAGTCGCCCGTGCCTACGTGCTGTACCGCGAGCGCCGCACGCAGGAGCGCGCTCACCACCTGGAACAGCTAGCACCCGCCACCCCGGTGCTGCACGTGATCGACAACGGCCAACGCGTGCAACTGGACATCCTGCGCCTGCACGCCTTGATCGAGTCGGCCTGCGCCAACCTGGGCGCCGACATCCAGGCAGCCCCCATCGTCGCAGAGACCATGCGCAACCTGTATGACGGCGTTCCCATGGACGAGGTCTACAAGGCGTCCATTCTGGCGGCCCGCACCCTGATCGAAAAAGATCCTGACTACACCTACGCCACGGCCCGCCTGCTACTGCACACCATCGTGCGCGAGGTGCTGGGGCGTGACGTAGCCCAGAGCAACATGGGCCAGGCCTACAAGGACTATTTCCCCACCTTCATTCAGAAGGGGGTGGACAACGAGCTGCTGGACGAGCGCCTGCTCAAGCAATACGACCTGAACCGCCTGGGCGCCGCGCTCAAGGCCGAGCGCGACCTGCAGTTCGACTACCTGGGCCTGCAGACGCTGTACGACCGCTACTTCCTGCACGTCAAGAAGACCCGCATCGAGCTGCCCCAAGCCTTCTTCATGCGCGTGGCCATGGGCCTGGCGCTCAACGAAACCGACCGCGAAGCCCGGGCCATCGAGTTCTATGAAGTGCTCTCGTCGTTCGATTTCATGTCGTCCACCCCCACGCTGTTCAACAGCGGCACGCTGCGCTCGCAGCTGTCGAGCTGCTACCTGACCACAGTGCCCGACGACCTCGATGGCATTTACGAGTCGATCAAGGAAAACGCCTTGTTGTCCAAGTTTGCCGGCGGCCTGGGCAACGACTGGACCCGCGTGCGTGCCCTGGGCTCACACATCAAAGGCACCAACGGCGAATCGCAGGGCGTGGTGCCCTTCCTCAAGGTGGTCAACGACACGGCCGTGGCTGTGAACCAGGGCGGCAAGCGCAAGGGCGCCGTCTGCACCTACCTGGAAACCTGGCACCTGGACATCGAAGAGTTCCTGGAACTGCGCAAGAACACCGGCGACGACCGCCGCCGCACGCACGACATGAACACGGCCAACTGGATCCCTGACCTGTTCATGCGCCGCGTGATGGAAAAGGGCACCTGGACGCTGTTCTCCCCTTCTAACGTGCCCGACCTGCACGATCTGTTTGGCGCCGACTTTGAAAAGGCCTATGTGGCCTACGAAGAAAAGGCTGCACGCGGCGAGATCAAGCCCGCCAAGACCATCCAGGCCACGGACCTCTGGCGCAAGATTCTCACCATGCTGTTCGAGACCGGCCATCCCTGGATCACGTTCAAGGATGCCTGCAATGTGCGCTCGCCCCAACAGCACGCCGGTGTGGTGCATTCCTCTAATCTGTGCACCGAGATCACGCTCAACACCAGCGACACCGAAACTGCCGTGTGCAACCTCGGCTCGGTGAACCTGCTGCAGCACATCAAGAACGGCCAGATCGACCACGACAAGCTCAAGAAGACCATCACCGTGGCCATGCGCATGCTGGACAACGTGATCGACATCAACTACTACGCAGTCAACAAGGCCCGCGACTCGAACCTGCGCCACCGCCCCGTGGGTCTGGGCGTGATGGCTTTCCAGGACAGTCTGTATGCGCTGCGCATTCCTTACGCCTCGCAAGAGGCGGTGGAATTCGCCGACAAGTCGATGGAAGCCATCTGCTACTACGCCTATTGGGCGTCCACCGAGCTGGCCAAAGAGCGCGGCAAATACTCGAGCTATAAGGGCTCGCTGTGGGATCGCGGCATCCTGCCTTTCGACACGCTGGACATGCTCTCGCAGGCCCGTGGCGGGTATGTGGAAGTGGACCGCTCATCCACGCTGGACTGGGATGCCCTGCGCAAGAAGATTGCACTGGACGGCATGCGCAACTCCAACTGCGTCGCCATTGCCCCCACGGCCACCATCTCGAACATCATTGGCGTCGATGCCTCGATCGAGCCTTCGTTCGGCAACCTGTCCGTGAAGTCCAACCTGTCGGGCGAGTTCACGGTGATCAACGGCGGCCTGGTGCGTGACCTCAAGCGCCTGGGCCTGTGGGATGACGTGATGATCATGGACCTCAAGCACTTCAAGGGTTCGCTGCACCCCATCGACCGCGTGCCCCAGGACATCAAGGCGCTCTACTCCACAGCCTTCGAAGTCGAACCCCAGTGGCTGGTGGAAGCCGCATCACGCCGCCAGAAGTGGATCGATCAGGCGCAGAGCCTCAACATCTACATGGCCGGCGCGTCGGGCAAGAAGCTCGACGACACCTACAAACTGGCGTGGGTGCGCGGCCTCAAGACCACCTACTACCTGCGCACCCAAAGCGCTACGCACGTCGAAATGAGCACCGTGAACACACGCCAGCTCAATGCGGTGTCATCAGGCAATGACAGCGGCGCATCGGCAGCTTCAGCCACCGCAGCGGCCAAGCAAAACCCGCTGGAAACCGCTGCCGCAACGGCCTCTCAGCAGGCTGCAGCCGTGCCAGCCACGGACGTCAAGTTCTGCGCCATCGACGATCCTGGCTGCGAGGCCTGCCAGTAAGCACATTGCCAGCAACGCCTCGGGCTCGCCCGGGGCGTTGCTCCGGTGCTGTGAAGCAACAAAACCTTGCTGCACAACGCTTCAGTGCTTTCCTTTTCGCAGCACTGCTTTCATAATCCGAACACTGGAAAATCTATGTTGACCTGGGACGAAGAAGTCAAGCCCTCATCGCAAAATCAACTGGACGGCGGTCTGCCTAACAACCGCCAGGTGGGACAACCGCCTCTCGCTTTCCAGACGCCTTCGCTGCAGCCTTTGAGCACCTCGGCCCCAGCAGCAAGCGCCACCACCACACCCGTCGCCGCAGCAGCACACCGCCGTGTGAATGCCGCCGACAAGCGCATCATCAACGGCCAGACCGACGTCAACCAGCTGGTGCCTTTCAAGTACAAGTGGGCGTGGGAGAAATACCTCGCCACCTGCGCCAATCACTGGATGCCCCAAGAGGTGAACATGACGCGTGACATCGCGTTGTGGAAGGACCCCAACGGCCTGACCGAAGACGAGCGCCGCATCATCAAGCGCAACCTGGGCTTCTTCGTCACTGCCGATTCGCTGGCCGCCAACAACATCGTGCTGGGCACGTACCGCCACATCACGGCCCCTGAGTGCCGCCAGTTCCTGCTGCGCCAGGCGTTCGAAGAAGCGATCCACACCCACGCGTATCAGTACATCGTCGAATCGCTGGGTCTGGATGAAAGCGAAATCTTCAACGCCTACAACGAAGTCCAGTCGATCCGCGACAAGGACGAATTCCTGATCCCCTTCATCGAAGCGATCATGGATCCGTCTTTCAAAACCGGCACGCCCGAGACCGACCAGACCCTGCTCAAGTCGCTGATCGTTTTCGCGTGTCTGATGGAAGGCCTGTTCTTTTACGTGGGCTTCACGCAGATCCTGGCATTGGGTCGCCAGAACAAGATGACCGGCGCTGCTGAGCAGTACCAATACATCCTGCGCGATGAGTCGATGCACTGCAATTTCGGCATCGACTTGATCAATCAGCTCAAGCTCGAAAACCCCCACCTGTGGACCGCAGAGTTCAAGGCCGAGATCAAGGCACTGTTCCTCAAGGCCGTGGAGTTGGAATATCGCTACGCCGAAGACACCATGCCCCGTGGCGTGCTGGGCATGAATGCTTCCATGTTCAAGGGCTACCTGCGCTACATCGCCAACCGCCGCGCCACGCAGATCGGGTTGGAGACGCTGTTCCCTAATGAAGAGAACCCGTTCCCGTGGATGAGCGAGATGATCGATCTCAAGAAGGAGCGCAACTTCTTCGAGACCCGGGTTATTGAATACCAGTCCGGTGGTGCGCTGTCCTGGGACTAGCGCCTTTTTTGCAGGCCACACCACCATGGATTTTTACACCACGCCCAGCAACGACAGCGCCGCAGAGCGCTGCCCTGCGGGGCGTTCCCGTGTTCATGGAGATGGAGTTTTCATCCATCTCCATGGATCGCTCTCTGTCCACTGCAGACAGGAAGTGCTCTTTGCAAATTGACCCAAGGAGAACATGATGGCAACTGCGAAAAAACCGGCCGCTAAGAAGGCTGCTCCCGCGAAAAAGGCTGCAACGGCCAAACCCGTAGCCGCCAAGAAGGCTGCACCTGCCAAGAAGGCAGCAGCACCGGCAAAGAAAGCCGCTCCTGCCAAGAAGGCTGTAGCTGCGAAGAAGGCTGCACCCGCCAAGAAGGCAGCAGCACCGGCAAAGAAAGCCGCTCCTGCCAAGAAGGCCGTAGCTGCGAAGAAGGCTGCACCCGCCAAGAAGGCAGCAGCACCGGCAAAGAAAGCCGCTCCCGCCAAGAAGGCCGCAGTAGCCAAGAAGGCCGCAGCACCTGCCAAGGCAGCCCCCGCAAAGAAAGCTGCCCCGGCCAAGAAGGCCCCCAAGGCGCCTGCCCCTGCGGCCGCTGCCCCTGCAGCACAAACCACGCTGAACCCTCAGGCAGCCTGGCCTTTCCCTACGGGCAACAAGCCCTGATCCTGGCGCGCCACGCGCTCAACCCGGTGCAAACGCACCGGGTTTTTTTTCGTCTGTATGCAGGTCTGGGCACTCCCAAGAGCTACCTGGCAAGCAAGCTGCGTTGTACAGCACTGGGCAGCGCAACGCAGACGACACTGGCTCGGAGGATTAACCCAACGGATCGAAATCCAGCGTGTAGTTCTGTGGGCCACGTTGCGCGATCTTGAGAGCGCCAACCCGGTTGCCCAGCTCCGCACAACACACGAGGGACCAGCCCTTTTCCAGACCAAACAGCAGCGCGCCGCGCCAGGCATCGCCGCAACCCGTGGGGTCCACCACCGCTGCAGGCGCCACAGAGGGTACATGGGTTTTTTCACCATCCACCCAGACCTCGCAGCCCTCTGCGCCCAGCGTCACCACCAGTCCCTGCACCTTGCGGGAGATATCGGCCAAAGACCAGCCGGTGCGGTCGCAGAGCATCTTCCCCTCATAGTCATTGACGGTGACCCAGGTGGCCTGGTCGATGAACTGCGCCAACTCCTGCCCATTGAACATGGGCAAGCCCTGACCTGGATCGAACACAAACGGGATACCCGCCGCCACGAACTGGGCAGCATGCTCCAACATCGCGTCACGCCCGTCCGGCGCGATGATCCCCACGCTGACACTGTTGTCTGCACCAATTCGATTGGCATGGGCCTGCATCATGGCGCCAGGATGGAAAGCCGTGATCTGGTTGTTGTCACGGTCCGTCATGATCATCGCCTGCGCGGTGTAGGTGTCCTGCACCTGCCCGACGTATCGGGCGCTGATACCCAGCGACTGCAGTCGCTGCAGATAGTCAGCACCGTCACTGCCCAACATGGCCATGGGCAACGGCTCCCCACCGAGCAGCTTGAGGCTGTAAGCAATGTTGCCAGCACACCCCCCGAAGTCGCGGCGCAACGACGGGACAAGGAAGGACACATTCAGGATATGGAGCTGATCCGGCAGGATCTGCTCCGCAAAACGCCCCTCGAAAGTCATGATGGTGTCGAACGCCAGGGAACCACAAATGAGGGCAGCCATAGATAGTGAAACTCGGTAAGTTGTTGGGTGAAAAATCAGGGATAGAACGCAAGCAGCCGGTAGCCCGCCACGCGCGCACCGCCGGTGGTCACGAGCACCGACACCGAGGTGCCCCACTCACCTTTCGCGGGCAGCTCCGCTGGAGCCGCCATGTCGGTAGGCAGCAGAACCCGCCGCAATACGGCCTGATCCTGCGCATCGGTCAGGGTCAGCTCCACCGCAGGCATGGCCAGTGGAATGGTGGCGGTGCTCTTCATCGTCAGCGCTAGCTGGTAACTGTCACCCCGGGCTTTGTTGAAAGAAGAACTGTCGATGACCACATCGGCGATCTGGCGCACAGGGGCAAGTTCGCAGCGCAAGGGCTCGCACAGTTTCACCAACCAGGGCCGGGTACGCACATCCAGGGCTGCAATGCGGTCACGCTCCTGCACCGCAATCTGCAAAGCCAGCCCCAGCAAGGAGACGATGAACCCCAGCCACAAAACCATCCGCACGACCGGCTTGCGCCAAAACGCCTTGCGGCGCGCAGCCACCACAAAGCTGACCTCGGGGTCTGACGCCTGGTTGTCGGCCTCATCGTCGTCGTCGTCAACAGCGGGTCTGGGGCGCGCCTGCAGGATGGCGGCATGCGAATCGTCCTTCACCAACTCCATCGCCGGAGCCTCTGGCGCAACATCCTTCGACACAAAGTCCACAGAAGGCAACGCGGGCGCAGGCGGGGTGGGCACAGCAACGGGCGACGCAGGCTCAGATTTCTGAGCATCGCCTGAAAGTCCAGCACTGGTATCGGATGACGGAGCGAGAGCAACAGGCGCTACCGGAGGCTGTGCAAGCTCTGCCGAGTGACTCGCGCGCTGCTCTGTGGCATCCACATCCATGGTTGCGTTCAGCGCTACCTCGGAATCGCGAAGTTCGGCAAACGGCAGTTCATAGCCTGCCAGGCTGGGGGACGCAGGAACCGGTGGCACAGCTCCACCAAACAAACTGCCGCGTCCATCAGCGACATCCTGCGCCACGTCGGATGGCATCGTGACGGCGGAATGCTCTTGCCTGGCCACATGAACGGCAGGGGAGAGACCATCTAAGCGGAGCGCCGTGTCCGGTATCACCACCGGCTCTGGAGCATCAGCAGGCGCTGTGACGGATGGCGATGCCTCAGCCTCCACCGCTGTCGCAGTCCGCGATGCACTGTGGGCTCTCCATGCAAACGGCGCGGCGACCTCCTTGCCCAAGACATCCGACGAGACTTCCGTGCGAGCCCCGGCAGTAAGAAAAGCAGGTACCGCAGGGCTGGGAATATCGAGCACCGGGGCAGCAGGTACATCACTGACCATGCCATACGGAAACGCGTCCATGGCGGCGGTTGCAGCAACCTCGGTGGTGGAGGTTGAAGCACTGCGGATGGCGGGAGTGCCTGCCTTGTCCACATCCTGCGGGGCAGGCGGGGGAACGGTGGGCGACTTGCCTCCCCCCCAGGCTCCCAGTGCATCCGGCTTGCGCGCTATGGGCGCAGTGGGTGCGCGCAGGTCCGTGAGCGATACATCGGGCAGCAGCTGAGCCGGTGCCACAGGCAGCAAATGGGCCGAGGCATCGAATACCTCCTTGCATTGGCCGCAGCGCACCCATCCTTCAGAGATGCGCAATTGGTCCGCCACAACCTTGAAGGTGGTGGCGCAGGACGGGCAGCGGGTGATCTGGCTCATCACCGAGCGATTGTAGAGGCCATGCCACGGCTGCCAGAACAGCGCTCGCGCACCTTCAGCGGCGCGCAGTCATCAAGATCCAGCCGTCTTCGGCATCCGCCACTTCCAGCGGCAGCCAGGGCGCGTAGGCCTCCTTGAGCTCATCCGCCTGGCGCTCCAGAATGCCTGCCAAAACCAGATTCCCACCCACAGCCACATAGCTGCACAGCAGTGGGGCCAATACACGCAACGGAGTGGCCAGGATATTGGCCAGCACGGTCTGGTATTCGCCTTGCGCCTTGTCGGGCAGGCCCGCTTTCAGCGTGACCTGATTGGCCTGGGCATTTTGCACCGTGGACTCCACGGCAGCCGGGTCGATATCCACCGCATCAATGTCCGTGGCACCGAACTTGGCAGCACCGATGGCGAGGATGCCGGAGCCACACCCGTAGTCCAGCACGCGCCCCAGCAGGTTGCCCTGCTCAGGTTGCGTTGCGCCATGGCGCGCAATCCAGCGCAGACACATGCGGGTGGTTGGGTGGGTGCCCGTGCCAAACGCCAAGCCGGGGTCCAGCCGGATGCTCCGCACTGCCTGGGCGGGCAACTCATGCCAGGTAGGCACGATCCAGAAATCCGGGGTGATGTCCACCGGCGCAAATTGCGACTGCGTCAGCCGCACCCAGTCCTGCTCGGGCACCGGGGTGACACCCAGCACCTGGCAGCCCACAAAAAAGTCCTGCACCACCAGCAATTGCTGCGCTTCACGGGCCGCCACCTCGGAGGGGAACAAGGCCACCACGCGGCTGCGTTGCCAGCCATCCTTGGGCGGAGGCATGCCAGGCTCGCCAAACAGCGCCTGTTCAGCGTCGGTCTGGGCATCGGCGTCTTCTACCGACACGGACAGCGCGTCCAGCGCGTCCAGCGCATCGCTGACCGCTTCAATCCGGTCCTCGGGGCACATCAGACTCAGCTCAAACATAGGCATCTCTCAGAAAAAGTGAAATGCTGGCACCCGTTGCCAGGAGCCAGCATGTGAATGACCTGCAGCGTGCCAGCTCAGCGTTTGTGCTGCGACAGCCACTCTTCCAGGTAGTGGATGTTGGTGCCGCCCGCCATGAACTTGGCGTCCACCATCAGCTCGCGGTGCAGCGGCACATTGGTGTTGATGCCTTCGATCACCGTCTCGGACAGGGCCGTGCGCATGCGGGCCAGCGCCTGCTCGCGCGTGTCGCCGTGCACGATGATCTTGCCGATCATCGAGTCGTAGTTGGGTGGCACGAAGTAGTTGGTGTAGGCATGCGAGTCCACGCGCACGCCGGGGCCACCTGGTGGATGCCAGGTGGTAATGCGCCCGGGCGAAGGGATGAACTTGTAGGGGTCTTCCGCGTTCACCCGGCACTCGATGGCATGGCCACGGATTTCGATCTGGCGCTGGGTGAAAGGCAGCTTCTCGCCCGCCGCCACCATGATCTGCGTTTTCACGATGTCCACGCCAGTGATCCACTCAGTCACGGGGTGTTCCACCTGCACACGGGTGTTCATCTCGATGAAGTAGAACTCGCCGTTCTCGTACAGGAACTCAAACGTGCCCGCGCCCCGGTAGCCGATCTTCTTGCAGGCAGCGACGCAACGCTCGCCGATCTTCTCGATCAGCTTGCGAGGAATGCCTGGAGCTGGCGCCTCTTCGATCACCTTCTGGTGGCGGCGCTGCATGGAGCAGTCGCGCTCGCCCAAATACACCGCATTGCGGTGCTTGTCGGCCAAGATCTGGATTTCGATGTGGCGTGGGTTCTGGAGGAACTTCTCCATGTACACCGCAGGATTGCCAAACGCGGCACCCGCCTCGGCCTTGGTCATCTGCACAGCATTGACCAGTGCGGCCTCGGTGTGGACCACGCGCATGCCACGGCCACCGCCGCCGCCTGCGGCCTTGATGATCACCGGGTAGCCCACTGCCTTGGCGATGCGGCGGATCTGCACTGGATCGTCGGGCAACTCGCCCTCAGAACCCGGCACGCAGGGCACGCCTGCACGGATCATGGCCTGCTTGGCGGACACCTTGTCGCCCATGATGCGGATCGACTCGGGCGTGGGGCCGATGAACTGAAAGCCACTCTTTTCCACGCGCTCGGCAAAGTCTGCGTTCTCGGACAGGAAGCCATAGCCGGGGTGAATGGCCTCGGCGTCGGTCACTTCGGCCGCCGAGATGATGGCGGGCATGTTGAGGTAGGACAGCGGCGAAGGCGCTGGGCCGATGCAGACGGCCTCTTCGGCCAGCTTGACATACTTGGCGTCGCGGTCGGCCTCGGAATAGACCATGACGGCCTTGACGCCCAGCTCATGGCAAGCGCGCTGGATACGGAGAGCAATCTCTCCGCGATTCGCAACAAGAATCTTCTTGAACATGAGCGCCTTATTCGATGACGAACAGCGGCTGTCCGTATTCCACGGCTTGGCCGTTCTCGCCCAGGATGCGGGTGACGGTGCCCGACTTGTCGGCCTCGATCTCGTTGAGGATCTTCATGGCCTCGATGATGCAGATGGTCTCGCCTTCCTTGACCTGGCTGCCCACTTCGACAAAAGCCTTGGCGCCAGGGCTGGACGAGCGGTAGAAAGTGCCCACCATGGGCGACTTGACGATGTGGCCGGTGGGTGCGGCAGCCGCAGGGGGCGCGGGCAATTCCGCCACAGGCGCGGAAGCAGGCGCAGCGGCAGGAGCTGCAACCGGGGCGGGCACATACTGCTGAACCACGGCACCACCGCTCTTGACGATGCGGACTTTGCCCTCGGCCTCGGTAATTTCGAGTTCGGACACGTTCGACTCGGACACGAGATCGATGAGGGTTTTGAGTTTTCGCAGATCCATGGAAGCTCCAACGGCTATAAAACTGAATAGGGCGCGAATTTACTCCAATTTCACCCTATCGCAGTCTTCCACACCCATTTTTCATGAACTTCGGCATGGGAATTGCCATCTCTCAGAGAGAAAGACGCACCCAGAAGGCCTGAAAGGGGGCTGCTTTTCGACGCGAACCCTCAGCCCATGCCTGCCCAAAGCTGCAAGTCCTGGGTGGTCACTTGTCCCATTTTACGATGCAGCACCTTTCCCTCCCCACCAAGGACCACGGTGAAAGGCAGGCCTCCCGTCAGGTTGCCCAGCGACCGGCCCAGATCCGTGCCACCCAATCCCGCCAGTCCCACGGGGAAATCCAGCGGGATACGCGTCAGAAACTTGCGTACCGCTGACGGCTGGTCAATGGCCAAACCCAGCACTTGCCAGCCTTTGGCAGATTGTTCGCGATAGAAGGCGTTGAGCATGGGCAGCTCTTCCACACAAGGCGGGCACCAGGTGGCCCAGAAATTGAGCAGCAACGGCTTGCCTGCCAATGACTTCATGGCCAAGGTGCCACCGGCGGGAGTGTCAAATTCCAGCCCCCAGAGCGCCTGCTCGGCCCCTTGCTCCACGGCGTGGGGCTGAAACTTCCACCATGCCAGGCCCGCGCCCCCCAAAGCGGCGGCGCCTGCCACCCCGGCATACAAAAAGCGCCTGCGAGCGGCGGTGGGCGCAACGTCGCCAGGAGTCACAGGTTCGGGGGATTCAGCAGGCTGGGTCATGGGGTCGTGTTTTCTTGAAGCAAGCGGCGCACAGCAGTGATGTCGCCACGCGGTGTTCGGCCCTTGGTGTCGGGCCGGAGCGCACCCCGCAGGTCGTCAAGGTCGTAAATCAGCAGGTGCACGCCGATCATTTCGTTGAGTTCGGGCGATTTGCTGCCAAGACTCAACGCCTCCACCGATTCACCGTGGAAGCCAGTGACCGTGCGGGGTTCGTAGTCCACATGATGATCGATCAGAGCGATCTCTGCCGATTTGGGGTCATCGCAGAACAACTGCAGGTAAATATCCGACAGACGTGTGGCCGTTCCGTGCCACACCGCACCCGCCAGATGCGGCCGGAAAGCCGCCATGCGCTCCATCCACACCAGGGCCAGCTGGCGCAGAGCCCGCAGCTCGCGCGGCTGGGTGTCAGCACAGAAGAGCTGGATGTACTCGCGCACAGCCTCTTCCACCAAGTCGTTGTCCGGCAGCGGGGTACGGGCCGGCAAACCCATCTGCCGCAGCGCACGGCGCTTGGCGGGGCCCCATTCCAGCCCTTCTTCCACCACCAAGCGGGCCGTGGTGTGGGCGATTTCTTCGCTCAAAGGTGTGTGCATGGCAGACAGAGGCAACTAAGGACCCTGCATTGTGGCGCGAAGCCATGACAGCACGGGCGATGCCCCTCAGGCACCCCTGGCAAACCCAACAACTGCCACCCCGAAAGACTATTGTTTTGAGAGCAGCTCAGGCAGATGGAACAGGCGCCAGCTGCCACTTTTGCTTTGAACAGTGCGCTGAACCCCGGCTTTAGAATCAGCGCCCATGCATATACACATACTGGGCATCTGCGGCACGTTCATGGGAGGCTTGGCGGCCCTTGCGCGCGAGGCGGGCCACAAAGTGACAGGCTGCGACGCCGGGGTCTATCCCCCCATGAGCGACCAGCTCCGCGCGTTGGGCATCGACCTGATCGAAGGCTTTGGCGCCGACCAGCTTGCGCTCCGGCCCGACATGTTCGTGGTGGGCAATGTCGTCAGCCGAACACGGCTGGCCGATGGCACCCCCAAGTTTCCGCTGATGGAAGCCATTCTGGACGCAGGACTGCCCTACACCAGCGGGCCCCAATGGCTGGCCGAGCACGTGTTGCAGGGCCGCCATGTGCTGACCGTGGCTGGGACCCATGGCAAGACCACCACCACATCGATGTTGGCGTGGATTCTGGAGTCTTCCGGGCAGCAACCGGGCTTTCTGATCGGCGGTGTGCCGCTGAACTTTGGCGTGTCCGCACGCCTGGGCGCTGCACAGCGCCCTGCCCCCGCCGCCGCGCCGCTCGGGGCCGCTCCGCTGTTCGTGATCGAGGCCGACGAATACGACACCGCCTTTTTCGACAAACGCAGCAAGTTCGTGCACTACCGGCCCCGGACGGCTGTGTTGAACAATCTGGAGTTCGACCACGCGGACATCTTTGACGACCTGGCGGCCATCGAACGCCAATTCCACCATCTGGTGCGCACCGTGCCGCCGTCGGGGCGCGTGGTGGTCAATGGGCTGGAAGAAAGCCTGGCACGTGTGCTGCACACTGGCTGCTGGAGCGAAGTGACGAGCTTTGGCGCTGCAGTCAGCGACTTTCACGCGGTGGGCGACCCACAGGCATTTGATGTGGTGCACCAGGGGCATACCGTGGCGCGCGTGGAGTGGACGCTAACCGGCGTGCACAACCAGCTCAATGCGTTGGCAGCCATGGCAGCGGCCCACCATGTGGGCGTGGCGCCCGAGCAGGCGGCAGCCGCGTTGGGCAGTTTTCAGAACGTCAAGCGGCGCATGGAGCTACGCGGCACAGTGGGCGGCGTGGCCGTGTACGACGACTTTGCCCACCATCCCACCGCATTGCGTACCACCCTGGACGGCTTGCGCCGCACCCTGGGCCCGGGTGCCCGCATCCTCGCTGTGTTCGAGCCCCGCAGCAACACCATGAAACTGGGCGCGATGAAAAGCCAATTGCCCTGGGCCCTGGAGCCGGCCGACCTGGCCTTTTGCCACACGGCTGGGCTGGACTGGGATGCCGCGCAGGCTCTGGCACCACTTGGCATAGGCCCCGGACAGCGCGCCCAGACGGCCCCGGACATCGATACGCTGGTGGCCCTGGTCACCCAGGCCGCGCGCCCGGGCGACCATGTGGTGTGCATGAGCAATGGCGGTTTTGGCGGCATCCACGCCAAACTGCTGCAAGCACTACAAAAATAATAGCTGCCAGCACATATTCCACTAGCGCTAGCAGCCGATTTCTAGCCAATGGCGGTCAAAATGTGACTGCCATGCCCGGCACGTCCACGCGCACGATAGGCTTGGCCAGCGCGGCACTGGAGGCGCGCGCAAAGTCACGGGACCACACTGGGTCCTGCATCAGCGCCGCACCGGCTGCGCGTGCCACGGTCAGCACCTTGTCGGCCAGCAGCACCTTGCCGCTGGCGCGCAAGGGCTCGCAGTCCAGCGCGATGAACTGGTCGTCGAGCCAGCGCCGACCCACCTCGTGGGCCATGGGCTCGGCACCCTCCAGATCAAAACGGTATTCCTGATTCGCGGCCAGTTTGACCGACACTTCGCTGTGCATGATGGATCGCCTTTCTGCGTTTTTGCGGAGACTCGGGCCAGCAGCTGCACGTGGTGTGCAGCGATAGGCCCAAGTTTAGATCTTGCGACAGGTCTGACGATCAGCGGGCGCGACGCGCCTTGACGGAGTCCGACAGCTCGGCCAGCGCCTGCAGCGAAGCGTCCCAGCCCAGGCAGGCGTCGGTGATGCTCTTGCCGTATTCGAGTGCCGAAGGATCGTCCTTGCCGGGTGTGAACTTCTGGGCGCCTGCCGTCAGGTGGCTTTCGATCATCAGGCCGAAGACGCTGCGCGAACCGCCCGCCACCTGGGCCGCCACATCGCGGGCCACGTCCAGCTGCTTTTCGTGCTGCTTGCTGCTGTTGGCATGGCTGCAGTCCACCATCAATGTGGCGTGCAGCTTGGCGGCTTCGAGGTCTTTGCAAGCCGCAGCCACACTGGCAGCGTCGTAGTTGGGCGTCTTGCCGCCGCGCAAAATCACATGGCAGTCCTTGTTGCCCTTGGTGTTCACGATGGCGACCTGACCGTTCTTGTGCACCGACAGGAAGTGGTGGCCCCGGCTGGCCGACTGGATGGCGTCGGTGGCGATGCGGATGTTGCCGTCCGTGCCATTCTTGAAGCCGATGGGGGCCGAGATGCCGGAGGCCAGCTCGCGGTGCACCTGGCTTTCGGTGGTGCGCGCGCCAATCGCGCCCCAGCTGATGAGGTCGCCGATGTACTGGGGCGAAATCACGTCCAGGAACTCGCTGCCCGCAGGCATGCCCAGGCGGTTGATCTCGATGAGCAGTTGGCGCGCAATGCGCAGGCCTTCATCGATGCGGTAGCTTTCGTCAAGGTAGGGGTCATTGATGAGTCCCTTCCAGCCCACGGTGGTGCGTGGCTTTTCGAAGTACACGCGCATCACGATTTCGAGCGTGTCGGCGTACTGGGTACGCACGGCCATCAGGCGGCGGGCGTACTCGACAGCAGCGGCAGGGTCGTGGATGGAGCAAGGGCCAATCACCACCAGCAGGCGGTCGTCCTTGCCAGCCATGATGTTGTGGATGTTCTTGCGGGTCTGGGTGATCAGCGACTCGACCGGCGTGCCGCCGATCGGGAAGAAGCGGATCAGATGCTCTGGAGGAGGCAACACGGTGATGTCCTTGATACGTTCGTCGTCGGTCTGGCTGGTTTTCTCGACGCTGCGGTACCAGGCATCGCTGGTGGGATTGGTAGTGGCCGTCATGGTTGCTTCCTCGTGGAGTCGGTTGGAGTGGATGGAAAAACGGGAGGGCTGAAAAACAAAAACCGCCGGGCTTTGCAGCGTCGGCGGTTGGTATGGGGAGGTTGTGTGTGCTTGCGCGTTTCCCTCTCATCCGCCGGGGACCGAGATAAAAAACCAAAAATAAAACGCGCTGCGAACTTGCATGGAAAGCAATGTAGCACAGGAGTGCGGCAGTTCAGCACCCTCGGCATGTTGCAAATGCACGACATCCACTCGCCCCAAAAGCGCCAGACCAGAGCGATTCACCGGCGTCCCCCCCGAAACCATGCACGCAAGCGCTGCAATGCCGAGGGCTTGCGCGGCGGCTGCACGTCTTGCAAGTCGCTCGCAGGATTGCTCTGGTGCTCGTACATGTCGATGAGCAGCAGCGCTTCGCCCAGGGTCCGCCAGGCCAGCAGCTCGAACTGGTCAAAGCTTTCGCTTTCCTTAGTGCTGCGCCGCTCCAGCATCAGTTGCCAGTCTGCAATGGCGTTGCGCAGCTCCCGCAGTGCACGCTGGTAGGCGCCAAACTCGTACAGCGCGTGCCACGCTGAGCCCAGGCCAGTCAAAAACAGCTGATGTTCACGCGCGCTGTGCGACAAGGTCACCACGCGGCGCGTGATCTCGGTGGTGTCCGTACTGGTGCGGCGGATGCGAACTGCCTCGTCGATCTGCGAGGACAACGCACCAAGGCTGTCACGCAGCTGGCGCGAGTCCTCGTCGGCAACGCCCTCGCGCAAAAAGCGGCTGATGTCTCCAAACGACTGGAGCGTCAGCAATTGACTGGGGCGCGTGGCAGGCATGGTGTCACCCATTGTGCGCTGGCCGACGCGCAGTACAAGCCCCGAAAAGCGGGTGAAAACGCGAAGTCACGCACCACCCCAGGTCTGCCGGCAGGCTGCCAACGCAACCCTCAGGCCGTACCGCCCACCGTCAAGCCTTCGATGCGCAGCGTGGGTTGCCCCACGCCCACGGGCACGCTCTGGCCTTCCTTGCCGCAGGTACCCACGCCGCTGTCGAGGCGCATGTCGTTACCGATCATGGTCACCTTCTTGAGCGACTCGGGGCCGCTGCCGATGATGGTGGCGCCCTTGACGGGGTACTGGATCTTGCCGTTTTCCACCCAGTACGCTTCGCTGGCCGAGAACACGAACTTGCCCGAGGTGATGTCCACCTGCCCGCCGCCGAAGTTGCTGGCGTACAGGCCCTTCTTGATGCTGGCGATGATCTCTTGCGGGTCCTTGTCGCCGCCCAGCATGTAGGTGTTGGTCATGCGCGGCATGGGGATGTGGGCATAGCTTTCGCGGCGGCCGTTGCCGGTGGGTGCCACACCCATCAGGCGTGCGTTCAGCGAGTCCTGGATGTAGCCCTTCAAGATGCCATCCTCGATCAGCACATTGCGCTGGCTGGCATGGCCTTCGTCATCCACGTTCAGCGAACCTCGGCGGTCGGCAATGGTGCCGTCGTCCAGCACAGTGACACCCTTGGCAGCCACGCGCTGGCCAATGCGGCCACTGAACGCGCTGGAGCCCTTGCGGTTGAAGTCGCCTTCCAGCCCGTGGCCGATGGCCTCGTGAAGCAGGATACCGGGCCAGCCTGAGCCCAGCACCACGGTCATCTCGCCCGCCGGGGCGGGGCGCGATTCCAGATTGACCAGGGCCGCGTTCACGGCCTCGTCAACGTACTTACCCATTTGCTCGTCGTCGAAGTAGGCGAGACCAAAACGACCACCGCCGCCAGCAGAGCCCATCTCACGTCGGCCGTTCTGCTCGGCAATCACCGTGACCGACAGCCGCACGAGCGGTCGCACATCGGCCGCCAGGGTGCCATCGGCGCGCGCCACCAGCACCACGTCGTATTCACTGGCCAGCCCCGCCATCACCTGCGCCACGCGCGGGTCCTTGGCCCGGGCGCGCTGCTCCAGCCGCTCCAGCAGCGCCACCTTGGCCGTGCTGTCCAGCGAGGCAATTGGGTCCACGCCCGGGTACAGGCTGCGGCTGGATGCTACCTTTTTAGGAGCTACCCGCACTTTGCCTGCGTTCGCCATAGACGAAATAGACCGTACGGTGCGCGCTGCGTCCAGCAGCGATGCCTCGGAGATGTCGTCCGAATAGGCAAAGGCCGTCTTCTCGCCACTGACAGCACGCACCCCCACGCCCTGGTCGATGCTGAAGGAGCCTGTCTTGACGATGCCCTCTTCCAGGCTCCAGCCTTCACTGCGGGTGTACTGGAAGTACAGGTCCGCATCGTCCACCTGGTGGGTGCGGATCTCGGCCAGTGCGCGGGCGAGGTGGCCTTCGTCCAGGCCAAAAGGGGTCAGCAGCAGTTCACGGGCAACATCAATGCGCTGGCCGGTGGCCGCACGCTGGGGCGCGGCAGTGGTGGAGCGGAAAGTCATCGAAGCATTTTAGGCGCCTGACCAGCCCCTGCCCGTGTGGAGCCCACATGTCCCTATTTGACCCTGGCGCCCCGTCAGCGCCGCCCCGCCACCTTACGCGGCGGTCTGGTCATCCAGGCCGGCCTCGGCCGCATGGGCCTGCACCGACTCGATGCCCGCGTCCCGGGCCTTGGCACCGGAGTACATCTGGCTTTGGCCAATCACCTGGCCATTGGCGGCCTTCAACGTGAAATATGGCGCTCCGTTCTTGGCACTGAGCCTGCCAAAACGGCCATCGTTCGGAGCGTTCTTGCGCACCGCCTCGATACCACCCAGCGCGCTGGCTCGAGACTCGTACATCTCGCTGGTCAGGATGACCTGACCGTTGGCGGCCAGCAGGTTGAAGACAAACTTGTCGTTTTTCGACTTCTTGAGCTCGAACTTCGCCGCCATGGGGAAACCCTCCGGATGCTGAGCGGCCAAAACACGGTTGGCCAGCCGGTTTGTACCCCGAGGGCGTGTTCCAGGCAACCAGGCCCACAAGGCCCTACAGTGCTGCAGGAAGAGGATCCTTGGTTTCCTGCTTCTGGGATCGCGCCACCGACATCAGGATGCCCAGTGCCAGCCCCAGCGTCACCATGGCGGTGCCGCCATAGCTGATGAAGGGCAAGGGGACGCCCACCACCGGCAGGATGCCACTCACCATGCCCATGTTCACAAAGGCATAGGTGAAAAAGATCATAGAAACCGCCCCCCCCATGAGGCGGCCAAACAAGGTGGTGGCGCCTGCGGCAATGGCCAGCCCCCTCCAGACCAGCAGCAGAAAACACACCAGCAGGAACAAGTTGCCCGCCAGGCCAAACTCTTCCGAATAGGCGGCAAAAATGAAGTCGGTGGTGCGCTCGGGGATGAACTCCAGGTGGGTCTGAGTACCCGCCATGAAGCCCTTGCCCCATAGCCCGCCCGAGCCGATGGCGATCATGCCCTGGATGATGTGAAAGCCCTTGCCCAGCGGGTCGCGGGTGGGGTCCAGCAAGGTGCAGATGCGCTGCTGCTGGTAGTCGTGCAGCACCACCCATCGCACGCCATCCGCGCACAGCTGGTCGCCCAGCAGCACCAGGGTAGCGATGCCCACACCGCCGATCAGCACCGGGGGCAGGATCAGCTTCCAGGACAGGCCCGCAAAGAAGATCACCGACAGCCCGGCCGCCAGCACCAGCAGCGAGGTGCCCAGGTCAGGCTGCTTCATGACCAGGCCCACCGGAACCGCCAGCAGCAGGCCCGCCGCCGCAAAGTCCAAGGGACGCAGCGTGCCCTCGCGCTTCTGGAACCACCAAGCCAGCATCAGTGGCATGGCGATCTTGAGGATTTCGCTGGGCTGGATCACGATACCCACGTTGATCCAGCGCGTGGCCCCTTTTTTGGTGATGCCAAACAGCGCCACCGCCACCAGCAGGGCCACCCCGGTCAGGTACAGCGGCACGGCGCAAGCCATGATTTTCTGGGGGGGCACCTGGGCCACCATGAACAGGATGGCTCCTGCAATCAGCATGTTGCGCCCGTGGTCCACAAACCGCGTGCCGTGGTCATAACCCGACGAATACATGGCCAGCAACCCCGCGCTGGCCAGCATCAGCACCAGCAACAGGAGGGGAAGGTCAAAGCCCCGGAACAGGGGTGCCAGACGCTGGACGAGCGTGGGCTTTTCAAAAACGACGGCCATTCCCCGATTATCGGGGGATGCCGGGCTTCAGAGCAGCCAACGCCCCGGCAGAGAGATCGCCAACAGCGGCACTACCCTGCCTGCCGGAAGGCCATCACGGCCTGGTTGCGCAGGGTGCGCAGCAGGCCCAGGGCCTTGTCATCCACCACAATGCCCCCCGGTGTGGCCTGATCGGCATAGATGAGGGCAAAGGGCTGCCCCTTGATTTGCAGCGGCAGCAGCAGGAACGACGGTGCATTGACGCCCTTGCGGTACCACTCGGGCAGTCGCGCCTGCATGCGGGGCTCGGTGGCGTCGTTGATCAAGGTGTCTGCACCGCGCAGGCACACGGCGGCAAACAGGTCGCCCTGGGCCTTGAGGGGTACCTTGAGGGCCCGCACGGCCACCTCGCTGCCCTCCCCCAGGCCAAAGCGGCCGGTCAACATGTCGGTGCGGGCCTCGCGCAGGCAAAACACCATGCGCCGAAAACCCAGAGCGCGGAACATAGTCTCCAGGATCATGCGCAGTACATCGTTGAGCTGAAAACTCTCGACCATCGCGTTGGTGATGTCCTGGATGCCCGCCGCCAGCACTTCATTGACCTGTGTTACCGACACTGCGCCACCCGCCTGGGACTCCAGCACGGCGGGCAGGGGCTGGGTTCCCGTCACCCGCAACTCGTGGGCGCCGAGGGCATCGTCGGGTGCGGTTTGCGCCCCGGCGGCCGAAGGCAGCTTGAGCAGGCGGGCTGCCGGCGTGTCGGGGTCCACGCGCAGGTCGAGCGCCTCGGCCAGCGCCACCAGCTTGTGCCGCGCGCGCAGCGTGGCGTCGGCAATGGCCTCGGCCGACAGCGCCAGGGTGCGGGCGTAGCGTGTGCCCACCTGCCCCAGTTGCCCCTCCAGCTGGGCGGGCTCGCTGAACAGCAGGGCACTGGCGACCTCGTTGGCCGCCATGGCGGCCCAGCGCAAACGCTCCACGCCCTGCTCGGGCGCGCGCTGCATGGGTGAGCCCAGCGGCTTGCGCATGCAGCGCTGCAGGCTTTCGGGCAGACCCCAGACGCGCGCCACGCCCACCCCCAGATCCTCAAACCCGAGGCCCAGCACCTGTACCGACGCAGCCTCTTCCCCGCCCTCCATGCGCCCCGAGGCCACCAGGCTGCGCACCTGCCGGGCCTCTTCAGGAAAGTAGAACTCGCACAGCATGCGCCCCAGGTTCTGGAACATCGCCCCGATGAAGGCCTCCTCGGCCGCCTGGCTGGTGCTGCACAGCTCGGCCGCGACCGAGCCCGCCATCATGGCGCGCAAAAATTCCTCGCGCATCTGGCTGGCATGGGCCTTGTCCTGCATGTGGTCCAGCAACACCAGGCTCAGCGCCATGTTCCGCACTGCATTGAAGCCCACCAGGCTGACCGCGCGCGACACGGTGCTGATGGTGCCCCGGCTGGCGTGGGCGTAGTGCACGCTGTTGACCAGACGCAGCAGCTTGTTGGTGAGCGCCACGTCTTTCAGGATCTCGTGGGTCAGGTCGCTGATGCTGTCGTCTTCCGAATTGGCCACACGCTGGATGCGGGCCACAGAATCCGACAAGGCCGGGAAGTCGCTCTTGTGGCGCATGCGCCGCAGCAAAAAGTCCAGCGTGGCGTTGCCCGCGGCCGATGGCGCACTTGCCGGAGCAGCCCAGGCGCGCAGCGCATCCCGAAAGTCCGCCGCCGTGGCGTAGCGCTGCGCCGGGTCGCGTGCCATGGCCCGCTGCAGGATGGCGCGCAGGCCGTCGTCCACGCCGGGGCCCAGGTCGGCGGGCAGCGCCAGGTTTTCGTTGGCAATGCGGTACAGGGCCTGCCAGGTGTCTTTTTGGTGGATGAGGGGGCGCCCCGTCAGCATCTCGATGAGCACCAACGCGGCGGAATACACGTCCATCCCCGGGGTGGGCGCAGCGCCCGCCGCCGCCTCCGGTGCCATGTAGGCGGGCGTGCCGCTGGCCAGCTGTGCATCGGGCGCGGCCTGCACGGGAGCCGCCATGCCAAAGTCCATCACCCGGGCGTGCCGGTGCGCATCGATCATGATGTTGGACGGCTTGAGATCGCGGTGCACGATGCCCGCCTGGTGGGCGGCATGCAAGCCATCAAGCACATCCACCAAAAGCGCCACGGCGTCATGCGGCGTACAGCGCCCCTGCTGGGCCAGGTGTTCGGCCAGCGTGTGGCCTGGCACGTACTCGAACACGATATAGGGCTGCGAGCCCTGCACGTCGGCCTCGAACACCGGCACGATGTAGGGGTGGGCTAAGCGCCCCACATGGCGCGCCTCGCGCAGCCACTGCTCCAGCACGGAAGGGTCCTGGTCCTGCATGGGGCGCATGAGCTTGATGGCCACCTCGCGCTGCAGGCGGGGGTCCAGCGCCAGCCACACGGTGGCCTGGGCGCCCCGGCCCAGCTGCTTCTTGAGTTCAAACCGACCCAGCGAGGCAGGCGGCTTATCGCCTGATCCGAGCGCCCATCGTCTGGCAGTGGAAAGCGGGGCAAAATCGGTCATGGTGCGGGTAGCAAAACCAGGCGCCGCACGGTGTGGCGCCCCGGTACGCACATCTTATGCCTGCGCCAGCCCGGTTAAAGCAGTGATTCCCCTGCCCCGATCACTTTCTGTCTCATGACCACCACCCACCTGCTGTACCTGCACGGTTTTCGCTCGTCCCCCTCGTCGTCCAAGGCCCGCCAGACCGCGGCCTACATGGCAGCCCACCACCCCTCCGTGACCTTCTGGTGCCCCCAGTTGCCGCCATCGCCGCGGGCCGCCATGGCGCTGGTGGCGCAGGGCATTGCCCACTGGCCCCGGCATTCCATGGCCGTGATTGGCTCGTCGCTGGGCGGCTTCTATGCCAGCTGGGTGGCGCAGCACGCGGGTTGCCCCAGCGTGATGCTCAACCCCGCCGTGGACCCGGCACGCGACCTCGCCCGCTACATCGGCGAGCAGACCAGCTGGCACGACCCGAGCGAGCGCTTTTATTTTTTGCCGGAGTACATCGAAGAGTTGCAGGCCCTGGACATGCGGGGTCGCTCGCCCGCAGCCCCTGAGCTGGCCATCGTTGCCAAGGGCGACGAAGTGCTGGACTGGCGCGAGATGGTGGGGCGCTACCCGCAGGCCAAGCAGGTGGTACTGGAGGGAGGTGACCACGCGCTGGGCAACTATGCGGACTACCTGCCCTTGGTGAGCCAGTTCCTGCAACTGGCCTGAACGCGCGGCGGCCGTCCGCCGCGCATCCGGTCAGGGCTTGAGGTGTGACGAAATCCGCCGACCCTGCTCCCGCCACCGCTCATAGTCCGCCGGGTACGCAGCGCGGTATCGCTTGAGGTGAAACGCCGCCTCGTCGTCCAGCCCCAACATCGTGGCGCTTTCGATCAGCGGCTCGATCACCCGGGGTTCGGGCGAGAAGTGCAGCAGCTTGTTGGCCACGGCAAAGACTTGGCCCGCGTTGCTGGGCGAAAGCTCGATGGTGGTCAGCAGCGCAAAATCGACCTGATCGGTGAAGAAAGGGGTGTTACCCACCTTGCGAACGGTGTCCTGGCGCAGGGACGGCGGCCGGTCGGCGAGCGGTTTGTACAGCTGGCCGACGCGATAAAAATCCCAGCCCACGTAGGCCCCTGTTGCCAGCGCGGCCACGATGATACCGGCCGCCCCCCGGCGTGCGCCCAGCGAGCTTGCCCAGCCGGGCAGCTGCCAGCGCCACAGCAACGCGACGGCCAGCACCGTGACCAACTGGAACGGCCCGTACCACAGCGGAAACTCCAGCAGGCTGTGCAGACCCAGCGGCGCCAAGATGCCCCAGGCCAGTTGCCGCGCTGGATCGGTCTCGCGCCAGGGCTTTTCGCGCAGCACCCACACCACCACCGCGGCACAAAAGATCAGCGCCACCGGCACGCCCAGCTCCACCGCAAGGTGCAGGGGCAGGTTGTGGGCATTGTCCAGCAGCGCACAAAACCGCTCGCCCGGAAACAACGTGATGTAGTGCGCGTAGTCCAGCTCACCCCACCCCCAACCCGCCCAGGGCTTTTGGGCGATCAGGTGCAGCACATTGGCCCACAACGCACGGCGGCTGGTGCAGTCAGGCTCCTCGTTGACGATGCGCGCAAACAGGCCATCCGACGCAAATCCGGTCGCATCCAGCAGCCACAGGGGCAGCACCCACGCCGCTACGCCGTACAGAACCAGGCCGAACATGCCCCACCCCAAAGCCCGGCGCCCCCAAGACGCGCGCCAGCACAACATCAGCCCCAACAGCAAAAGCCACTGCACAGCACCGGTACGCGACGCCGTGGCCGCGCTCGACATCGCCAGCAATGCCAGCCCACAAGCCACCAGCCAACCCGTCAACCAACCGGGCCAAGCTTGCCCTGTCTGAAGGGGGCTGACAGAGCCTGGCTGTTCCAAACGCCCTTGCCTCTGGACCAGGGTCCACAGCAAGGCCCACACACCCAGGCTCAACAGCGTCGCCTGCTGATTGCGCTGGCGCAGGTTGCCAATGGCCTGCCCCAGCGTGGAGGGCTGCACTCCTGGCAGGCCGGGGTCCCCCAGAAAGTACTGCAGCAGCCCGATGACTGCACTGATCAGTGCCGCTACGAGAAGGCCGGCCGCCAGCATCCGGCTCGACACCAGGGCTGGCGCAACCCCGGTCTCCCCTTCCTGATCCCGCCCCGGCGAACTGCCGCAGCGAGCCAGGGCCAGCAACACCAGCACCGCGCCGCAGCCCCAGGACGCCAGCAGGGGCCAGAAGTTGTTGATGGGGGCCTGCGTGAAGCAGAACAGGAACGGCAGCGCCAGTGCCAGCAGTGTCAGCGGCGTGGCCATGGTGGCAAAGGGCATGGGATGGCAGGTCGGGCAGAAAGGGCGCGCCGTGGATCATATGCGCGGCTGCCCGGGTACCCGCTGGCGCCCATGGGACAATCGCCGCCATGCACGCATTGTTTGAAGAAGCCGGCAAATTTCTCGCCGGCCGTATCCTGTCCGAAGCCGATACCTCCGCCCAAGTGGAGCTGGACTCGGGCAAACGGGTCAAGGTCAAGGCCGCCCACATCCTCCTGAAGTTCGAAAAACCCGCCCCGGCAGAACTCGTCGCCCAGGCCCAGGCCGTGGCGGAGACCATCGAGCTGGACCTGGCCTGGGAGTTCGCGCCCGAAGACGAATTTGGCTTTGCCGACCTGGCGCGAGACTATTTCTCCGAGAACGCCACGCTGGCCCAGCAGGCCGGTGCGCTGTTCCGCCTGTACGACGCGCCCCACTACTTCCGCCGCGCGGGCAAGGGCCGCTTCAAGAAGGCCTCGGCCGAGATCCTGCAGCAGGCGCTGGCCGCCATCGAGAAAAAAAAGGCCATCCTGGCGCAGATCGACGAGTGGGCCGCAGCGCTCGGACGCGGCGAATGCCCGCAGCCCATCCGCGACCAGCTCTACAAGATCTTGTTCAAGCCGGACAAGAACGCGCCCGAATACAAGGCCGTGGTCGAGGCCAGCCGCGCCACGCACACCGCACCGCTGGACCTGCTGCAAAAGGCGGGCGCCATCGACTCGGCCTACCAGTTCCACTGGAAGCGCTTTTTGTTCGAGAACTTCCCCAAGGGCACGGGCTTTCCAGCCGTCACGGCGCCCGCCATTGCCGACGAGCTGCCGCTGTCCACCGCACAGGCGTATTCCATCGACGACTCGCAGACCACCGAAATCGACGACGCGCTGTCCGTGCAGGGCCTGGGCTCGGGCACCGTGGTGCTGGGCATCCACATCGCCGCGCCGGGCCTGGCCATCCAGCCCGGCAGCGCCATTGACCAGCTGGGCCGCGCCCGCCTGTCCACCGTGTACATGCCGGGCTACAAGATCACCATGCTGCCGGATGACGTGGTGCAGACCTACACGCTGGACGAAGGCCGCGCCAACCCGGCCGTGTCTCTATATGTGACCATCGACGAGGCCACACTGGAGTTCAAGGGCTCCGAAACCAAGCTGGAGCGCGTGCACGTGGCCGCCAACCTGCGCCACGACCAGCTCGATGCGGTGGTGACCGAAGAATGGCTGTCCAACCCGGCGTTTGAGCACCAAAACGACCCCAAGCGCTTGTCCGAATTGCGCCCACAGCTATCCTTTTTGCACCGCCTCGCCAAGGACCTCAAGGCCCGTCGCGAAGTGGTGCGTGGCAAGCCCGAGAACTTCAACCGGCCGGACTACAACTTCCGCCTGGTCGGCAACAACGGTGCCGAGCCCACGGGCGATGAACAAGTGCAGATCAGCGTTCGCCAGCGCGGCGCGCCGCTCGACCTGATCGTGGCCGAGGCCATGATCGTGGCCAACAGCACCTGGGGCAGCTGGATGGCCGAGCTGGGCGTGCCCGGCATCTACCGCAGCCAGGCCAGCATGGCGCCGGGCGTGAAGGTGCGCATGGGCACCAAGGCGCTGCCCCATGCGGGCATCGGCGTCAAGGCGTATTCGTGGGCCACCTCGCCCCTGCGCCGCTACACCGATCTGGTCAACCAGTGGCAGATCATTGCCTGCGCCCGCCACGGCAAGACGGCCGCCCTGGCCGCGCCCTTCAAGCCCAAGGACGCCGACCTGTTCTCCATCATCAGCAGCTTTGACGCGGCCTACAGCGCCTACAACGGCTACCAGGCGGGCATGGAACGCTTCTGGACGCTGAAATATGTGGAGCAGAACGGCATCGCCGAGCTGAACGCCACCGTGTTCAAGGAAGGCCCGGGCGGCAGTTTCCTTGTCCGCGCCGACGACATTCCGCTCGTGTTCCCCGTGCTGGGCGCACAAAACCTGCCGCGCGGCGCGCGCCTCAAGGTCAAGCTGGGCGAGGTGGACGAAATCACCCTGGACATCCACGGCACCGTGATCGAGCGCCTGGACGACCCCGCCGACACCAGCGACGATGGCCCGGTGGACGATGCCGAGGACGACGACACCGTGGCGGGGCCCATCGCCATTGCCGTGGACGTGAACGAGGCCCCCGCCGACGCCACTGCAGCAGCACCGGCCGCCTAAGCCCCGGACAGCCCCTGATAATTGCCGGCGATGAAACTCCCTGCCTTCCTCCGCACCTTCAGCACGCTGCAGCTGGCGCTGGGCGTGTCCATCGCCGTACACGCTGCACTCATCTCCGTGCGCTTCATTGACCCCGAGGGCTTCAACCGGGTGTTCCAGGACACGCCGCTCGAAGTCATCCTGGTCAACGCCAAGTCGAACGAGCGGCCCGACAAGGCCCAGGCGATTGCCCAGGCCAACCTGGCAGGCGGTGGCGATGCAGAGAAGGGCCGGGCCACCAGCCCCCTGCCCTATTCGGCCCTGACCACCATCGGTGACGACTACGAAGAAGCCCAGCGCAAGATGGACGCGATGCAGGAGCAGCAGGCCCAGCTGCTGGCCCAGTTGCGCAAGCAGCTGGCCACCATGCCCGCGCCCGATCCGCGCCAGGCCAGCCAGAGCGGAGAACAGGCCAGCGAGCAGGAAAAGCGCCGCCAGCTGGTCAAGCTGCTGGCCGAGATAGAAAAACGCATCAACGAAGAAAACTCGCGCCCCAAGAAGCGCTACATCAGCCCCGCCACCCGCGAGGAAGCCTACGCCGTGTACTACGACGCGCTGCGCCGCAAGGTCGAGGACAAGGGCACCGAAAACTTCCCGGAGCAGGGCGGGCGCAAGCTGTACGGCGAGCTGACGATGATCGTCACCGTCAACCACGACGGCCGCGTGCTGGGCACGGAGATCGTGCAAGGCTCAGGCAACGGCACGCTGGACCGCCGCGCCGAAGCCATTGCCCGCGCCGCAGGGCCGTTTGGCGCCTTTGATGCCGAGATGCGCAAGAAGGCCGACCAGATCGCCATGGTGGCGCGCTTCAAGTTCACCCGCGACCAGACCCTGGAAACCGTTGTGAAGTAACTGCCCGGCGGGTGCGCAGCGAGGCCCTTCTCGCAGGCCGCCAAGGCCTCCACGCCCACCTGCCCGCCCCACAGAACACACCGCACGGCCGCCCGTACTGCCAGCCCCACGCCGCCCTAGCCACCCATGACATCCCCCGCCTCCCCTGCCGACCTGTACTGCGTGATGGGCAACCCGGTCGCCCACAGCCGCTCGCCCGCCATCCACGCCCGTTTTGCCGAGCTGACCGGTGAGCACATTGCCTATGAACGCCGCCTGGTGCCCATGGACGGGTTTGCCCAAGGCGTGCGCGCGTTCGCGGCAGAGGGCGGGCGCGGCTGCAACGTCACCGTGCCCTTCAAGACCGACGCACCGGGCCTGGCGACCGAGTGCAGCGAACGCGTGCGGCTGGCGGGCGCAGCCAACACGCTCACCTTTCGCGCCGACGGCAGCATCTACGCCGACAACACCGACGGCCTGGGCCTGGTGGCCGACATCACGCACAACGCAGGGGTGTCGCTGGCCGGGCGCGACGTGCTGCTGGTGGGAGCCGGTGGCGCAGCCGCTGGTGTGCTGGGCCCGCTGCTGCTGGCAGGCGCCCGCCACATCACCGTGGCCAACCGCACCCTGGCCAAGGCGCAAGCGCTGGTGCAGTCGCACAGCGCACTGGCAGCGCTACAAAAAGCAGAGCTGTCAGCACAAGATCCACTAGCGCTATCGGCCAATTTCGATGTGATCATCAACGCCACGGCCAGCAGCCTCTCTGGCGGCGGTGTGCCGGTCCCCGCCAGCGTGCTGCGCCCGGGCGCTCTGGCCTACGACATGATGTACGGCCCCGCAGCGCAAGGCTTCCTCGACTGGGCGCGCCAGCACGGTGCGGAGCCCCGTGACGGCCTGGGCATGCTGGTGGAACAGGCCGCTGAAGCCTTCTTGCTGTGGCGCGGTGTGCGCCCGCCTTCGGCCCAGGTGCTGCGCGAAATGCAGCAATCCATTGCGGCCTGAGCCCCGAGGACGCCCCGATGAAAGCCGTGCTGCGCTGGCTGGGACTGCTGGTGATCGCCTTCGTGGCGTTGCAGCTGTTCTTCGTGCTGCGCATTGCCGCCATGGTGGCGATCAACCCCCAATCCACCACCTTCCAGCGCTCTGAAGCCTGGACGCTGTTGGCCAGCAAAGGCCACGTGCCCTGGCGCCAGCAATGGGTGCCGTACGCGGACATCTCCGACCACCTCAAGCGCGCCGTCATCGCCTCGGAAGACGATGGTTTTGTGAACCACGACGGCGTGGACTGGAACGCCATCGAAAAAGCCTGGGAGCGCAACGCCAAGGCCGAAGCCCTGGCCAGCAAGGCGCAGGCCCGTGCCCCCGAGCGCCCGGTGCGTGCGCCCAAGATCCGGGGTGGCTCCACCATCACCCAGCAGCTGGCCAAGAACCTGCTGCTGTCGGGCGAACGCACGCTGCTGCGCAAGGGGCAGGAGTTTGTTCTCACACTGGCGCTGGAGCAGTTGCTCTCCAAGCAGCGCATCCTGGAGATCTACCTCAACAACGTGGAATGGGGCGAAGGCGTGTTCGGCGCCGAGGCGGCCGCGCAGCACTACTTCCGCAAAAGCGCCAGCCGCCTGAGCACCGCCGAGGCCGCACGCCTGGCCGTGATGCTGCCCGCGCCCAAGCGCTTTGAGAAAACGCCCGGCTCGGCGTATCTGGCAGGACGGACACGCACGATCCTGGGGCGCATGGGCGGCGCGGAGCTGCCCTGAACTTCACCCACAGGTAAGCAGCGCGCCTTATCGCCCCAGCGGCGCATCGCGCCGCTGCAGCCACAGCGCAGACGCCCCCTCCGGCCGCAGTGTCACTTGAAACCGGGGCGCTCCCACGGCGCCCCCCACCGGCAGCCGCACGGTGTAGCGCTGCAGCAGCATCGCCGCCAGCAGCGTCATCTCCAGCATCGCAAAGTGCTGGCCAATGCACACGCGCGGCCCCAGGCCGAACGGAATCCACGCGCCCCGAGGAATGGACGGAGCGCCGTCCAGAAACCGCTCGGGCACAAAACGGTCCGGCTCGGCAAACCAGCGCGCATCGCGGTGCAGCACCCAAGGGGTGATGCGCAGCATGGCGCCCTGGGGGACCGGCACGCCGCCCAGCGTGATGGGCGCGATGGTGCGGCGGCTCATCAGCGCGGCGATGGGGGGGTACAGGCGCAGCGCCTCTTTGAGCGTGGCGCCCAGCCAGGGCAGTTGGGCCAGATGCTCGGGGCCGGGGGTGCCGCCCTGCAGCACGGCATCGACCTCGGCCTGGGCGCGCTGCGCGGCCTCGGGGTGCTGGGCCATGAGCAGGGTCCACCACAGCAGCGTGGTGGCGCTGGTTTCGTGTCCGGCCTGGAAGCTGACGATGCACTGGTCAAACACCTCTTGCGCAGACAAGGCCTCGCCGGTTTCCTCGTCGCGCAGGGCCAGCAGCATCTGCAGCAGGTCCGTGCGCGCAGGGGCATCGGGCGGGGGCACCTCGGCCTGGCGGGCATGGATGTGGCGCCAAACCAGCCCCTTCAACGACCGGATCGCGCGCCGCTTGGCCGCCTTGCCCGGCAGGGGCAGCCAGTCGGGCAGGGTGAAGGGCATGAACATTTCGCGAAAGGCGGTTTCCGACAGCGTCTGCGTGGCCCAGGCGGCTTCGCGCGCATCGGCCTGCGCCGAGGTGCTGAACAGCGTGCGCAGGATCACGTCCATGGCCACGTCCGTCCACAGCGCATCCACCGCCACCTGGGCACCGGACTGGCCCGGGGGCACCGCAGCGTCGAGTGCGCTGCGGGCGGCATCGGTCATCAGCTGCGCGTAGCCTGCCACCCGCTTGGGAGTGAAGGCGGGCATCAGCATGCGGCGCTGGCGCTGCCAGGTGTCGCCTTCGGTCACCAGCACGCTCTGGCCAAACACTTCTTCGAACACCGCAATGCCACGCTCCCAGCGGATGAGCTGGTCGGCATGGGTGACGAGTGCCTCGCGCACGAGGTCGGGGTGCATCAGGTCCCACGCATCTTCATACCCTAGTCGCATGCGGGTGAGGTCGCCATGCTCGCGCTGCAGTTGGGTGACAAAGCCCAGGTAGTCGGCCCGCATGGCGTGCAGCAGCGGCAGGCCCCACCAACGGGTTCGCGGGCCGCGTGGCGTTGCAGGCGTGGGGGCATGAGTGGGAGAAGTAACAGAGGACGTGGTGACTGTGGGCGAGTTCATGCCCCACATGCTGCAGCGCAGCGACGAGTCGGTATTGAACGATTGCGACAGCCCCCGTCGCCTACACTCGCGCCCCATGGCAAGCTTGGCCCCCCTTTCCCACCGGCACCCTGCCGGGTTGATCCCCTCGGGCGAACTGTGGCTGCCGCGCGCCAGCCTCACGGCCTGCCTGCGTGCCGCCATGGCGCGCAGCACGGTGGGCCATGCGCTCAGCGAAGCGCAGCGCATCAACCGGTTCCCCGCATCCCCCTTGTGCAGCCTGAGCTGGTGGTTTGAAGGCCGCAGCGAGGCCCTGGTGGCCGAGCACCCCGACACCATGCCCACGGAACACAGCCCGCGCGAGGCCTACCCCGGCCGCTGGGTGCTGGCAGGCCCGCAGACGCGCCCCACTTCCAGCTACTGCGCAGGGCCCACGCACGCCATGATGGTGATGTTCATGCCCGACGCGCTGCACCAGCTCACCGGCGTAGACCCCGGCGCCCTGACCGACCGCATGGTGGACGCGCAATCCCTGTTGCCGCCCGACTGGCTGGCGCTGTGCGAAACGGTGCAAAACCTGCCCGACAACGCGGCCCGCCTGCAGCACCTGGAAGACTTTCTGGAGCCCCGCTGGCAGGCCTGCCGCCCCGCACAACCCTTGCCCACACAGCGCTACGGCGACTGGGCCGCACATCTGGCGCAGCGCGCCGCCCTGTCGGCCCCCGGCCGCAGCCTGCGCCAGCTGGAGCGGCGCATCAAGCGCTGGGCCGGGCTGCCCCTGCGTGAGCTGCGCGGCTTTGGCAAGGCCGAGCAGGCGTTCTTCGACACCATCGCGGCCGATGCATCCCAAGGCAGCGTCAAATGGGCAGACGTCGCAGCGGGCGCCGGGTTCTCGGACCAGTCGCACCTGTGCCGCGTCACGCGCCGCATCACGGGCTATGCACCGCAGGCGCTGTATGACGGCATCTATGGGGACGAAGCTTTCTGGGCCTATCGCATCTGGGTGTAGCGCTGCCCAGGTCCTTGCCTGGCATGCTGGCCCGGCGCCCGTATCATCCCCGCCATGCTTGCCAAGTTGATGAGTTTCCTTCTGCTGGGGATCGTGCGGTTTCTCACCGGCTCCCAGGCCCGCTGGTATGGCTGCCCGCCCAAGGCCGAGCAGCGTATCTACTTTGCCAACCACCAAAGCCATGCCGACATGGTGCTGATCTGGGCGGCGCTGCCCGAAGAGCTGCGCAGCATCACGCGGCCCATCGCTGCCAAGGACTACTGGACGAAGACTCCGTTCCGGCAGTGGATCACCACCGCCGTGTTCAACGCCGTGTATGTGGACCGCCAGGCCACGCCCGCACGGCCAGTTGCGCCGGTGGCGGCCGAGCCCAGTGGGGCACCAGCCACGCCGAGCGATGCAGACACGGCCGCCGCAGGTGGCCCAGACCCATCGCCCGAAGCCCCGCCGCGCGCGCCAACCCCCGAGGAGTTGCGTTCCGCCCTGCCAGAGTCCGACCCGCTGGCCCCGCTGGTGCGCGCGCTCGAGAGCGGCGACTCCATCGTGATCTTCCCGGAAGGCACGCGCGGCCATGGCGACGAGCCCCAGTCGTTCAAATCCGGCCTGTTCAAGCTGGCACAGATGTTTCCGCAGGTGGTGCTGGTGCCCGCATGGATCAACAACGTGCAGCGCGTGATGCCCAAGGGCGAGGTAGTGCCGGTGCCCATCCTGTGTTCGGTGACCTTTGGCACGCCCATCCAGCTCGAAGCGGGTGAAGAGCGCCGCCCGTTCCTCGACCGCGCGCGCCGCGCCGTCATCGCACTGCGGGAAGTCTGAGCATGACCCGTCCGAAGCCCCTGACCTTGCCGAATGCTGCGCCCCGGAGCGCGCGCTGACATGAACCAATTCCTGCGCAACCTCACCGCCACCCAGCAGATCGGGGCCTTGTTCCTGGTCGTGTTCGGCATCCTGTCCATCGTCACCGTGTGGGCCTTCGTGCGCAATCTGCGCGAGCACGCCAGCGACGACCCTGCAGCCGAAGCCCGGGCCCTGGAAGCCAAGCGCTTCTGGGGGCTGCTCAAGACCTCCTGGGTCATGGCCACGGTGTTCTGGATCGGCTGGGTGCTGGGCGAAACGGTGGCCACGGTGCTGTTTGCCATCGTGGGCTTTTTTGCGCTGCGCGAGTTCATCACCCTGTCGCCCACGCGCCGGGGCGACCACCGCAGCCTGGTGCTGGCGTTCTTCGTGGTGCTGCCCTTGCAGTTCTGGCTGGTGGGCAGCAAGCACTTCGACCTGTTCACCGTGTTCATCCCGGTGTACGTGTTTCTGGCGCTGCCCGTGGTGAGCGCACTGGCCAACGACCCCCAGCGGTTTCTGGAGCGCAATGCCAAGCTGCAGTGGGGCATCATGGTCTGCGTGTACGGCATGAGCCACGTGCCCGCGCTGCTGCTGCTCGACTTCCCGGGCTACCGCGACAAGGGCGCGTTTCTGGTGTTCTTTCTGGTGTTTGTGGTGCAGACCTGCATGCTGGTGCAGCACCTGCTCGGGCGGCGCTTTCCACACAAACCGGTGGCGCCGCAAGTGAGCCAGAGCTTTCAGTGGACCAGCTGGCTGGCAGGCGTGGCCGCCGGGGGCCTGGCAGGCGGTCTGCTGACCTTCATCACCCCCTTCAAACCCGGCCAGGCGCTGGGCATGGCGCTGCTGGCCTGCGTGGCGGGCAGCCTGGGGCACCTGGTGATGAAAGCACTCAAACGCGACCGCGGCATCACCAGCTGGGGCATGCAGGGCATGTCCGTCACCGGTGCCGGGGGCCTGCTCGACCGGGTGGATGCGCTCTGTTTTGCAGCGCCCGTGTTCTTCCATTCGGCACGCTGGTACTTCGGTTTGTAGAAGAATCGGCCGATAGCGCTAGTTCCCATTGCCCCAATAGCTATAAAAACGAGAGCAAATGCGCATCCTTGGTATTGACCCCGGCCTGCAGACCACCGGCTTCGGCGTGGTGGACATGGACGGCCACAAGCTCAGCTACGTGGCCAGCGGCACCATCCGCACAACCACCCTCGCGCTGGGCGACTTGCCCGGGCGCCTGAAGATCTTGTTCGACGGCATCACCGAGGTCGCAGCCCGCTACCAGCCCGATGTGGCCTCGGTCGAGATCGTGTTCGTCAACGTCAATCCCCAGTCCACGCTGCTGCTGGGACAGGCGCGGGGCGCCGCCATCACCGCCCTGGTGGCCAGCAATCTGCCCGTTGCCGAATACACCGCGCTGCAGATGAAAAAAGCCGTGGTCGGCCACGGCCGCGCCGCCAAAAGCCAGGTGCAGGAAATGGTGCGGCGGCTGTTGCAGCTGCCAGGCCTGCCGGGCACGGACGCAGCCGACGGCCTGGGCATGGCCATCACCCATGCACACGCCGGTTCCGCCATGGGCCGCCTGGGCGAAGCCGCCACGCTGAACCGGCGGCAGCATGCGATGTACAAGGATGGGCGGAGTTACTGAAATCCCGCCATGACCAAAGTCGAAGTACCTAGGTTTGGAGCATCGCCCATACTGCACCTGACAGACGCACTTGGATCAGTTGCACTGTGAGTAGCCTCGAGGCGGTAGGGATGACGTCTCGCGCGCTACGCGCCTGGCCAAAAGGATCGAAGACTGAACTGCATCAAAGCTGGCCCCGGACCCAGGCCAGTAGAGGCCACGCGGTCCTGAGCAGAGCGTCAGAATCTGCGGTTTGGTATCAATCTCCGCCCCTTCTCCGCGCTCCACCACCAACTCATAACGGATGGTTGAAGCGGGTTTGCCTCGAAAGGTCTCCAACACGCGTGCGTGATAGATGTGACGCTCCTCGGTCACTACGTCAGCTGCCTCGTGGTGCGCACTTTTATTGTGCAGTGGAGCTATGTCCACACGGGTGTGAACAACAAGGGCCGAGTAGGGCGTCTGCGCAATCGCTTTTGCCAGAAACTCCCTTTCGGAAGACGCCATGGCTTCGGCAGAGTTCGTTTCTCCTGCGGCTGGCATCGTCACCGCAGAGGCACCGTCGGTGTTGAACCAGGAACCCGCGATAAATGTGGCTACCAACACGCTAGCGCGCAAACTCATGACTCACTCCCCGCTTCAGACGACGTCCCCTGAAAGACTGGCAAAGATTTGCCCTGCGCCGATCCGGAGGGAAAAGTGAATGCATCCCAGACACTCGCGTGATATCGACTGATATTGACTTCATTGCCCTGGTTGCCTCCAAGCATGAAGTAGTGTTTGCCATCACGGCTCTGGCCGACTGCAAACGCCACGTGCCCTCCGCCAGACCTGCTTTTGATACAGATGGCCCCATAAACTGGACTCTTGAGTTCCACGCCGAAGTTAGACCACTCCTTGGCTCTGAACGCATTTGGAGGAGGCAAGTAGCCGTGCTGGGACATGACCCAAGCCACGAACGATCCACACCAAGCGTCCTTCTTGCCAGAATCGTCTTTGGCCCAGTATTTGGCGGCCTTGTGATACTCCATGATGCGCGGATTGGCGCTGGCACCTGCCACTTCTTTCTGACCCAGTTCGCGTTCGGCCGTCGCGATCCAAGGAGCCCCCAAATCAGCGCTGGAGGGCGCGGGGTTGGTCAAGGCAAGCTTCGATTGCACCGTGTTTTCGGCGTCAGCCCGGCACATCAGCTCGGTCCTTGTTTTGCTGCCAGGCCGAATCAACCCATCCGGACGCGTTATGCCTATGCTGCGTTGAAAGGCCTGAATCTTGAAAATGGTCCGCGCCCCGGGCGAACCATCTGCCACCAGTTGCTGAACACCCGGCATGTCAATCTCGTTCAGCAACCGCTGAACGATCATGGTGTCGTTCAAGGAATTGCGGCCGCCTTGGCCAACGGTATCCGTGATCATCGGCGTCTCCTATGCGCTCGCTGGATGTTCAAGGCTTTCACGCCAACTGCGTCTTCATCCGCTCTGCCCGCTCCTTCGGCGAGGGGTGGGTGGACAGAAAGTTGCTCGAATCACCGCCCGACATCGCGGCCAGCTTTTCCAGTGCGCTCACGCAGGCGCCAGGCTGGTAGCGCTTGGCTTTCATGAAGCCCATCGCGTAATCGTCGGCCTCGCGTTCGTTGCTTTGGGAGTGCTGGGCGCGCACCACTTTTTCAAACAGATCGCCCAGTTGCGAGTCGGCGATGGCGCCGGCGCGGCTGTTGCTGGACGAAACAGCATTACGCAGGGCGCTGGTGCGCAGGGCCGCCTGGATGCGGGCCTTGCTGTGGCCCTTTTTGACGTGGCCAATTTCGTGGCCGATGACGTAGCGCACTTCGTCATCAGTGAACTTGTCCATCAGGCCCGAGTACACACGGATGGTGCCGTTGGCCATGGCAAAGGCGTTGATGTCCGGGGTGAGGTAGACCTTGAAGTTCATCTTCAGGCCGTCATACGTGCCCAAGCCCGCCGTGAGTTTGTTCAGGCGCGTGGCGTAGGGGTTGCCAGCGGGGGCAATGCGGTTTTGGCGGTCGCTTTCAGCGGCCATCTGGTCAAAGGCAGCCTTGACCTCGTCGTCGGTCAGCGACTCAGATTTGGCCAGGTCCTTGCCCGCGTCGAGCATCTTGCCCAGGTCAAACTGTGCCCAGACGGGCGATACGGCACTCACGCCGGAGGCCAGGGTCACAAGCGTCAGTAGTTGGCGGCGGTCCATCGAATTCCCTCTCTCTTCGTTATCGTTGCTTTAGGTATGGATGTTTTATTGAGCAACCTTGTGCAAGCAAAGGTTCTCAAGTGCGCCGGAATATAGCGACGCCCCCCCCCGATTTCGGGGGCGGGTCCTGTCTGCAGATGTAAGAGCTGTGTGCCGATGCTCGGTGCGGTCAGTGCGCCAAGGCGTCGTTCACGTCCGCTCTGAAAAAGGCATCGCTATCGACACATCCACCTTCGCGCGACGCGCGCAACGGCAGAGGATTGCGGCTTCAGAAGGCCGAACAGTTTGGCAAAAAGAATGCCACCACCCGGGGTGGTGCGGCTCAGCGCCCCAGCCCGCGCTTGAGCTCCTTGAGCAGCAGCAGCACCTGGTTGGATGCGTGGCGGCAGCTGCCGTTGAGCAGCTGCGCTGCCTTGGGCTGGTCGCCCGACTGGAAAGCTGTCACCACGTCGGCCGCCTGCTGGTGAAAGTATTTGTGCCGCGCCACAAGCATGTCGAACGCGGGGTAATGCCCCAGGCGCACCCGGCCCGTGCCGTAGAGCCATCGGCCCAGGTCACAGCGGTCGTCCTGGCAGATGCGTTCGGGCCGCATGACTTCGTCGGAGCGCCCGTTGACCATGTCTTGCAACTGCAGGCGCCAGCGCTCGTGGCTGGCAATGGCGGCGTCGATGTCGATCTCGGTCATCAGCGTGGCCGCGTACTCGGCATCCAGCACCAGTTCACTGCCGTTGTCTTCCATGGCCCAGGTGGTCTCGGGGCTGGTGGGGTCCTGCTCCCGGATCTTGAACAAGCGGCTGAAAAAACCCATGCGTCATCCCTTTTGCGCGACTGGCCCGCGCAGCGCGAAATGGCAGCCGGCGCGGAAATGTCTTGAAACATTCTGTGGCGCCTCCGCCGTTTTGGCTACCAAAAAATGGCTCCTTCGTAAAAATGTGCGTGGGCAACCCTGCTGCCACTGCCAGCTCTGCGCCCACCGCCTGCACAAAAGCAACGGCAGCCGGACAATGCATGCATGACTTCCACTCCCCGCCGCCCTGCCCTTTCCATGCTTGATCTGGTGGCCGTCCGCGAAGGCGGCACCGTGGCCGATGCGCTGCAGATTGCGCTGCGCACCGCCCAGCATGCCGAAAAACTGGGCTTTGCCCGCTACTGGCTGGCCGAGCACCACAACATGGCGGGCATTGCCAGCTCCGCCACCGCCGTGCTGGTAGGCCACATTGCCGGTGGCACCTCGCGCATCCGCGTCGGGTCGGGCGGCGTGATGCTGCCCAACCATGCCCCGCTGGTGGTGGCCGAGGCCTTTGGCACGCTGGCCGAGTTGTACCCCGGCCGCATTGACCTGGGCCTGGGCCGCGCGCCGGGCACCGACCCCACCACCATGCGAGCCCTGCGCCGCAACCGGGTGGAAACCGAAGAAGACTTTCCGCGCGACGTGGCCGAGTTGCAGCGCCTGCTGGCCCCTGCCGAGCCCGGCCAGCGCCTGATTGCCATGCCAGGTGCGGGCACCAATGTGCCGATCTGGCTGCTGGGCTCCAGCCTGTTTTCGGCCCAGCTGGCAGCCGAGCGCGGTTTGCCATATGCGTTCGCCTCGCACTTTGCGCCGCGCCTGCTGCACCAGGCCATTGACCTGTACCGCAATCTGTACCGGCCCTCTGCCGCCTGGCCCAAGCCCTATGTGGCCATTGGCGTGCCGCTGATCGCTGCCCCGACGGACGACGAGGCCGACTTCCTGGCCAGCAGCACCTACCAGCGCGTGCTCGGCATCTTGACGGGCGACCGCCGCCGTCTGCTGCCGCCCATCGAGAACTATGCTGCGCGCCTGCAACCCCAAGAGCGTGCAGCAATTGGCGACTTTTTGGCTGCGGCCGTGATTGGCGGGCCGGACACGGTGCGTGCAGGGCTGGCTAGCCTGAGCGAAGCCACAGGCGCCGACGAGCTGATGCTGGTGAGCGATGTGTACGACCCTGCGCTGCGTCTGCGCTCGCTGGACATTGCCGCCAAGGCCCACGCCACACTGGGCCAGGCCGCCGTCGCAGCCTGAGCGCCTGGGCAGCCGGGGAGCGCCTGGGCGCCGCTCTTGTTCTTCAGCGCGCCAGGTAGCCGCCATCCACGGGGTAGTACGCCCCGGTCACAAACGACGCCTTGCTGGACGCGAGCCAGGTCACCAGCTCGGCCACCTCCTCGGGCTGCCCCAGGCGGCCGATGGGGTGGGCGCCAACCAGCATGGCGTTGATGCCGGCGTCCTGCTCCAGCCCGCTGATCATGGGCGTGTGGATGAAAGCAGGGCCCACGGCATTGACGCGCACGCCGTGCGCGCTGTATTCGATGGCCGCAGCCTTGGTCAGCCCCACCACCCCGTGCTTGGCCGCCGTGTAGGCGGGCGCCGTGGCAAAGCCCACCGAACCCAGGATGGACGCCATGTTGATGATGGCGCCGCCACCGTTCTTCAGCATCGCGGCGATCTGGTACTTCATGCCGTAGAACACGCCCGACAGGTTGATGTTGATGACCTGCGCCCAGCCGTCCAGCGGGTAGTCGGCCGTAGGCGCCTGCGGGCCGCCGATGCCCGCGTTGTTGCAGGCCACGTCCAGGCGGCCATAGTGGGCGACGGTGCGGTGCACCAGCGCCTCGCAGTCCTCGGGCTTGCCCACGTCGGCCGCCACAAAGATCGCATCGCCCCCGGCTGCGCGCACCAGCGCGGCGGTTTCCTCGCCCGCCTGCACATTCACATCCGACACCACCACCTTGGCACCTTCACGCGCCCACACCAGCGCAATCGCGCGGCCGATGCCCGACGATGCGCCCGTTACCAATGCCACCTTGTTCTTCAGCATGAAAGACCCCTTGTTCGTTCCAAACGCCTGCAACCTGATGCCACAGATCAACTTTCATTCTGCGCGTGCCATGCGTCAGCGCCTTGACCTGTGTCATGCCCCGCGCAAGGGAGTCGAGTGGAAGCCCCAGGCCTTGGGTAGCGGCTACCATCAGGGTCTGCCAAGCCTGCGGCGGACATCCGTCCGTTGCAGGACTGCCTGATTTCCACGCTGACGCCCCACCACCCACGCCCGCATTTGCATGCCTGCTTTTTCCTTTGAAGCCCTGGACGCCCAGGGCCAGACCCGCAAAGGCCTCCTGGAGGCTGACACCGCCAAGGCCGCACGCAGCCTGCTGCGGGCCCAGGCGCTGGTGCCACTGGCGGTGGAGCTGGTGCAGACGGGCCAGTCGCTGGACGGCCGGTCCGCCAGCCTGGGCCAGCGCCTGTTCACCCGGCCGGTGTTCAGCGCTACGGGGCTGGCCATCTGGACACGGCAGATCGCCGGGCTGGTGTCGTCGGGCCTTCCGCTGGAGCGCGCGCTCACAGCGCTGTCCGAAGAAGCCGACGATGAACGCCAGCGCCACCTGGTCGCCGCCCTGCGCGCCGAGGTCAATGCGGGCGCCACCTTTGCCCGCGCACTTTCGCAGCACCCGCGCGAGTTCTCTGACATCTACTGCGCCGTGATCGGTGCGGGCGAGCACAGCGGCAACCTGGGCCTGGTGCTGGAGCGCCTGGCCGACGACCTGGAAGAGCGCCAGGCGCTGAAGGCCAAGCTGGTGGGCGCTGCGCTGTACCCGGCCATCGTAACCCTGGTGGCCATCGTGATCGTGCTGTTCCTGGTGGGCTATGTGGTGCCGCAGGTGGCCAGCGTGTTTGCAGGCACCAAGCGGGCGTTGCCGTTCCTGACAGTGGCCATGCTGGGCCTCAGCGCCTTTGTGCGCAGCTATGGCTGGGTGATGTTGATTGCTTCTATTTTGATAGCATTTGGGGTAAGATGGGCGCTCACCATCGGCCATATTCGCGAGAAATTTGATGCCGCCTGGCTCAATCTGCCCCTGGTGGGCAAACTGGCGCGCGGCTACAACGCAGCACGGTTTGCCGGCACGCTGGCCATGCTGGCAGGCGCTGGGGTGCCGATCCTGAAGGCCTTGCAGGCGGCTGCTGAAACGCTGAACAACCGCGCGCTGCGGGCCGACGCGCTCGACGCCCTGGTGCTGGTGCGCGAGGGAGCTCCGCTGGCCTCGGCCCTGGCCCAAAAGAAACGCTTTCCGGGCCTGCTGTCGATGTTTGCACGCCTGGGCGAACAGACCGGACAACTGCCCGTGATGCTGCAGCGCGCGGCCCGCCAGCTCTCGGCAGAGGTCCAGCGCCGCGCCATGGCCCTGGCTACGATCCTGGAGCCGCTGCTCATCGTGGGCATGGGCCTGATCGTGATGCTCATCGTGCTGGCCGTGCTGCTGCCGATCATCCAGCTCAACCAGTTTGTAAAGTGACTTTATGGCCGTGACGCTCGACGACAAGCTGGTAGTCGCGATTTCCTCGCGCGCGCTGTTCAATTTTGAGGAAGAAAACCGCGTCTTCGAAAAGGACAACGACCGCGCCTACGTGGACATGCAGCGCCAGCGACTCGACGTACCTGCTGCGCCGGGCGTGGCGTTTTCACTGGTGCGCAAGCTGCTCGCGTTCAATACCTCCGAGCACCAGCGCGTGGAGGTGGTGCTGCTGTCGCGCAATGACCCGGTGAGCGGCATGCGCGTGTTCCGCTCGTGCCATGCGCATGGGCTGCCCACCATCCAGCGCGGTGTGTTCACGCAAGGGCGTGACCCGTTTCGCTACCTGCGGCCGCTGGGTGCACACCTTTTCCTGTCCGCCAACGAGGCCGACGTGCGCGAGGCCTTGCACCTGGGCTACCCGGCAGCGCGGGTGGTGACGGAGTCGGTGCAGGCGGGCGACTCCAACCCCAACGAAGTGCGGATTGCCTTTGACGGCGACGCCGTGTTGTTCTCCGATGAGGCCGAGCGCGTGTACCAGGCGGAGGGGCTGGCCGCCTTCCAGCAGCACGAGACCGACAAGGCCGCACAGCCCCTGCCCGACGGCCCGTTCAAACCCCTGCTGGCCGCCTTGCACCGCCTGCAGTCTGCGGGCGAGGCCGGTGGCACCGGCATGCGCATCCGCACCGCGCTCGTCACCGCCCGCAGCGCTCCCGCGCACGAGCGCGCCATCCGCACCCTGATGGACTGGAACATTGCAGTGGACGAAGCCATGTTCCTGGGCGGCCTGCCCAAGGGCGAATTTCTGCGCGAGTTCGAACCCGATTTCTTCTTTGACGACCAGACCGGCCACGTCACCTCGGCAGCGCGCCACGTGCCTGCGGGCCATGTGAACAGCGGCATCTCGAATCCGGCGCGGGTCGCTGGGAACTGACCCGCAGGAGCCTCGGCTGCAGGCTGGCGCGCTGTGCCACCCTGCACCCAGCCCTTGGGAAAAGTTCTGCAAAGACTTGCAACGCCCGGTGAAAGCCTGCAAAGCCCCGGTTGCAAACCACCGCCCTCGCCCCCCATGTGCCACCATGGCCGTTGAGACTTCGAAGGAGAACACTTTGCGCATTCGCACATCCCTGGCGTTCATGGGGTTGCAAAAGCCGGTCCTGGCGACGGTGGCCCTGTTGGCAGCCTGTGCAGCCCTGGCACAAACGCCCCCACCAGCACCGGCCCCTCCAGGGGAGACACACGCCGCCACAGAGCCCGCAGCGGCAGTGAGCCCGGGCGAGCTGAAGGCACAACGTGAATTCAAGATGCTGGACTTCAACGGAGACGGCAAGCTCAGCCGCTCTGAGGTAAAGCTGTTCCCGCGCCTGGCGGCAGCCTTTGACGAGGCCGACACGGATGGCGATGGCTTTGTGTCGTATGCCGAAGTCCGTACCTTCGCCGCCAAGTACCGCGCCGAGCGTGATCGCCAGCGAGCAGCGGCACAAGCGGCTGCGACGTCGGCGGCACCGGCTGCGCCGCCCCCTGCGCCAGAGACCCGTCCGTGAGGAACGCTGATTGCACTTTGCCAAGCGGCAAAGCCCAAAAAATCAGTCCAATCGACTTGGAGCGCTAGTGCAATATACGCTACAAGCTATCTATTTGATAGCAAAAAAATACCTGACGCATCGAGGCAGTACCCGCAGCTTCCGTGCGCACGGCACCGTGCACCCACTGCATGCAGCGCCTGTACGTCACAGTTTGCCGCTGCGCAGTGGCTTCGCTGCACTGCACCGGGCTCGCCACCGCACGCAATGGGCCGCCTTCAGGGCAGTCAACCCGGCAGCGCCAGCTGCTCAGGCGCCACCGGTGCGCTTGACCTTGGGGTCGGTGTAGGTCAGCGGCTCGTTCTTGGCCTGCTGGGCCAGGCGCTCCTGCAAGGTCATCTTGTTGACGTCCTGCGCTACCTCTACCGCACTGCCGCTGGCGCGCCACATCGACTGGATGAACTCCAGCAGTTGCTTGTAGATCGGCTCTTTGGGAGGCTCCGGCGGCTCTTCGACGGTGTCTTTCTTTTTTACCGCCGTCCAGTCCCGGTTGGGCGCCTCGGGCGCCGAGGGTTTGTCCGGCTCGCGCACGATCGCCCCCTCACCCATCCGGTCCATGGACTCGACAGGGTTGGGAGCGTTGATGGGACGCACCGGAGGCGCACCCGAGGCGCCAGTGGAATACAAATCAGCGCCCTGAGGACGCCAGGACGGCGATCGATCGACAGGTGGCATTTGCATGACATTGGCCCGTAGTTGAACAAAAGGTACAGAGGGTCTTTCGGCCTCTTCGTACATTCATTACGGCAAAAAGAAGGGTGAATTTAGGTCTTTTTCACCGATTGAACAAAATTTAGGGTTTTCCCTAGTAAAAAGCCAGCTTTTTGGGATGATTCAGCGTCAGGCAGGGACCATAAAGGTGCCAAACAGTGCCCCGAATGGGCCGGATCGGCCGAACAGCGCGCTGGGCATGCGCCGAATGTCGCAACAGCACCACGCCGTCAGAAGGCGGGGCGCCCGCAGGCCATCACCCGCTGCAGGGGAACAGGCAGAGAAGTAAGCGGCTCGGGCCGTGCGCAAGGAATGTGCAAGAGGGGGTCTCCGCCGGCCCCACATTCCCGACAGAGCATGTTGACGGTCTTGCAGAGGAGCACAGACAGGCTCCTACGATTGGCAGGACAAGCTCCGAGCCCAGGACGGAGCCGGCTTGACTCCGCCTTACAAGGTCAAAGAAAGCGTTCGAGCAACCGGCGCGAATGCTTGTCCAGCGCCGTGGTGTCCTTCACACGGAACTGCAAGCCGTCGCCCCCGGCAATCAGCAGCCGGGTGCGCCCGCCCAGGCGGCGGATGTCTTCTTCGGCCTTGAGCACCAGGCGGGCAGGCCCCCGGTCGGTCTCCACATCCCAGGTGCTGGGGGTCGAGAAACTAGAAACGGCGAGGATTTTCTGGATAGTGGGCACAAACTCGCGCACTTCCAGCTCTTCATCAATGAGCTGCCGGGCGGTGCCCGTCGCGGCCTCCAGCCGGGGAACCCACAGCAGCTCATGACCGTCGGTGCCCACCAGGGACAGCCCCTCGCCCGGCGCGGCGATGGGAAAAGCACGCACGGGAGTCACGCCCTCATGGGCCGTGCCATCGGCCAGGGTCAGGACGAGGCGGCCGTGCGGGTTGCGCGTGAGCTGGAAGGCGGGGGTGGACGACGATGGGGTCAGGGAAGCATTCATGGCAGGGTCGCTCACAGCGTCTCAGGGGTTGCCGGCGGGGTGGGCCGGGTGCAGCAGGCTGCTGTCGATGATGACGCCTGCGGCCTGCGCGTCTTCTTCGGCGCGGCGGGCCTGGGCTTCGTACAGCCGCCAGTAGGCGCCCTGCTTTTCCATCAATTCATCGTGCGGGCCCACTTCCACCACCTCGCCGCGGTCCATGACCACCAGGCGGTCGGCCTTGCGCAGGGTGGACAGGCGGTGGGCAATGGCGATCGTCGTACGGCCTTGCACCAGGTTATCGAGCGCCTTCTGGATTTCCTTTTCGGTCTCGGTGTCCACCGCCGAGGTGGCCTCGTCCAGGATCAGGATGCGCGGATCGATCAGCAGAGCGCGCGCAATGCTGATGCGCTGGCGCTCGCCGCCCGACAGGCCCTGGCCGCGCTCACCTACCAGCGAGTCGTAGCCGTGCGGCAGGCGCAGGATGAATTCATGCGCATGGGCGGCACGGGCGGCGGCCACGATTTCCTCGCGCGTCGCTTCGGGCTTGCCGTAGGCGATGTTCTCCGCGATGGTGCCAAAGAACAGGAAAGGCTCCTGCAGCACCAGGCCGATGTGGCGGCGGTAGTCGGCCACCGCAAAGCGGCGGATGTCGATGCCATCGACCTGGATGGACCCGTCGCTCACGTCGTAGAAGCGGCTGATCAGGTTGACCAGCGTGCTCTTGCCCGAGCCACTGTGGCCCACCAAGCCAATCATCTCGCCGGGGCGGATGTCCAGATCCAGCCCCTTGATGACCGCGCGGCTGCCGTAACGGAAGCCCACGCCCTGCATGCTGATGGCGCCCTGCACCTTGTCCACCTTCACGGGTTGGGCGGGGTCGGGCACGTTGCTCACATGGTCCAGGATGTCGAAGATGCGCTTGGCACCTGCGGCGGCCTTCTGGGTGACCGAAACGATGCGGCTCATCGAATCCAGCCGCCCGTAAAACCGCCCGATGTAGGCGATGAAGGCGGTGAGCACACCCACCGTGATCTGGTTGCGCGACACGAGCCAGATGCCGAACGCCCAGACCACCAGCAGCCCGATTTCGGTCAGCAGGGACACCGTGGGGGTGAACAGGCTCCAGGTCTTGTTGAGCTTGTCGTTCACCTCCAGGTTGTGCTGGTTGGCATCGCGAAAGCGCTGGGCCTCGCGCCTTTCCTGGGCGAAGGCCTTGACCACGCGGATGCCGGGGATGGTGTCGGCCAGCACATTGGTCACCTCGGACCACACACGGTCGATCTTTTCAAACCCGGTGCGCAGGCGGTCGCGCACGGTATGGATCATCCAGCCAATGAAGGGCAGCGGCACCAGCGTGACCAACGCGAGCCACGGATTGATGGAGAACAGGATCGCCGCCGTCATCACGATCATCAGCACATCGGTGATGAAGTCGAGCGCGTGCAGCGACAGGAACACGTTGATGCGGTCGGTCTCCGACCCGATGCGCGCCATCAGGTCGCCGGTTCGCTTGCCCCCAAAGTAGTCGAGCGACAGGCGCAGCAGGTGCTCGTACGTGGTGGTGCGCAGGTCGGCGCCGATGCGCTCGGACACCAGCGCCAGGATGTAGGTGCGCGCCCAGCTCAGGCCCCAGGCGGCCAGCGCCGACAGCAGCAGGCCGCTCAGGTACAGCAGCACCAGGCCAGGTTCGATCTGTTTGCCGTTCTGGAACGGAATCAGGATGTCATCCATCAGCGGGATGGTGAGGTAGGGCGGCACCAGGGTCGCTGCCGTGGACGCCAGCGTCAGCGCAAAACCGGCCGCCAGCTGTTTGCGATAGGGCCGCGCAAAACGCCACAGGCGCAGCAGCACCCAGGTGGAGGTCTGGGGTGGCTGGGCACGGGCACAAGCCGGGCACTCTTCGGTGTCGGGCGGCAGCGGCGTATGGCAGGTGGGGCAGGCAGGTTCGTCGGCTTCGTCCTCGGCACCGCTGTCGCCCCGGGCGCTTTGCTGGTCAAAACGCTGCACCAGGCGCAGCGCCTGCGCATGGTGCGCCAGCGTAAAGCGCCACTGGGCCAGGCGCTCCTGGGGGTTGTGCAGCTCGAGCGAGCCCACTCCGCCATGGTCATGCAGCTTGAGCGTCAGCCCTTCACCCAGGGGCCAGCTGCGCCAGGTCGTGGTACCCGGGTCGCAGGCCAGCAGCCGTTCGGAGGTCACCACCACCCACCCCGCCGCAAAGCGCAGTGTGGCGCTCAGGTCAACCGGCAAAGCCGCCAACACGTTCTCTTTGGAAGCGAGCATGGCCCGCAAGTCGGCCCCCACAGGGCCAGAAAAGACACCCGAGGCGTCCACAGAATGGTGATGTTGCATTTTTGGTTGGGTTTTCCGCCACCGGCTGCCTGCGGTGGCCGCTCTCGCGAAAGCAAGAATTCTCACCGATACTGCACGCCACGGTGCGACGGCATCCTCCTGTAACGTCTGTGGCGGCCTTTTGGCTGACACTGCGCACAGGCCCTGGACTGGCGCACAATCATCGTCCACAAAATTCCCTTTCGTCCCCCTACCGCACAGCCCTTACCAAGGCCGGAACCACAACCGCTGCAATCCATGGCGAAACTCAACGACATCCAACTGCTTCGCATCAACTACCTGCGGGGCCCCAATATCTGGACCTACCGGCCGGTCCTGGAAGTCTGGCTGGACCTGGGCGAGCTGGAGGACTATCCCTCCAACACCATCCCCGGCTTCAATGACCGCCTCACGGCCTGGCTGCCAGCGCTGATCGAACACCACTGCGGCGTGGGCGAGCGCGGCGGCTTCCTGCAGCGCCTTCAGGAAGGCACCTGGTGCGGCCATGTGCTGGAGCACATCGTGATCGAGCTGCTCAATCTGGCAGGCATGCCCACCGGCTTCGGCCAGACGCGCAGCACCAGCCAGCGCGGCGTGTACCGCATGGTGTTCCGCGCCCGCGACGAAAGCGTGGCCCGCGTGGCACTGGCCCAGGGCCATGAACTGATCATGGCGGCCATCAACGACCAGCCTTTTGATGTGCAGGCCGCCGTGGCGCGCGTGCGCACCGAGGTGGACGACCAGTACCTCGGCCCCAGCACCGCCTGCATCGTCACCGCCGCCACCGACCGGGGCATTCCCCACATCCGCCTGAATGACGGCAACCTGGTGCAACTGGGCTATGGCGCCCGCCAGCGCCGCATCTGGACCGCCGAGACCGAGTACACCAGCGCGATTGCTGAAGGCATTGCCAGCGACAAGGATCTGACCAAGGGCCTGCTCAAGTCCTGCGGCGTGCCCATCCCCGAAGGCCAGGTCGTCAACAGCCCGGAGGAAGCCTGGGAGGCCGCGCAAGACATCGGCCTGCCCGTGGTGGTCAAGCCCTCCGACGGCAACCACGGCCGGGGCGTTACGCTGGACCTGCGCAAGCAGGAAGACATCGAAGCGGCCTACCACGTGGCCTACCCCGAGGGCAGCGACGTGATGGTGGAGCGCTTCATCCCTGGCGACGAGCACCGCCTGCTGGTGGTGGGCGGCAAGGTGGTCGCCGCAGCACGCGGCGAGCTGGTCACCATCACCGGCAACGGCCGCTCCACCGTCAAGGAACTCATCGACACCCAGCTCAACTCCGACCCGCGCCGGGGTTACGAAGAAGAGTACCCACTCGAAATCATCGACCTGGCCACCGACACCAAGGTGCAGCTGGAACTCAAGCGCCAGGACCTTGAAGCCGACTCGGTGCCCGCCGCTGGCCGCCAAGTGGTGGTGCAGCGCAATGGCAACGTGGCCGTGGACTGCACGGACGACGTGCACCCTGAAGTGGCGTACATCGCCCAGCTTGCCGCCAAGGTGGTGGGCCTGGACATCGCAGGCATCGACATGGTGGCCCGCGATATTTCCAAGCCCCTGCACACCCAGGGCGGCGCGATTGTCGAAGTCAATGCGGGCCCTGGCCTGCTCATGCATTTGAAACCCGCCGTTGGCGCGCCGCGCCCTGTGGGCCAGGCAATTGCCGAGCACCTGTTCCCCTCCGACGCCGATGATGAAGGTCAGGCCGGTCGCATTCCGCTGGTGGGCGTGGCCGGCACGCGCAGCACATCGACCATCTCGCGCGTGGTGGCCTGGCTGCTGCACCTGAGCGGGCACCACACCGGCCTGGCCTGCCGCGAAGGGCTGTTTCTGGATCGTCGCTGCGTGGAGGCCACCGACTGCGCCCACTGGGAAGCCGCCCACCGCCTGCTGATGAACAAGATGGTGCAGGCCGCCGTGATCGAAAGCGACGCCCGCACCATCCTGCGCGACGGCCTGGCGTATGACCGCTGCCAGGTGGGCGTGGTGACCGACATGGACGGCGTGGAAACGCTGGCCGAATTCGATGTGCACGAACAGGACCAGATGACCAAGGTGATGCGCACCCAGGTGGACGTGGTGCTGGCCGAAGGCGCTGCGGTGCTCAATGCCGCCATCGCCCAGGTGGCCGACCTGGCCCCCCTGTCCGACGGCGACGTGGTGCTGTATGCGCAGGACGGCACGCTGCCCGTCATCGCCGAACACCGCGCCAAGGACAACGGCCGCGCCGTCTTCGTGAAGAACGGCCGCGTGGTGCTGGCCACGGGCAGCGCCGAGCATGTGCTGGGTGCCCTGTCTGATCTGACTTTTGGCCGCAATGCCGTGGTGCCAGACACCGACGCCCTGCTGGCCGCCATCGGTACGGCCTGGGCGCTGGACATTGCCCCCGACCTGATCGGCGCAGGCATCAAGACCTTCGAGCCCGAACTGGTCCCCACCGCCGCCCTGCGGTCGTGATGGCCTCTCGTGCATTTGCCTTTGTTTGTTGTTTGACCCCACATCCCACGACCTGAACAGGGCCCCAGCGCTCTGATGGACCACTGAAAGAGACTTCCATGGATGTAACCCGCACCCGGGCCCTGCGCGGCCCCAACCTCTGGAGCCGCCACATGGCCATCGAGGCCGTGGTGACCTGCGCCGAGAACGAGCGCGCCGTGGGCCAGATGGCCGGATTCGAAGCCCGCCTGCGGGCCCTGTTCCCCGCCATCGGCGCACTGCACCCGGAAACCGGTGGCGGCGATGTGTCGCTGGCCCACGTGCTGCAGACCGCAGCACTGGCGCTGCAGGCGCAGGCCGGCTGCCCCGTGACCTTTGCGCGCACCACGGCCACCAGTGATGTCGGTGTGTACCAAGTGGTTGTCGAATACAGCGAAGAAGCCGTGGGCCGCAAGGCGTTTGAAGACGCACAGCAACTCATCCAGGCCGCGCTGGGCAACGGCAGCTTCGATGCCGAAAAGGCCGTCGCCGACCTGCGCGAGCTGGACGAAGACGAGCGCCTGGGCCCCAGCACGGGCTCCATCGTCGAGGCCGCCGTGGCCCGGGGCATCCCCTACCGCCGCCTCACGCGCGGCAGCCTGGTGCAGTTTGGCTGGGGTTCCAAGCAGCGCCGTATTCAGGCAGCCGAAGTCGATTCGACCAGCGCCGTGGCCGAATCCATCGGCCAGGACAAGGACCTGACCAAGCGCCTGCTGCACGCCGCTGGCGTGCCCGTGCCGCTGGGCAAGCCGGTGGAGACTGTGGACGAAGCCTGGGAGGTCGCCCTCAAGGTCGGCCTGCCCGTGGTGGTCAAGCCGCAAGACGGCAACCAGGGCAAGGGCGTCACCGTCAACATCACCGACCGCGCACAGCTTGAAGAAGCCTACAAGAACGCCGCCGACTACGGCACCGTGATGGTCGAGCGCTTCTTGCCCGGCCACGACTTCCGCCTGTTGGTGGTGGGCGACCAACTGGTGGCCGCAGCCCGCCGCGAGCCGCCCCAGGTGCTGGGCGATGGCGAGCACACCGTGCGCCAGCTGGTGGACGTGGTCAACCAGGACCCCCGCCGTGGCGAAGGCCACGCCACCTCGCTGACCAAGATCCGCCTCGATGACATCGCCGTGGCCCGCCTGGCCATGCAGGGCCTGACGCCCGACTCGGTGCCCGAGAAAGGCCAGCGCGTCATCCTGCGCAACAACGCCAACCTGTCCACCGGCGGAACCGCCACCGATGTGACTGACGACGTGCACCCCGAGGTTGCGGCCCGTGCCGTGGCCGCCGCCCAGATGGTGGGCCTGCACATCTGCGGAGTGGACATGGTGGCCGAGACCGTGCTGCGCCCGCTCGAAGAACAAGGCGGCGGCTTTGTGGAAGTGAACGCCGCCCCCGGCCTGCGCATGCATCTGGCCCCCAGCTACGGCAAGCCCCGCAACGTGGGCCAGGCCATGGTGGACAAACTGTTTGCCCATGGCGACGACGGCCGCATCCCTACCGTGGCCGTGACCGGCACCAACGGCAAGACCACCACCGCCCGCCTGATTGCGCACCTGTTCACGGCCCAGGGCCTGCGCGTGGGCATGACCAACACCGACGGCGTCTACGTGAACGGCCGCCAGATCGACAGCGGCGACTGCAGCGGCCCCAAGAGCGCCCGCAACGTGCTGCTGCACCCCGAGGTAGACGCCGCCGTGTTCGAGACCGCCCGTGGCGGCATCCTGCGCGAAGGCCTGGGCTTTGACCGCTGCCAGGTGGCCGTGGTCACCAACATTGGCGCGGGCGACCACCTTGGCCTGAACTACATCACCACGGTGGAAGACCTGGCCGTGCTCAAGCGCGTGATCGTGCAGAACGTGGCCCCCACGGGCTACGCGGTGCTCAACGCCGCCGACCCCATCGTGGCGGCCATGGCTTCGGCCTGCCCCGGCAAGGTGATCTACTTTGCAAGCGACCGCCACCACCCCGTGATGGTCACGCACCGCGCCCAGGGCCACCGCACCGTCTACGTGGACGGTGACTCCATCGTCGCCTCCGAAGGCTCGTGGCGCGAAACCATCCACCTGCGCGACGTGCCCATCACGCGCAACGGCAAGATCGGCTTCCAGGTCGAGAACGTCATGGCCTCCGTGGCTGCCGCCTGGGGCGTGGGCATGCCCTGGCAGACCATCCGCCGTGGCCTGTCGGGCTTTGTGAACGACAGCGACAACGCCCCCGGCCGCTTCAACATCATGGACTACCGGGGTGCGACGGTGATCGCCGACTACGGCCACAACCCCGACGCCATGCGCGCCCTGGTGCAGGCCGTGGACGCCCTGCCCGGCAAGCGCCGCAGCGTGGTCATCAGCGGCGCGGGCGACCGGCGCGACGAAGACATCCGCGAACAGACCGTGATCCTGGGCGCCGCGTTTGACGACGTGATCCTGTACCAGGACGCCGCCCAGCGCGGCCGCGCCGACGGCGAAGTGATGGCACTGCTGCGCGAAGGCCTGGCCGGTGCGCCGCGCACCACGCATGTGGAAGAGATCCGTGGCGAGTTCATCGCCATTGACACCGCCCTGGAGCGCCTGCAACCCGGCGACCTGTGCCTGGTGCTGGTGGACCAGGTCGAAGAAGCCCTGGCCCACCTGGCCCAGCGCTGCACCGAAGGCGAGACCGCGGCATGACCGCTGCGCGCACGTTGGCAACCGCCGCCGTTGTGGCGCTTGCCGCCCTCGCGGGCGGCACAGTGCAGGCCGCATCGGGCGAAAAGATCGGCACCGTGGACACCGCGTTCCAGTGGATCGGCCGCGACCACGACATTATCGTCGAGGCCTATGACGACCCGGGCGTACGGGGCGTCACCTGCTACGTCTCGCGGGCACGCATCGGTGGTGTCAAGGGCACGCTGGGCCTGGCCGAGGACCGCGCCGAGGCCTCCATTGCCTGCCGCCAGGTCGGCCCCATCAGCATTCCCGAGCCACTGAAGAAACAGGAGGAAGTGTTCAGCGAACGCATGTCCATCCTTTTCAAGCGCCTGCGCATCGTGCGCATGGTGGACCCGGCCCGCAACACGCTGGTGTACCTGACCTACTCTGAAAAGCTCATCGACGGCTCCCCCCAGAACAGCGTGACCGCCGTTCCCGTGGACCGCGCCACCGCCATTCCGCTGCGCAAGTGACGGTAGCCCGGTGTGGCCGGGGCATCGCTCAGACATCAAAAAAGGGGCCCCAGGCCCCCTTTTTTTGATCGTACATGCTAATAGCGCTAGTGCAATATGCCTGAGCGGCTATCAAATAAATAGCATCTAGCCCTGCGCGGCAATCTGCCGCAGTGCCTGCTCAAAAACCTCCACCGGCTGCCCGCCCTGGATCAGGTGGCGCTCGTTGACGATGATCGCGGGCACCGAATGGATGCCGTTTTGCAGATAGAACTGCTCGCGCTCGCGCACCTCGTCGGCGTAGCGGTCTGAGGCGAGCAGCGCACGCGCCTCGGCCACATCCAGCCCCACCTCCCCCGCCACGCGCACCAGCACCTCGTGGTTGCTCGGGTCCTGCCCGTCGGTGAAATACGCCGTGAACAGCGCCTCCTTCAGCGCGGGCTGCACGCCCTTCTCTTCGGCCCAGTGCAGCAGGCGGTGTGCATCAAAGGTGTTGTAGATGCGGCTGCGCTTGTCCATGCTGAAGGTAAACCCCAGCGCCGCCCCGCGCGCCGCGATGGCCTCGCGGTTCTTCTGGCTCTGCTCGGGCGTGGCGCCGTACTTTTCTTGCAGGTGCTCGCCAATGTCCTGACCCTCAGGCCCCATCTGCGGGTTCAGCTCGAACGGCTGAAAGTGCAGGTCTAACGCGACCTCGCCCTGCAGCCGGTCCGCCGCCTGCTCCAGCGCCTTGAGGCCTATGATGCACCAGGGGCAGGAGACATCGGAGACGAAATCGATCTTGAGGGTGGTGGTCATGGATCAAGTCTGTGGATGGCAAGCCAGGATGGTAGGACGGGCTGCAAAACCGCGAAGGCCGCAGGCTTAATGGTGCACCAACCAGAGCCTGCTTCGGGTATCACACCACCATGGGCGTTGCTGCGCCGTCCATCGTCAGAACCACGCCCGTGACATAGCTGGCACGCTCGGACGCCAGAAACAGCACCACGTTGGCGACCTCCTCCGGCTGCGCCAGACGACCCAGCGGCACCTTGCTCGTCGCCTGTGCAAGCGCTTCCTGCTCCGAGATATTGTGCATGCGTGCCGTGGCGATCATCCCTGCCTGCAACCGCTCGGTGTGGGTGGCGCCCGGGTTGACGGCATTCACGCGTACACCCTTCGGCCCGTAGGCGGCAGCCATGCCCGCGCTCATGAGCATCAGCGCCGCATTGGCCGCCCCGCCAGGCATATGGATGGGGCTGGCGACCTTTCCTCCGGCACCCACCACATTGACGATGGCTCCCTGGCCCCTTGCGCCCATCTTCTTGACCACCAGATCCACCATATGGACGTACGTGAAGAACTTGGAGTTCATCGCGTCGTGCCAGGCCTGCGCGCTCAACTCCTCGGGCGGTGTGCGCCGGGCAGCCCCTGCAGAGTTGACCAGCACATCGACGTCCCCAAAGGCGGCTTCAGCAGCCGACAGCGCTTTCGCCGCCGACTCGGGCTGCTGCAGGTCAGCGGCATGGACGCTGATGCGCCCATCGCTGCCATTGACATCCACCGATAACCGACCACGTGCGGCCTCCAGGTGTTCGGTGCTGCGCGATACCAGGCTGACGCGCGCCCCTTCGGCCAGAAACGCCGCCGCGCAGGCATAACCAATGCCTTTGCTGCCCCCCGTGATGAGGACATGCTTGTCCTTGAGATTCAGATCCATTGACTTGCTCTGAGAAAGGTGAAGTTGACCGGACCACGCCGCGTCATTCGATCGAAATGCCAGCCGCCTTCACCACGGCACCATACCGATCGAGGTCCCGCTTGATTTCATCGCGGTATTGCTCGGCAGTTCCGGGTGTGGGCTCGATGCCCATTACACGCAATTTTTCACGTACGGCGGCATCGTTCAGCACCGCGTTCAGTTCCGTGTTCAGGCGCGTGATCACCGCCGCAGGCGTACCCACCGGTGCCAGCAGCCCCACCCAGGAGTTGACAACAAAGTCCGGCACACCGCTCTCCACAAACGTAGGCACATCGGGCAAGGCGCTGGTGCGCTGCACACTCGACACCGCAATGGCTTTGAGCTTGCCGGACTTGATGTGTCCGTGAGCGCCCGCCACCGCCGTGTACACCAGTGGAATCGTTCCCCCCAGCACGTCGGTCATGGCTTGGCCACCGCCCTTGTAGGGCACATGGGTCAGGTTGCCGCCCGTCCGGATTTTGAGCAATTCACCGGCAATGTGGGGTGTACCACCCGTCCCCGAGGTTCCAAACGAGAGACCTCCTTGTTGGGTCTTCGACAAGGCAATCACATCGGCCAGGCCCTTCACCGGCACTCCAGGGTTCGCCACGAGCACCAGGGTGGCATCGCCAATCTTGCCGACTGGCGCAAAGTCTTTGGCCGTATCAAAAGGCAGTTTCGAAAACACATGTGGATTGATCACCATGGTGCCGTCAAAGCCCAGAACCAAGGTGTAGCCATCTGCTGGCGCAGACTTGGCCAGCGCCGTTCCAATGTTTCCGGAGGCCCCCGGCTTGTTGTCCACCACGATTTGCTGGCCGAGGCGCTTGCCAAGACTTTCGGCAATCAGACGCCCGCTGGTGTCGGTGACGCCCCCAGGGGTGAAAGGAACAATCAGCCGGAGAGGTTTGCTGGGCCAGACGTCCTGAGCGTACGTGGCCGCTGGCATCCCTGCCACCGCGCCCAGGCACACCAGGGCTGACAGGGCGAGCAGCTTGCGCCGACACTGCAAGCCGGGCGCAGGCGGCACGTTGCCATAGGCGATGAGAAATGGATGAGGCTTCATGTTTGTCTCCTTCGTGTTGTGTTTTGACGTCGTCATGTCGAGGGGGCGAAAGACTCCAGCGGCCACGCGCCTCGCAAGTCAGGGCATCTCGGCGTACTGGCGTTCAAATGCCCAGACGTCCTCGAAACCCATGAGCTGCGTCAACTCCGCGAAGGGCATCAAGCCAGCGTCGCTGTTCACCGACGAGCCCGTGCGCTGAAACTGCGCATACACCGTCTTCATGGCCTGGGTAGCGGCCAGCAAGGCAGTCACCGGAAAGATGGCGAGCTTGTAGCCAATGGACTCCAGCTCGCTGTGCGACAGCACAGGCGTCCGTCCGCCCTCCACCATGTTGGCCAGCAGGGGCTTATCCACGGTATGGCCGATCCTTCGCATCTCTTCCTCGCTCTCGGGCGACTCGACGAAAAGGATGTCCGCTCCAGCACGGGCGTAAGCCTCTGCCCGGCGCAGGGCCTCATCGAGACCAAGGCTGGTACGGGCGTCCGTGCGCGCAATCACCAGGAAATCGGACGAACTGCGGCTGTCGACAGCGACGCGAATCTTGCGCACCATGTCTTCCATGGGGATCACCCGGCGGCCAGGGGTGTGGCCACATTTTTTGGGGTATTCCTGATCCTCCAGCTGGATGGCTTGCGCGCCAGCAGCCTCGTAGCCCTGCACCGTGTGGCGCACGTTGAGCAAACCGCCATAGCCCGTATCGCCGTCCGCAATCAGCGGGGAGCGGGCCATGCCTGCCATGGCCTTCACCCGCCCCACCATGTCCGAATACGTGGCCAGCCCCGCATCTGGTAAGCCCAGGTGCGAGGCCACGGTGCCAAAGCCCGTCATGTACAAGGCATCAAAGCCGAAGGTGTCGGCCAGCCGCAGCGAGACCATGTCGTACACCCCGGGGGCGATCACCAGCCCGGGCTGGGTCAGGCGCTGGCGCAAAGAGGTGGGAGTAGGCATGGAGGTCTTGGAAAAAGAAGCAGATTCAGACATGGCAAAAGGAGTGATGTTGCAAACCGGGGTGTATGGGACCGTTACTGCACAGTACGTGCCAATCCGCTAATCCGCCGTAAGCCGTTGATTTGATTGACACTTCTCACATCAATGTGGCTCAGCAGCGGTGTGCATGTTCCATTGGTTGTTCCAATGTTTCATATTTATGTTTCACTTGCAGGTCAATGAAACACAACAGCCTTTCGTTGAAATGCTTGCACAGTCAGCGCATCGTCCACACGCCCCTCCGCCCTATGCCAACCCCCGTCACACCACTTGCCAGCCGCCCTCGCCTTTGCTTCATGAGCTATCGCCAGATCCGGCTGATGGCCATGCCCATCGTGGCGGAGTACCAGGATAGAGCGGATATCGAGGTGATCGATGGCAGCTTTGAAGTGGCGCTGGACCTGGCCCGCAAGCGGCTGGACAGCGGACTGGTTGATGTCTTTGTCAGCGCGGGGTCCAACGCCAGCCTGCTGCGCAGCGGGATCAGCGCCCCGGTGGCCACCATCCAGTTGAGCGGGTTTGACATCCTGCAAGCGCTCATCAAGGCCCGGGCAACGGCCGACCGCGTGGGCATCGTGATGTACGGCCACACGCTACCGGAGTTGGAATCCGTCAAGGGCCTGCTGAACATCGACATCCACCAGTACGCCTACCAGACGCCCGACTCGGCCCGCGCGTGCATCCGCCAGCTGCACAGCGATGGAATCCGCGTGGTCGTGGGGTCCAGCCTGGTGGTGGAACTGGCAGAAAACGCAGGCCTGGTCGGCTTGCTGGCGTATTCGCATGCCAGCATCCGCCAGGGCTTTGAAGACGCTCTGGAGCTGGCGCGGGTGGCGCAGCTGGAGGCCGGGCGATACGAACAGCTCAACACGGTGCTGCACACGCTGCAGGAGGCAGTCCTGGCGGTGAATCAGTCCGAACAGATCATTGCCATCAACCCGGCGATGCAACGCATTTTGGGCCTGGTGCGTGCGCCGCGCCTGGGTGAACCCCTCGCATCCGTCACCACCGATCTGTCGCTGCGCGAGACACTGGAAGGCGGCCAGCCCGAACATGGCGCGGTGCTGCGCCTGCAAGGCCGCGACTGGATTGCCAATCGCACACCCATTTACGAAGGCGGCCACACTACGGGCGCGGCGCTGACCTTGTACGACGCGCGCACCATCCATGAGGCCGACAACAGCCTGCGCATTCAGCACCGCCGCAGCGACCACGCCGCGCACCACCACTTTGAAAGCCTGGCGGGGCAAGCCCCCGCGTTTTTGCAAGCCATCGCCAGAGCCCGGCGGTATGCCGCCACCGACTTCAGCGTTCTGATCACCGGCGAGAGCGGTACCGGCAAAGAACTCTTTGCGCAGGCCATGCACAACGCCAGCCAGAGGGCGCGCCGCCCGTTTGTTGCCATCAACTGCGCCGCGTTCCCTGAAACGCTGCTCGAAAGCGAGCTGTTCGGCCACGAGGAAGGCGCTTTCACCGGTGCGCGCCGCGGCGGCAAGCGCGGGCTGTTTGAAGCAGCCCACACGGGAACCCTGTTTCTGGACGAAATCGGCGACATGCCGCTCACGCTGCAAACCCGCTTGCTGCGCGTACTGCAGGAGCGGCGCATCACCCGCTTGGGGTCCGTCACGTCCATCCCGGTCGATGTGCGCGTGATAGCGGCAACCCATCAGCCACTGCTGCAGATGGTGAACGCGCGCCAATTCCGCCAGGACCTGTACTACCGCCTCAACACCCTCACGCTGGCATTGCCTTCGCTGCGGGATCGCAAGGGCGACGTCCAAGTCCTGGCCGCGCGTTTGCTGACCCACAGTCTGAGCCGGGTCGGCGTGTCCGGTGTCACCGCTGCTGAAGTGTTGGCCCAATGGGGGGACGCCATGGAACAGCATCCCTGGCCCGGCAACGTACGCGAGCTGGAAAACCTGTGCGACCGCATCGCCGTATGGCTGTCTCAGTACCGCCGCAGCGACAGCGTGGAGTGGAGCGGGCTGCGAGACGAATGCCCAGAACTGTTTGCGGCGATGCCAGACATCGAACAAGCCCCCGGTGCCCCAACCGCCACAGAGCACCCGCCAGAAAAACCTGACCGGCACACACGGGCCCTGGCAGCGCTGGAGCGCCATGGCGGACGCACCGGCGCAGCCGCTGCAGAGCTGGGGGTCAGCAGGTCCACGTTCTGGCGATGGTGTCGAAAGCCGGTTTGAAAATCGTCCGAACTTGCGCAGGCACCTGTCCACAAACAACCCGCCGACGACGGCCAGCCGTGTTTGCGGGCTATCTCGACGCGCTACTGCCCATCGTGCCGCACCGCCGCAGCACTAGCTCTTGGCCCGCAGCTCCGTCTTCAACACCTTCCCATAGGCATTCTTCGGCAAAGCCTCCACCCACCGGTATTCCTTGGGCCGCTTAAAGCGAGCAATGTGCTCCAGGCACAGCGCATCCAGCACGGCATCGGCCACCGCACCGCCCTCCCCTGCAACCAGGAAGGCGACTATCACCTCGCCCCATTCCGCATCGCGCTGCCCGACCACGGCGACCTCGCGCACCTGGGGTTGGAGCAGCAGCACCTCTTCGACCTCGCGCGGGTAGATGTTGCTGCCGCCGGAGATGATCACGTCCTTGGACCGGTCCTTGAGCGTGAGAAAGCCATCGGCATCCAGCGCGCCCATATCGCCGGTGTAGAGCCAGCCGTCGCGCAGCGTCTGCGCGGTGGCGGTGGGGTTGTTCCAGTAGCCGGGCATCACGGTGTCGCCGCGCACCACCACCTCACCCGTTTCGCCGGTGGGCAGGGGCTGGCCCGTGGCATCGACCACACGCACCTCCACCAGCGACTGCGCCACGCCCACCGACACCATGCGCTCGGCCCAGCGGGGGTGGTCGCGGTCGGCCAGCTGGGCGCGCGACAGGGCGGTGATGGTCATGGGGCTTTCGCCCTGGCCGTAGACCTGTGCAAAGCGGTTGCCCATCACGGCCAGGGCGTTGCGCAGGTCGTCGGCGTACATGGGGCCGCCGCCGTAGACGATGGTCTTGAAGCCTGAGACGTCGGCACCCGTGGCACGCACATGGTCGACCAGGCGGTGCACCATGGTGGGCGCTGCAAACAGCGTGAGCTGGCCCACGCTGGCCGCGAGCTGCACCAGTTCGGCCGGCTCGAACCCGCCCGACAGCGGCACCACATGCCGCTCGCCGCGCAGCACCTGGGCGTAGTTGTAAAGCCCCGCGCCGTGCGACATGGGTGCGGCGTAGACCATGGCGTCGCCGGGCAGGATGTCGTCCACATCGGTGAAGTAGCAGGCCGTCATGGCCAGCAGGTTGCGGTGGGTCTGCATCACACCCTTGGGTCGGCCGGTGGTGCCCGAGGTGTAGAACAGCGAGGCCACGTGATGCGGCGCGCGGTCGCATACGTCCATGGGCGTGTGGGCGACTGCGGCGCGGTATGCGTCGGAGCCAAAGACCAGCACCGCGTCCTGCGGCGCCCCGGCCTCGCGCACGGCGGGTGCCAGCGCTTCAGAGGTCAGCACCACGCGCGCGCCAGAGTCGGCCAGCACGTAGGCGAGTTCTTTGGCATGCAGCTTGTAGTTGACCGGCACCGACACCGCCCCTGCCCACAGGATGGCGTGCAGGGCTTCCAGGTATTCGGGTACATTGGCGGCATAGATGGCCACGCGGTCGCCCGGGGCCACGCCACAGCGTGTGCGCAGATGGGCGGCGAGCGCAGCGGTGCGCGCGGCCAGCGTGCCGTAGCTCCACAGCATCTGGTCGCCGTGCAGCAGCGCGGGCTGGTGGGCGTGCAGCAAGGCGCTGCGGCGCAGCAGGTGGGCGATGTTCATCGGGCGCGCTCCAGAATGCTCACGTAGTTGGCCACGGCCGAGCCGCCCATGTTGAACACGCCCGCCAGGGTGGCACCCGGCACCTGCAGGTCACCCGCCTCGCCCATGAGCTGCATGGCCGACACCACATGCATCGACACGCCCGTGGCGCCGATCGGGTGGCCCTTGGCCTTGAGCCCGCCCGACGCGTTGACGGGCAGGCGGCCGCTGCGCAGCACGGTGCCGTCTTCCAGCAGGCGGTGGCCCTGGCCTGCGGGCGCCAGGCCCATGGCCTCGTACGTGAGCAGCTCGGCAATGGTGAAGCAGTCGTGCACCTCGGCCAGCGACAGGTTGTGCACCGCACACCCTGCCTGCTGAAGCGCCTGGTGCCAGGCGCGCCGGGGCCCTTCAAAGTCCACCACACGGCGGCGCGCCATGGGCAGGTAGTCGTTGACCTGCACCCGCGCCCGCAGGCGCACGGCGCGGGAAAAGTCGCCCACCGCATCATCGGCCGCCAGGACGAGCGCTGCGGCGCCGTCAGACACCAGCGAGCAGTCCGTCTTGCGCAGGGGCGCGGCAATTATCGGGTTGCGGTCGGACACGGTATTGCAGAACTCAAAGCCCAGGTCCTTGCGCATGTGGGCCCAGGGGTTGAGCGCGCCGTTGGCGTGGTTCTTGGCGGCGATGCGTGCCAGGGTGGCCGAATGGTCGCCATACGCGGCAAAGTAGTCCTGCGCGATGGAGGCAAAAATGCCCGGAAAGCCACCGGGCGGACTGCCCGCCTCGCCGGAGTAGCCGCAGTCGCCCAGGATGCGCGTGGTCTCGGCGCCGGAGACAGCGGTCATCTTCTCAGCGCCGATGACGAGGGCAACCCGGGCGCGGCCGGCTTCGATCGCGTCACACGCGGCATAGAGGGCCGCTGAGCCCGACGCGCAGGCGTTCTCCAGCCGTGTGGCGGGCTTCCAGCGCAGGGCGTCGTCGCACTGCAGGGCCAGCGACGAGGCAAACACATCGGGCGTGAAGCCGCCGTTGAGGTTGCCCAGCCACACGCCATCCACCGCTGTGCCGTCAATGCCCGCGTGCTGCAGGGCCTCGCGGCCCGCGCGCGTGATGAGGTCTTCAAGCCCCAGGCCGTCCAGCCGGCCAAACGGCAAATGCGCCCAACCCACAATCGCTGCACCCATGTCCATCCTCCGTTGATGTGCGCCACGACGGCGCGATGGCAAGCACTGTAGGCAAGCGATGGCCCTCCGCACAGTCGCCGAACTACCCAAGGGAAAACCCGAAGCCCTGGCGCCACACACAGCCCGCGCCATCAATCCCCCACACGCTGTGGCGTTGAAACCGCATTGCCTAGACTGCACCTACGAACCTGTTCACAAGCCACCGCACAACACACTGCAAGCAGTGTGCAACCCCTCCCCCCCCCTTTTTCACGCACGACGACCATGACCCTGGACCAGCAAAAATCCATCCTCACCATCGCCCTTCTGGCCGCATTTGCCGATGGCAACAAGGACGATGCCGAACGCGAAGAGATCCGCCGCATTGCCCAGTCGCTCGCGGGCGACGGGGGCGTGGCCGACCTGCCGCGCATCTACCAGGACGTGCTGCTGCAGCGCACCAGCGTGCAGGCCGCCGTGCAGGGTCTGAGCGAGCCCATGCACCGCCAGCTGGCCTACGAGATGGCTGTCTGCGTGTGCGATGTGGATGGCCGCCAGACCGCGGCGGAGCGCGAGTTTCTGACCCGCCTCAAGGCGGCCCTGCAGCTGGGCGACCCGCAGACGGCAGCGTTTGACCAGCAAGCCGATGCGCTGGTGGACGTGGCCGAAAAGGCCGTGCCGATGGCGGTGCCGGTGGCCACTGCTGCGGCAGCGCCTCTGGCCGCAGCAGTCGGTGCAGGTGCCTCGGACGCAGAGCTGGACAAATCCATCCTGAACTATGCGCTGCTCAATGGCGCGCTGGAGCTGCTGCCGCAGTCATGGGCGTCGATGGCCATCATCCCGCTGCAGGTGAAGATGGTCTACGGCATTGGCAAGGCCCACGGGGTGGCGCTGGACCAGGGCCACATCAAGGAGTTCATCGCCGCTGCCGGCGTAGGCATGACGTCGCAGTACCTGGAGCAGTTTGGCCGCAAGCTGCTGGGCGGCCTGCTGGGCAAGGTGGCGGGCCGCACCATCGGGGGGCTGGGCGGCGCTGCCACAGGCATGGCGTTTTCGTTTGCCACCACCTACGCGCTGGGGCAGGTGGCCAAGCGCTATTACGCCGGTGGCCGGGCCATGAGCACGGCCATGCTGCGCGAGACCTTTCAGGGCCTGCTCACGCCCGCCAAGCAGTTGCAGACGCAGTACCTGCCGCAAATTCAGCAGAAGGCGGCCACGCTGGACGCGGGCCAGATCATGGCCCTGGTGCGGGGCAAACAGTAAACGCTATCTAATTAATAGCTGCTTGCGCATATTCGACTAGCGCTTGCAGCTCATTTGACTTAAAAGCCGTCCCACAGGAATGCAGGGGCCTGCCCAGACGCCCCGCAGCGCATCACAACGCTGCGCGCACCCGTTGCCGCCGCGCAGCACCTTGCGATTCGGCAGGTAACACACCGCCCGGTGCATGACAGAATCCGACCATGCTCGACCACACGGATCCTGTCGCCTCCATCATCCCGGCCATGTCGCTCGATTCGCCGTCCGACAATGCCATGGCGGCCATGTCGCGGCTGGCCCTGGGGCCCGTGAACACGGACTATTACCTGAAAGTGTTCGAGCGCTTTGACGACACGGGCCGCACGACCACCACCTGGAACTGGGCCGCCTGCCTGTGCACCCTGAACTGGATGCTGTTTCGCCAGCTGTGGGGTGCCGCGCTGGTCTATGTGGCGGCAGCCGAGGGGCTGGCACTGATCGTGTTTGGCGTGGGCCGTTCGTTTTTGCACTGGCCCGTGGGCATCGAACTCGGGGTGCTGGGCGCCTTTGCGGTGCTGGCCTTTGCCGTGCCGGGGCTGTACGGCAACGCCATCCTGTACGCCGACATCCGCAAGCGCATTGCGCGCGCGCTGGCCGCGTCGCGCACCGTGCCGGAAGCCTGTGCGCTGCTCGAAAAGCAGGCCAGCTCGCGCAAGCGGCTGCAGGTGCTGGTGCTGGCAAACGTGGTGCTGGTCCTGTCCGCACTGATCGCCTACCTGGCGCTGTCCCCGTCGGACGTGAAGCCCCTGGCGCTGGAACCCGCCGTCACGGTGGCGCAGGCCACGGCAGCGGCCCAGGCGGCATCTGCCACCAAGCCCGTGGGTGCCTTGCCGGTGCCGGAGGCCGAAGGGACACCCACACCGCCAACGCCAGCCCCTGAAGTGGCAACAGAACCACCGCCAGCGCCCACACCCGCGCCCCAGGCTCCTGCTGCAGCAGCAGCCCCCAAGCCTGCGCTTGCGCCTGCACCTGTGGCGTCGGCACCTTTGGCTGTCGCGCCCGCTCCTGCCGCCACTGCCGTTCAAAAGTCGGCCGAGCCCCCAGCTCCAGCACTGTCCGCATCGGCCACGGCCGCCCCTCCAGCCGCCAAAGCGTCCACACCCAAGCCAGCCACGCCAGCCGCATCGACCCGCGCACCGACGCCTGCGGCCAGCGCCACCGCTACCGCCCCTGCACGCCGTGATGCCGCCAGCCGCGCAGCAGCCCCCACCAAACCCAAGACACCTGCTTCAGCAGCGTCCTCCACCGCCGACACCGCGCTGCCCACGGTGGGCACTGCCCCGGGCTACTACATCAACGTGGGCCTGTTCGCCGAAGAAGCCAACGCCCGCAAGACGCAGGCGCGCTTGCTCAACGAAGGTCTGCCCGCGTTTCGCCAGGAGTTGAACAATTCCAAGGGCCGTCGCATCCGCGTGCGGGTGGGGCCTTACGCCACCCGCGCCCAGGCCGATGCCGCGGCCGAGGCGATCCGGGCGATGGCGCTGGACGCCGTCGTCTTCAAGCAGTAGCCCACCCCCGGGACGCGGGGTGTAGCACTGTCCTACGCACGCGAATGCCCGACGCCGACGCAGGGTCGCCGAGTCTGCAGGTACGCTGAGCCCAGAGCAACTTTGGGCGTATGCACCATGACGCGAAAGACCTCCCCGCACCACAACGCCACCCGCCGGTGGGCCACCCTGGCCGCGGTGGCTGCGGGCGCACTGCTGCTGACGGGCTGTGCCCCTTGGCGCATGTGGACGGCCGCCGACCTGGCCCGCGATGCACGCCCCTACACCGCTCAGCCCCCGCAGCCGACGCGGCGTGTGCTGGTGGTGGGAGACAGCACCGCCGTGGGCACTGGTGCCAGCACCGCAGCAGACAGCCTGCCGGGGCGCATCGGCCAGGACCATCCCCAATGGCGCATCGACAACCTGGCGGCCAACGGCGCCAAATTTGGCGATGTGGTGCAGCAACTGGAGCGCGCTGGCGGCGGCTACGATCTGGTGCTGGTGCTGGCAGGAGGCAACGATGTGATCCGCTTCACGTCTGAAGACACGCTGCGCGACCAGGTACAGCAGACCGTGGCGCTCGCGCGCCGCAAGGGGCAGCAGGTGGTGCTGATGCCTTGTGGCAACGTGGGCCACGCGCCCTTTTTTGTGCCGCCCCTGTCATGGGCCATGTCGCGCCGGTCCGAGGCGCTGCATGCGCTGGCGCGGGAGGCAGCCAGCGCGCAGCAGGTGCATTACGTGCGCTTGCTCAAGCCGCGCGACCAGGACCCGTTCGTGACCCGCAGCCAGGAACTGAACGCCGCTGACGGCCTGCACCCCAGCAGCGCGGGCTATGCGGAGTGGTACCGCGAGCTGGTGGCACAGGGTGCGTTGAACAGCCTCACGCCGTAGCCCCCGTTACCCGTCCGATGACTCGCTACGGGACAGCCACTGCAGCACGGCATCGATGACCCACTGCGGGTCGTCCAGCGGCAGGTCGTGTCCCGCCCACGGATGCGACTGCAGCGGCAGCCCCCAGGCCTGCGCAATGGCCTGCGAGCATTGGCGGGACACCAGGTGGTCTTTCAGGCTGCCCAGCAGCAGCACACGGTCCACCGGTGCGGCTGCCGGCGCGCGGTACCGCGCGGCCGCCACCAGCTGGCGCAGGGCATTGCGGGCCGACACCGGCCGTTGCCTGCGCACCGCAGCCCACTGCGCCAACACGCCGGTGGCAGCGGATGGCACGCTGCGGCTGGTGATCTGCCACACCACCTGCTCCGCAGCTTCCGCAGATCGCCACCGCCAGGCCAGCCGCAGCAGCGGTGCGATGTTGTGCAGCTGCAGGCGGTGCCAGAACGGGCTGAACGGGCGCAGGCTGGTGTTGATGAGCACGCACCCCGCCACCTCGTGGGGCGCCACGCACGCCCATTCGGTGGCCACCATCGCCCCCAGCGACATGGCCAGCAAGTGGTAGGGCGGCGCCACGGCACGCTGCGCCAGCTCTGCACGGCAGGCTTGCACCATGCCTTGTACCGACAAGGGTGATGTCAGATGGTGGAACTGGCCGTTGCCCGGCAGGTCCAGCGCCAGCACGTCGTCGCCCGGCACCGCTTGCGCAAAGCGCTCGCCAAAGGCGCCCCAGTGCGCGGCCTCGCGCGTCAGCCCGCGCAGCAAGATCCATTGGCGTGGTGGGCGCACTGGCATCTCAGTACCACGCAGCCAGGGCATCTGCCCGGCGCTGCGCACGCTGATCGGGCGCTGGCACCCAGCGTGCGTGGCTGCAGGCCGCGCGCGACAGAAAGTCCAGCAGCGACAGGTGCCGCCGCAGCACCCGCTGCTGGCGGTGGTTGATGAGCGGATTGAAGATGCCGTTGCGCGAGAACAGCTGGCGCGGATTCTTCTTGATCCACAGCCAAGAGCCCATCTCCAGCGTGAGCGGCAGGAAGGTGTGTGCGGGCACATCGCGGCAGGCCTGCAGGTACAGGTGGTCCCACAGATCGCCGTGGGCCAGGTACTGCGCGCTCTGCGGCTCGATGATGTACTGGTGGTTGCTGTGCGCCTGCAGAAAGATGTCTTGCAGCGCATGCAGCTCGGCCAGGTGCGGAATGGGCCGGCGCGTGTGGGCAAACGGGAACCACAGCCGGTCCTTGACCCCAAAGCCCGAGTGGCAGTCCAGCGCAATGCTGAAGGGCCGCGCCAGCAGCTGCTGCGCCACCACATCGCACAGCGCCTGGCTCTCGGCCTCCATGGGCTCGCCCAGCCTGCCCCGGTACCAGGGCAGGCCCGCGCTCACGCGCTGCCCGCCAATGCCCCAGGGCACCGGGTCCACCGCGTCGACGGGCGCATTGCGCATCAGGTCGACACCGCGCGGGTTGGCGCGCGTGGCAGACCACATGCCGCCAGGGTTGACGATGGGCATGAAGACCAGGCGCACACGCTCCAGCTGCTGGTGCAAGGTGGTGTCCCACTGCAGCCGCATGACCACGTTTTGCAGGTAGGCAATGACCACCTCGGCACCAATGCGTTCCAGCCCATGCACGCCGCCAAAGAATCCGACGGCGGGCACGTCCAGCGCCGGGTTGCCCAACCCAATGGCATAGATGGGAAATTGCGTGCCCGATGCCACAGACACCTGCTGGACGACCTGCACCTGCAGATGGGGCGCCCCCAGGTCCAGGATTTTTTCCAGCGCCGCAAGCTCGGGCAGCATGTTCAATGGGTGGGGGTAAGTCGGTGTGTGGAGCACGCCAGAGCGCGTGCCAGGCAGTGAGGATAGCGCCCGGGGCCCAGCACGAACAGCGCTGCGGCCAACCTGTGGGGTTTGCGCGAACCGACGCGAAACCGTCACACAAGGGCGCTACCTTGCCTGCAGTCACCACCCTTTGGAAGAGGCGCAACATGCTCTGGAAACTGTTCGGACTGCAGCGGCTGCTCGATGAGCTGTTCGATGAACGCGGGTGGCTGAGCCTGGACCTGCCCCGCACCACCGGCTGGGACCACGATGATGTACCCGCCATCGCGCAAGACTGAGTCCTACCGCTGGGCCATGGGCTGGGCGATGATGGCCTGTGCACTGGCCTGGGGCGTGGTGGAGTTTCTGGCCCTGCAGCGCGCGCGCTGGCAGCTGTGGCGCGAGCGGCTGCACACGCCTGCCCACCACTAGCAAGATCGCCATGAGCGACCGGCCGCAGGACCTGCACGAAGAGGTGGCCAACAGTGCGCTGCACGGTGCTGCGCTGGTGGGCGCCTGCCTGGCCGTGCCACAACTGCTGCAATCAGCCCCCGCCGCGCATCCCGCAGCCATAGGGGGTGTGCTGGTATTTGTGGCCACCATGGCGCTGCTGTATGGCGCGTCCACCCTGTACCACGCGCTGCCGCCGGGGCGGGCCAAGCAATGGGCGTTGCGGCTGGACCATGCGGCGATCCACCTGTTCATTGCGGGCAGCTTCACCCCGTTTGCGTTGAGTGCGCCGGGCCACACGCACCATGTCACCGCCCTGGCCCTCGTCTGGCTCGCTGCCCTGGCGGGCTGCTGGCTACAGCTGCGCACAAGGCGCACTGCGCACTGGCTGTCAACGGCCTTGTATGTGGCGATGGGCTGGGTAGCGCTGCTGGCGGCCTTGCCCCTGATGGCCCATGTGCCCGCCGTGAGTGCGGCCTGGCTGGTCATCGGCGGGGCCGCATACACGGCCGGTGTGGTGTTTTTTGTGATGGACGCCGTAGTGCGCTACGCCCACGCCGTGTGGCATGGCTGTGTCATCGCAGGCACGGGCTGTCACGTGATCGCGGTGCTGGGCCTGCAGACGGCAGCTTAGCCACGCAGACAACAAGGGGGCGCAAAGCGCGCTCCTGCACCGACCTCGCGGGCCCTGCGCAAGCCGTTGGCACCGCACCCATGCGACGGCTGCAAACACCTGCGGCACGCAGGCCCTATCGCGTCTGGCGTTATCGCACCTAAAATCACGCAGGTCCTCGCCCGCAGAGGCAGGGCCCATCGTCATTCCAATCAACGAAAAAACATCATGGCAACTGCAAAGAAAACTCCCGCTCCCGCAAAGAAGGTGGCCGTCAAGGCCGCAGCACCCGCCGCCAAGAAGGCAGCACCTGTAGCCAAAAAGGCGGCTCCAGCCGCCAAGAAAGCAGCCGCTCCCGCCGCCAAGCCCGTGGCCGTTGCTGCCGCCCTGAAGCCCATCAAGGCTGCTTTCAACAAGACCACGCTGGTCGCCCATCTGGCCGAACAGTCGGGTGTGGAGCCCAAGGCTGCCAAGGCCGTGCTGGCTGCGCTGGAAGCCGCCATCCTGGGCTCGGTGCACAAGAAGGGCTCTGGCGAGTTCACGCTGCCTGGCGTGCTCAAGATCGGCCTGCAGCAAGTGCCTGCCAAGAAAAAGCGTTTTGGTAAGGACCCGTTCACGGGTGAAGAGCGCTGGTTCCCCGCCAAGCCCGCCTCGGTCAAGATCAAGACCCGCGCCCTGAAGAAGCTCAAGGACGCAACCGCCTGATGCACCCAGCGCCGCAAGGCGCCTGCTTCAGCACCGGGGGCCGCGAGGCCCCTTTTTTCTTTTGGGGGAACCCGCAAGGGTGCGCGACGACGCCTCCCCTACACGCCCTGGGCCCCGCGCAATCAGGCCCTGATGACCCCTGGCGCTGCAGGATGGGCGTACAACGCCTGCACCGCTGCCGCGCGGCGTGACAGCACCGCCCCCTGGTTGATGTAGCCCTTGTCGGTGATTTCCCCTGCGTCTGCATCAGGCGCCATGTCCATCACCATGGCCCGTGTGGGGCATTGCGAAGACCCAGCGCCCGCATCGCGGCGCGCGCGCATCACGGCCTGCAATGCTTGCTCCAGCCGCTCAGCGTCGGCCGCACCGGCCGCAGACGGAAACACCAGCATGCCCACCTCATCGCGGTCATGCCCGGTGAGCACGATGTCCTGGACCAGCGGCGCCAGTTGCGACACCAGCTCCACCCGCAACGTGCCCACCGACACCCAGCTGCCGCTGGACAGCTTGAAATCCTCCGCCACGCGCCCGTTGAAGACCACGCCTTTGTCTGGCTGCTCCGCGTCCACCAGATAGCCCGCGTCGCCGATGCGGTAGAACCCCTCGTGATCGAACGCGGCCGCCGTTTCACGCGGCGCATTGCGGTAGCCCGCAAACACCGACACGCCACGAACCCGCATCTCCAGCTTGCTGCCGTTGGGCACCAGCTTCAGCTCCAGCCCTGGCAAGGGTGCACCAATACAGCCCGCGCCTTCAAGGTGCCAGTGCGCGGTGGTGACGGCCGGCGCTGTCTCTGTGGATCCCCACGATGTCGTGAGCCACAGCGGCTGGGCGGGGCGCACGCGCCGCGCAACGGCCTGCAGGCGCTGCCAGGTCGATGGAGCCAGCGCCGCCGCCGCATAGAAGGCCAGCCGCATGCGCGCCAGCACGTCAGCGGCCAGGCCGTCGTCGGCCTCCAGAAACGGCAGCAGCATGTCAAAGCCCCGGGGCACATTGAACAGCATGGTGGGCTGCACCTCGCGCAGGTTGCGCACCGTCTTGTCGATGAGCCCCGGCACCGGCCGCCCCTCGTCGATGTAGAGCGTGCCGCCGTGGCACAGCACCATGTTGAGGTTGTGGTTGCCGCCAAAGGTATGGCTCCAGGGCAACCAGTCCACCAGCACTGGCTTTTCGTGCTCCAGAAAGCGCCACGCCTGGGCCATCATCTGCTGGTTGGCGCAGAGCATGCGGTGGGTGTTGATGACCACCTTGGGCCGACCGGTGGAGCCGGAGGTGAGCAGGTATTTGGCATGGTCATCAGGCAGCAGCGCCTGCATGGCCTGCTGCACCTGGGGCGTTTCCTGCCCAGCGAGCAGATGCTCCCAGGGCAGCGCACCCGGACACGCGGAGGCGTTGCGGCTGAACACCCGCACGGCATCGCTGTCCCAGCCTTGCAGGGCTGCCGCATAGACGCTGGCATCGGACGCATAGACCAGGCTGGGCTCCAGCACCGACAGCATGCTGTGCAGGCGGCTGTGGTCCTGGGAGCGCGCATACGCGCTCGACAGCGAACAGGGGGTGATGCCCACATGCATGGCCGCCAGCATGAGCACCGCATGGTCCACCGCGTTGTCGGACAGGATGGCAATGGGCCGCCCTACTGGTAACCGCAGGTCCAGCAGCGACTGGGCCACGGCGCCCACCTGGCGGCGCAGCTGGGCATAGGTCAGGCTGCGCCAGCCTTCTGCGCTGTCGCTCCGCTCGGCCAGTGCCAGGGCATCAGGCGTCTCTTTGGCCCAGCGTTCCAGCCATTCCCCCACACAGCGGGCATAGGGTTGCAGCGCCATGGGAGAGCGCAGCGTGAAAGAACCATCGTCAAACTGGGTGCGCACAGCGCGCGCCGGGGCAATCTGGCGCTCGTCATCAAGAAAGGCTGGGTACATGGTGGGTTCTCGGGAGCGATGGAGGTTCAAACACTGAGGCGCGATGCCTCAGGCATCGAGATCGGGATCAGGTTGGCCGAGCAGCCCAGACGCCTGCTTGGCGCACAACAGCTGGATGAGCAAGGCATCCCGCGCACGGGCCAGATCGCTGGCCTGCCTGTCACCCAGCGCCTGCGCCACACCTTCGGTCACCTGGCGCTGCAAGGCTTCGGTCATGGACGGCGTGCCCAGGTCCTGCCACCAGCTTTCGATGGGACCGCCCAGGTGGGCCAGCAGGTGGGCTATGCCACCGTCGCCACCCGACAGGTGCAGGTTCATGAACGGACCCATCAGCGCCCACCGCAAGCCGGGGCCCTGGGAGATGGCTGTGTCGATGTCTTCCACAGTGGCTACGCCCTGGTCCACCAGATGAAAGGCCTCGCGCCAGAGCGCCGCCTGCAGGCGGTTGGCAATGTGCCCCTTGATCTCACGCCGCACGTGGATGGGACGCTTGCCAATGCGGGTGTAGAACGCCATGGCATCGGCCACCGCCTGGGGCGTGGTGCGCTCGCCGCCGCCTACTTCGACCAGCGGGATCATGTGCGGCGGATTGAACGGGTGGCCCAGCACCACGCGCCCGGGGTGCGCGCAATCCTTCTGCATGTCCGTCACCGCCAGCCCCGAGGAACTGGACGCCAGCACCACATGCGCCGGGGTCGCTGCATCCATGCGGCGGAACAGGTCCACCTTGAAGTCGAGCCGCTCGGGCCCGTTCTCCTGCACAAAGTCGGCCTGCGCCAGAGCATCTTCCAGCAGCACATGAAAGTGCAGGCGCTCCTGGCTTGCCCCCGAGGCCAGCCCCTGCTGCGCCAGCGCCACCCAATGCGAGGCGACGGCGTCGCGCAGTCGCTGCTCGGCCCCTGGCGACGGGTCGGTGGCATGCACGTCCAAACCCCGTGCCAGAAAGTACGCGGCCCAGCTCGCGCCAATGGTGCCGGTGGCCACCACAGCCACGCGCTTCACGGTGTGTGCCATGGGGAACCTTTCAGGAATCTGCCGTGAAGCCGACCTTCTTCACCAGCGGGCCCCAGCGCTCATATTCGGCCTGTTGCGAGGCCAGCATCTCCGCAGGCGTAGAGCCCTTCGCGATGAGCCCCACCACGGCCAGGCTGTCCATGACGGCCTTGTCCTTGATCGCTGCGTTGATGGCGGCATTGGCGGCAGACACCACGGCTGCTGGCGTGCGGGCCGGGGCGTAAAAGCCAAACCATTCCTCGGTCGTGAGTTCTGGAAAGCCCTGCTCTGCAAACGTGGCGACCTCGGGCGAAAACGGCGACCGCGCCTGACCCGAGGTGGCGATCAGCCGCAGCTTGCCCGCCTTGTGGTTGGGAATGAAGTCTCCGCTGGGCGTGACCATCGACGCGATCTGCCCGCCCACCACATCGGTGACGCCCGGGATGGAACCGCGGTACGGCACATGCTTGAGGTCCACGTCGTTGTTCAAGCCCAGCAGCGCACCGATGAAGTGTGGCGTGGAGCCCGCTGCGGGTGAGCCGTAGTTCGCCTGCCCGGGGTTGGCCTTGGCCCAGGCCAGAAAGTCCTTCACCGTCTTGACGGAGGCAGGCACCAGCGGCCCCACAGCCAGACCATGGTGCATGACGGCGCCGATGGACACCGGCACAAAGTCCTTGGCCGGGTCGTAGCTCAGGCGGCTGTAAATGTGCGGGTAGATGGACGTGCACGAAAACGGCGATAGCGTGAGCACGCTGCCATCGGCGGGCGCACCCTTGAGCGACTCCAGCGCGATGCGGCCGCCCGCGCCGGGCTTGTTTTCCACCACCGCGGGGTTGCGGGTGTAGGGCGATCCCGCCAGCTTCTCGCCCACCCTGCGCGCCACGCTGTCGCCCGCGCTGCCTGCGGGAAAGCCGTAAAAGATCTTGACCTGGTCGATGGTCTGCGCCCAGGCGGCCAGCGGCGACAAGGCCCCCAGCACAGAGGCGCAACCAACGTGGTGCATGAACTGGCGGCGGGTGTGCATCATCATGTGTCTCCTGTGGATGGAGCCGTCATTATTTTTTGACGCCCTTGCACATTCAGTCATCGCGATGACATTTGGACTCAGGGAATACGCGCACGCGCCTGTACAGCACACAGTGGCGCAGGAGACACTCTCACCATGTTGGTCAAACTGGCGCCCCCTACCCTCACCGATCTGCTGCTGCACTCTGCCTGGTTCCCGGCCCTGGACAGCGCCGCCCAGCAGCGGGTGATGGACGATGTACGCGAGGTCGAAGTGCCCCAGGGCGGCGAGCTGTGCCGACGCGGCCACACCCCGGTGCACTGGTATGGCGCCATCGAGGGGCTGCTGAAGTGGACCGTGACCTCGGGGGATGGCCGCTCGGTCACGCTCGGCGGACTGTCGGCGGGAAGCTGGTTTGGCGAGGGCACCTTGCTGCGCGGCACGCCGCGCACGGCCGACGTGATCGCACTGCGCCCCAGCCGCGTGGCGCTAGTGCCGATGGAGACCTTTGAATGGCTGCACGCCACGCAGCGCAGCTTTGACCACTTTCTGCTGCGCCAGATCAACGAGCGCATGCACTGGTTTCTGGGCAACTTCACGGCCCACCATTTGCTCGATACCGACAGCCAGGTGGCCCGCGCGCTGGCAGGCCTGTTCCACCCCTGGCTGCACCCGGGCAGCGACACGCACCTGCAGGTGTCGCAGGAAGAAATTGCCAATCTCTCGGGCGTATCACGCCAGCGCTGCAACGCGGCGTTGAAGCGGCTGCAGGCCGCTGGCCTGCTGGAGATCGAATACGGCGGCATCACCGTGACCGACCTGGAAGGCCTGCGGCGCCAGGTGGAATAGCCCCTTTTTTGGGCGTCGCTGGGTGCATGGGCTACCGCCCGCTACTGCACCATCTGCCGCTATGTGGGCGAGTGGTGCGCTTGGATGAAGGTGACCGCAGCGGCCGTCACCGCACCAGGCTGGTCACGGTGCGGAGAGTGCGCGCAGTCCGGCAATTCCAGCAACCGGGTGCCTCGCACCCGCTGGGCAATGCCCCGGGTCTGGGCCAGGGTGCCGTACTCGTCATCACAGCCCTGGATGGCCAGCACGGGGGCGCGGATCAGGGCGACCTCCGGCTCGATGTTCCACGCACGGAACGCCGGGTCCAGCCAGACGCGGTTCCAGCCCCAGAAGGCCGAATCCCCATCGTCGTGGTAACGCGCCAGCTTGTGGCGCAGATCGGTCTGTTCGTAAGCGTCCCGCGCGCGTTCGATGTTTTGCACCGTCACGTCTTCCACAAAGATGTGCGGCGCCATCACCACCAGCCCTTGCACACGCAGCGGCCAGCGTGCTGCCAGCAACAGGGCAATCGAGGCGCCATCGCTGTGGCCAAAGAGCCAGGCGGCTTCCTGCACGCCCACTGCATCGAGGAATGCGGGCACCACCTCGTGTGCCTGCTGGTGCATGAAGTCCACGCCCCACACCTCGTCCGCGCGCCGGGGTGTGGACCGGCCATAAGCAGGACGAGAGAACACCAGCCCCCGAAACCCACCCGCATCGCACAGCTGGCGCGGGAAGTCCTTCCACATCGCCACGGAGCCTAGGCCCTCGTGCAGGAACACCACCAAGGGGGCAGTGCTGCGCTCGGGAGCTATCCACTGGTACTCGATATGGACCGTGAGGTTGCGCCAGCGCACTGGCACATTCTCAGTGCGCCCCACGGGGCTGGGTGCAACGTCGTTGGCACTCACGCCCGCTGCTCCCGCTCGCGCAGCCGAAAGCGCTGGATCTTGCCGGTGGCCGTCTTGGGCAGCTCGGGCAAGAATTCGATCAGACGCGGGTACTTGTACGGCGCCAGGCGTTCCTTCACAAAGGCCTTGAGTTCATCCGGTGTGACCGCCTGGCCGTCCTTGAGCACCACAAAAGCCTTGGTCTTGGTCAGGCCGTCGGCGTCCTGCGTGCCGACCACGGCTGCCTCCAGCACGGAGGTGTGCTGCATCAGCGTGGCCTCCACCTCGAAGGGGGACACGTAAATGCCGCTGACCTTGAGCATGTCGTCGCTGCGCCCGGCGTAGGTGTAGTAACCCTCGGCATCGCGCACATATTTGTCGCCGCTTTTGGTCCACGCGCCCTGGAATGTCTCGCGGGTCTTGGCGCGGTTGTTCCAGTACATCAGCGCTGCACTGGGGCCCTGGATGTAGAGGTCGCCAATCTCGCCCTGCAGCACCTCGCTGCCATCTTCACCACGCAGGGATATCTCGTACCCGGGCACCGGTTTGCCCGTGGTGCCGTAGCGCACATCGCCAGGGCGGTTGGACAGGAAGATGTGCAGCATCTCTGTCGAGCCAATGCCATCGATGATGTCGCAACCGAAATGGTCCTTGAAGCGCTGCGCGATCTCGGCCGGCAGCGCCTCGCCGGCAGACGAGCACATGCGCAGCGCCACCGCACTTCGGGAAGGCAGGCGGGGCGAGGCCAGCATGCCGGCAAAACCGGTGGGCGCCCCAAAGAACACCGTGGGCTGGTGGCGCGTCCAACGCTCGAAGGTGGCGTCTGGCGTGGGTCGCTCGGCCATCAGCACCACTGTGGCGCCCACTGACAACGGGAAGGTCAGGCTGTTGCCCAGCCCATACGCAAAGTAGAGCTTGGCAGCCGAAAAGCACACATCCTTGTCGGTCAGGCCCAGCACCGCCTTGCCATACAGCTCGGCCGTCCACCACAGGCTGCCCTGCGTGTGCACCGTGCCCTTGGGCTTGCCCGTGGAGCCCGAGGAATAGAGCCAGAACCCGGGCTCGTCAGGCCCCGTGCGCGCGGGCGCGGCGAGCACGGGGGTGCTGGCAATGGCGGCCTGCATGTCCACCGCCCCTGCAGCCAATGTGCCATGCGGCTGCGACACCACACACGCACGCACCTCATGGTGGGGTGCCAGGGCCAGCGCCTCGTCCAGCACCGGCAGCAATGCACCGGAGACCAGCGCCGCCTGCGCGCGGCAGTGCGTCAGCATGTAGGCGTAGTCGTCGGGCTTGAGCAGGGTGTTGACCGCCACAGGCACCACACCCGCGTAAAGGCAACCCAGAAACGCCACCGGCCAGTCGCTGGTGTCCAGCATCAGCAGCAGCACGCGCTCCTCGCGCCGCACGCCAGTGTTGGCCAGCACCGCCGCCAGCCGCCGTGCGCGGTCTTCCAGCGCGCTGTAGCTCAGGGTCCCCCGGTCGTCGATGTAGGCGATGCGGTCACCCCGCGCGCGGTTGAGAGCAAACAGATGCTCTGCAAAATTGAACTGTTCCGGAAGGCTGTTCATGGCGTGTCTCCGTCGCGATGGTGTGGTCGTTGTGGGTGGGGCTGAGGGGTCAGCAGCCCAGCGCAGCAAGCACTTCGGGGCTGGCCTGCACCGCACTGCGCTGGTGGTAGAAGTCCAGCGCCCGCAAGCCACCCAGCTCAGCACCACCACCAGCCCGGCCGGGCCCCCCATGCAGTGACATGGGCATGACATTGCCGTGGCCCGTGTGCGCAGTGGCCACTGCCGGCGTCACCACATGCACACGGCCATTGCTCGCAGCCAGCGCTACGGCGGCCTGGGCCAGGGCCTTGTCGTCGGCGCCATAGAGCGAGGTCACCAGCGAGCCCTGGCCACGCTGCGCAAGGGCCAGCGCATGGGGCAGGTCGTTATAGGGCAGCAAGGTGGCCACCGGTCCAAACACCTCCACGTCATGAACGATGGAGGCCTTGTCGGCATCGCGCGCGCCCAGCAGCACCGGGCCGACGCAGGCGGCCACTGCAGAGTCGGCATCGACCAGCGGCCGCGTTCGGCCGTCATACACAAGGTCGGTATGGGCCCCCAGGGCGGCAATGCCTGCCTGCACCCCATCGAACTGGGCGCGGCTGACCAGCGAGCCCATGCGCACTTCCGGATTGCGGGGGTTGCCCACCACCACGCGGGCCAGCTGGGCGCTGACAGCCTCCGCCACCGCAGCGTACGACGCAGTGGGGACGAGGATGCGGCGGATCGCGGTGCACTTCTGGCCTGACTTGACGGTCATCTCACGAACGACTTCGCGCACCAGCAAGTCAAAGGCGGCGCCGCCCGGCTCTGCGTCGGGCATCAGTAGCGCGGCATTGAGGCTGTCCGCCTCGATGTTGGCGCGCACCGAACGCTGCGCCACCGCCGGATGCGCGCGGACAACGCCCGCCGTCTCGGCAGAGCCGGTGAACGACATCACATCAAAGGGTTGCAGCGCATCCATCAGGCCCGCCGAGCTTCCCGCGATGATCGACAGCGCGCCGGCGGGCAACACCCCCGCGTTCACCACGTCCTGCACCATGCGCTGGGTCAGCCACGCCGTGGATGTGCCGGGCTTGACGATGACCGGCATGCCCGACAACAAGGCGGGCGCGGCTTTTTCCCACAGGCCCCAAGCAGGAAAGTTGAACGCGTTGATGCACAGCGCCACCCCTGGCCTCGGCACCTGCAGGTGCTGCGACTGAAAGACCGGTTCCTTGCCCAGCCTGACGGCATCCCCGTCACGCAGCACGCGCACATCGCCCAGCGCCTCACCCCATTTGGCGTATTGGCCGAGCGTGAAGATGCCGCCGTCGATGTCCACCGCAGAGTCCGTCTTGACGGTGCCGGAATTGGCGGTGGCGATGACGTAATAGCTGTCGCGGTGCGCCTGCAGCACCTTGGCGACCGCGCCGAGCATGGCGGCCCGCTCACGATAGGTGGCAGCGCGTAGCTCAGCTCCCCCCTGTTCGCGGGCAAACGCAAAGGCCTCGGGCAGATTCAACCCCGTGGCGTCCACCCGCACCAGGGCGGTGCCCAGCACAGGATCGCGCAGCTCAGTGCCGGGCCCCGTTCCGTGTTGCCAGCGGCCGGCAACGTGGTTGGCGAGCAATTCAATCATGCAGTCGTTCTTTCAAAGCAAGAGGGTCCATGGGGGGAGCAGCGCTGGCGCCAGCCCTAGCGGGTGAACTGGATCTGCCCCTCGGGCAACAGGTACAAAACCAGCGCCCTGCCGCGCGCCACCGTAGGGTGGTGTGCACTGCCGGGCGGGTAGACGCACCAGCCGGCAGGGTGGCCGTCAAACAACGCTTCCCCCTCCAGTGGCATGATCAAATCGATTTCGCCCTGCGGGTGGGTGTGGTGGGGGCCACCAATGTTTTGCATGTCCACCACGTCCACAGAAAATCGGTGCAGGGCATCTTCGGGCTTGAACACACGGCCATAGCGGATGCCGCCGCCTTCGCGTTCACACAGCCAGCCTTCACGTGCGCCCTGAATGCACGCCTCCCGCAAGCGCTGGTAGGTCGCACTGGTGGGGCCGTGCGCGGTGTTCAGCCATTGCGCCAGAGCGGCATCCAGGGGTTTGCCAGCGAGCTGGGCGGTCAGATCAACCAGGGCTTGGTGAAATGCAGTTTTGTCGGACATGGGCAGTGGGTGCAGCTAGAGTCGGGGCCCAATCTGCACCGTTTTTGATCCACCGCCTTGCGCGCATCCAAAACATGCAGTATTTTGCCAATTGATGAACCATAGTTACCTCAAAGATCCATGTCAAGCACTATAGTGCATGAAAAGCGTTTTCCCTGAGAAGACCAGGGCGCTCCATGAAAAGGATGGGTATGAATGAAACAGAAACGGCGGGGCTGCTCGCACCCGCCTCGGCGCAGGAGGGTGCGCAGTCATCGGCCGAGGAGCCCAAGAACCCTCTTCTGGTGTCGCTGGGCGAGCGCGTTCGCAATCTGCGTGCACAGCGGGGCCTGACCCGCAAGGCGGTAGCGGTGGCCGCCGACGTGTCGGAGCGCCACTTGGCCAACCTGGAGTACGGCACGGGCAACGCCTCCATCCTGGTGCTGCAGCAGGTGGCCCATGCGCTGCACTGCTCGCTGGCGGAGCTCGTGGGCGATTTCACAACGCAATCGCCCGAATGGCTGCTGATCCGCGAACTGCTGGAACACCGCAGCGAGCCCGAACTGCGGCGTGCCCGCCTGGCGTTGCACGAGCTGCTGAGTGGGGGGCACAACGACGCAGCAAGGCACCGCCGCATTGCGCTGGTTGGTCTGCGGGGGGCTGGCAAATCCACCCTGGGGCCGCTGCTGGCGCGCGAGCTGGATGTTCCCTTCATTGAACTGAGCCGCGCCATCGAGGCCCTCGCCGGGTGCAGCGTGCGCGAAATCCACGACCTGTACGGCACCACCGCCTACCGCCGCTACGAGCGCAGGGCGCTGGAAGAGACCATCCAAATCCACAGCGAGGTGGTCATTGCCACGCCGGGTGGCATTGTGTCGGACCCCGCCACTTTCAACGAACTGCTGGCCCACTGCACCACCGTGTGGTTACGGGCCGCGCCCGAGGAACACATGGGGCGTGTGGTGGCACAGGGCGACATGCGCCCGATGGCCGCCAGCAAGGAGGCCATGGACGACCTCAAGCGCATCCTGGACGGGCGCGCTGCTTTCTATTCCAAGGCCGAAATCACGGTGGATACCTCCGGCCAGACCCCCGAGCAGAGCCTGCAGACCTTGAGTGCCAGCGTGCGCAAGGCCATGGCCCGCGTGGCGTAAAAACCTGCACCCGGTCTGAACGGCTGCCGCCCGGACATCGGCGCCGCAGCACCCACGCCCATCCCGGCACAGCACAGCGCCCGCCACCGCGGCGGCCTGTGCAGCTCGCCCCTCCCAATCGACCCGTGCACAGCTCTCAGCAGAGCTGCCCGTCTACCCGAATGCCATCGGCAAAAAAATGCATTGACACACCGAACAACATGCATGATGATGCACATAAACAACTGCATACAAGCACTATATTGCATTAATTCTCCACGGAGACCTCATGGCAGACCTCACCCACGTTCCCGAACGCGTTGACTACCGCACTGATCCCACGCAGTACCGCCACTGGACCTTGTCGGTCGAGGGTGCCATTGCGCGGCTGTCCCTTGACATTGCGGAGGACGGAGGGATCCGTCCTGGCTACAAGCTCAAGCTCAACAGCTACGACCTGGGGGTGGACATTGAGCTGCATGACGCGCTCAACCGCATCCGCTTCGAGCACCCCAACGTGCGCAGCGTCATCGTCACCAGTGGCAAGGACCGTATCTTTTGCTCGGGCGCCAACATCTTCATGCTGGGTGTGTCCAGCCATGCCTGGAAGGTCAACTTCTGCAAGTTCACCAACGAGACGCGCAACGGCATTGAAGACTCCTCCAAACACTCGGGCCTCAAGTTCATTGCGGCAGTGAATGGTGCCTGCGCGGGCGGTGGCTATGAGCTGGCACTGGCGTGCGATGAAATCATCCTGGTCGATGACCGGTCGTCTGCCGTGTCGCTGCCCGAAGTGCCTTTGCTGGGCGTGTTGCCCGGCACCGGTGGGCTGACACGTGTCACGGACAAGCGCCACGTGCGGCACGATCTGGCCGACATCTTCTGCACCAGCGTGGAGGGTGTGCGTGGCCAGCGCGCGGTGGACTGGCGCCTGGTGGACCGTATCGCCAAGCCCGCGCAATTTGCCGTCACGGTGCAAGAGCGCGCCGCCGCCCATGTACAGACCAGCACCCGCCCCAGCGGAGCACAAGGCATTGCCCTGCCACGCGTGGAACGGCAGGACCATGCCGACGGCATGCGCTACCAGCACGTGACGGTGGACATCGACCGCGCACGCCGCACGGCCACGCTGTGCATCCGCGCCCCCGAGGGAGCGCAGCCCGCCGACACGGCAGCCATTGAAGCAGCGGGCGCCGCCTGGTGGCCGCTGGCACTGGCCCGCGAGCTGGACGACGCCATCCTGAACCTGCGCACCAACGAACTGGACATTGGCACCTGGCTGCTGAAGACCGAAGGGGATGCGCAGGCGGTGCTGACCAGCGATGCCATCTTGCTCGCGCATCAGGACCACTGGCTGGTGCGCGAGACCATCGGTGCGCTGCGACGCACGTTTGCCCGTCTGGATGTGTCCTCACGCAGCCTCTTCGCGCTGATCGAGACGGGATCGGCTTTTGCCGGCACCCTCGCAGAACTGGCCTTAGCGGCAGACCGCACCTACATGCTGGCCCTGCCCGACGCGCCAGAGCAGGCCCCAACGCTCACCCTGAACGCATTCAACTTTGGCCTGCTGCCCATGGTGAATGACCAAAGCCGCTTGCAGCGCCGCTTCTACGAAGAGGCGGGCCCGCTGGAAGCGGTCCGCGCTGCCGCGGGCCGGCCGCTGGACGCAGACAGCGCACTGGCGCTGGGCCTAGTCACGGCAGCCCCCGACGACATCGACTGGGCCGACGAAATCCGTATCGCCATTGAAGAACGCGCCGCCATGTCGCCCGATGCGCTGACCGGCCTGGAGGCCAACCTGCGCTTTGCCAGCAGGGAGAACATGAACACCCGCATCTTCGGGCGCCTGACCGCGTGGCAGAACTGGATCTTCAACCGCCCCAACGCCGTGGGCGAGAAGGGCGCGCTCAAGGTTTACGGCACCGGCCAGAAGGCCGGGTTTGACCAGACGCGCGTCTGACCCCCTGCCCTGCATTCGATTTCCATCCAGAGGAGCACCCCATGAGCAGCATCAACTACAGCGAGAAGATTCCCAACAACGTGAACCTGGGCGAAGACCGCACGTTGCAGCGCGCGCTAGAAGGCTGGCAGCCCAACTTCATCAACTGGTGGGACGACGTGGGTCCCGAGGGCTCCACCAACCATGAGGTCTATCTGCGTACCGCCGTGAGCGTGGACCCGAACGGCTGGGCCCAGTTCGGCCACGTGAAGATGCGCGACTACCGCTGGGGCATCTTTTTGAACCCAGGCGACAGCAACCGCGAGATCCACTTTGGCGACCACAAGGGCGAAAAAGCCTGGCAGGACGTGCCCGGCGAGCACCGCGCCAATCTGCGCCGCATCATCGTGACCCAGGGCGACACGGAGCCTGCCTCGGTCGAGCAGCAGCGCCACCTGGGCCTGACGGCGCCCAGCATGTACGACCTGCGCAACCTGTTCCAGATCAATGTGGAAGAGGGCCGCCACCTGTGGGCCATGGTGTACCTGCTGCACAAGCACTTCGGCCGCGACGGCCGCGAGGAGGCCGAAGCGCTGCTGCAGCGCCAGTCCGGCGACGAGAACAACCCGCGCATCCTGGGCGCGTTCAATGAAAAGACGCCGGATTGGCTGGCGTTTTTCATGTTCACCTACTTCACTGACCGTGACGGCAAGTTCCAGCTCTCGGCCCTGGCAGAGAGCGCTTTTGACCCGCTGGCGCGCACCACCAAGTTCATGCTGACCGAAGAGGCCCACCACATGTTTGTGGGCGAAAGCGGCATCTCGCGCGTGCTGTCGCGCACCGCACAGGTGATGAACGACCTCAAGACCGACGACCCTGCCAAGGTGCGTGCGGCTGGCGCCATCGACCTGCCCACCGTCCAGCGCTACCTCAACTTCCACTACAGCGTGACCATCGACCTGTTCGGCGCCGACCAGTCGAGCAACGCCGCCACGTTCTACAGCTCGGGCCTCAAGGGTCGCTACGAAGAAGGAAAACGCACGGACGATCATGTGCTCAAGGGCCAGACGTACAAGGTGCTGGAGGTCAAGGACGGACAGCTGCTGGAAAAAGAAGTGCCCATGCTCAACGCGCTGAACGAAGTGCTGCGCGACGACTTCATCAAGGACTCCATGGCGGGCGTGGGCCGGTGGAACAAGGTGCTGGAGAAAGCGGGAGTCCCCACCCGCCTGGTGGTCCCCCACAAGGCCTTCAATCGCCAGATCGGCGCGCTGGCGGGCATCAAGATGTCGCCCGACGGCCGCGTGGTGAGCGAGGCAGAATGGACCGCGCGCAAGGCCGAATGGCTGCCCACGCCCGAAGACTTTGCGTTTGTGGGGTCGTTGATGGGCCGTGTGGTCGAGCCGGGCAAGTTCGCCGGCTGGATCGCGCCCCCCGTCATGGGCATCAACCGCCAGCCGGTGGATTTTGAGTACGTGCGTTTTAATTGATCGCAGCTGAGTTGCCCGTGCCGCATTCGCCGCCCCTGGCAAGACGGCGCGAGCGGCACGGCGAGTCGGGCTCTGCGTTGTGGCACACCGAATGCTTCCACTGTATGCAAGGTCCCAGCACCGGTAGCCGGATATTGCTCGAAGAATGAATATGGACACCCACACGCTGATCGACAACGGCATCCTGAAGCAGCATCTGATCGACCCAGAGATCTGCATTCGCTGCAACACCTGCGAGGCCACCTGTCCGGTCAACGCGATCACGCACGACGACAACAACTACGTGGTGCGAGCCGATGTGTGCAACGGCTGCATGGCCTGCATCTCGCCCTGCCCCACGGGTTCCATCGACAACTGGCGTGCGGTGCCAGTGGCCCGTGCCTACACCGTTGAGGAACAGTTCAGCTGGGAAGAACTACCGGGCGAGCTTGCCCCCCATGAACTGGTCGCAGCAGGCGGAGAGCCCGCCACAGAGGTAACGGCGCTGCAGCAAGCCCCCGAAGCGCCTGCTGAGCCGGGCACGCAGGTTTTTCGCTCCGCCCAGTACGGAGCCACGGTACCGCCCTGGTCTGCAGCCCATCCCTACACCAATCTTTTTCCGCCCAAAAACCCGACCACAGCCACCGTGGTCGGCAACTTCAATTGCACCGAGGTGGGTTTTGAGAGCGAGACCCACCATGTGGTGCTCGATTTCGGCAGCATGCCGTTCCCCGTGCTGGAAGGGCAATCGATTGGCATCATCCCGCCGGGCGCCGATGCGCTGGGCAAACCCCACCACGCGCGCCAATACTCGGTGGCCAGCCCGCGCAACGGCGAACGCCCCGGCTACAACAACCTGGCGCTGACCGTGAAGCGCGTGACCGTGGACCACGATGGCAACCCTGTGCGAGGCGTTGCCTCCAACTATGTTTGCGATCTGAAGGTGGGCGACAAGGTGCAGGTGGTGGGGCCGTTCGGCAGTAGCTTCCTCATGCCCAACCACCCGCGATCGCACATCGTGATGATCTGCACCGGCACCGGCAGCGCTCCCATGCGCGCCATGACCGAGTGGCGGCGCAGGCTACGCAACAGCGGCAAGTTTGAGGGCGGCAAGCTCCTGCTGTTCTTCGGCGCACGCACGCAGCAGGAACTGCCCTACTTCGGCCCCCTGCAAAGCCTGCCCAAGGATTTCATCGACATCAACCTGGCTTTCTCCCGCACGCCCGGGCAGCCCAAGCGCTATGTGCAAGACCTGATGCGCGAGCGCGCCGCCGACCTGCTGGCCCTGCTGCGCGATGACAACAGCCACTTCTACGTCTGCGGCCTCAAGGGGATGGAAGAAGGCGTGGTGATGGCGCTGCGTGACATCGCCCAGGAGGCGGGGCTGAGCTGGGACGCCCTGGGTGGGACGCTTCAGCGCGAAGGGCGACTGCATCTGGAGACGTACTGAGGCGGGAATGGCATCGGCCCGAGCCAAACTCAAGCCATGGCGCCCCCCAAAAAAAGCCCATTGGCCGGGCCTCGGGCGCTGCATGGAGCCCTTTCCCTTGTGTAACAGCTGCAACGCCAGAGGCTGACTGGCAGACTGGTCTGTCGTTCCTGCGAAAATAGCGGGCTTTGCCTTCGGGAGGACTCCTTCCCCCAATGCACGCGCCGCCGGACCGTCCCGCTCGGCCGTGCCCACCCAGTGCACAGCCTTCACGGGATGACCCAACACCACCGACTCAACAGCTCACGCCTCGTGGTCCTGCTCCAGCAATGGACGCGGGAAGCCAGCGAGCGGGCCGCGCCTCCGCTACCAGCAGCCAAGCCCCCCGATGTGGCAGAGCAGCTGAGCCTATGGCTGGGAACCGTGGACGCCGTCCAGCTCAGCCGGGCGCTGCACGCGATCGAGAACCTGCCATCGCAGGCAGCGACTGCACAGCACCCGGCAATGGCGCTGAACATGACGGTACTCGCCGGCCTGGTAGCGAAGGTTCAGGCCGACCTCGAAGTGCAGCTGGCCACGAGGCCCACTGCACCCAAGCCACTGCGAGCCCGGGCGGACAACACCCCCGTGGAACTGCCCGACCCGAGGGTGGACAAGGATTTCGCCACCCACGCGCCACGCTATCTGGACCTGCAAAAGCAGATGGAGCTGCGGCTGCAGCCCCTGCGGGCACAGTTGCGCCAGGCGATCGCACAAGGCTCCCCCAGATTGCGCCAGGTGGCGGCGCTGGACGCCGTGATGGAGCGCATGTTGGCACCGCGTGAACAACGGCTGTGGGCCTTGCTACCCGCGCACCTGGAGCGCCGTATGGCGCACCGCCACCGGCAACACCAGCACAGGCTGACCACCCAAGGGTTGACCGATGAGCCTGCGCGCTGGCGGCAGGCCGGAGGCTGGCTGTGGGCCTTCGAGCGCGACATGCAGGCCCTACTTGCCGCAGAGCTGCAAACGCGCATGGAACCGATCACGGGACTGCTGGAAGCAGCACAGAACGACACAACAGGACAACAGGAATGAACAAGAGTGTGATGACAGCCATCTTCGCTGCGGGCCTTGCAGCCGCTGGCTGGGTGGGCTGGGGTTTTGTGGGCCACAGCCCGCTGGCACTGGCAATGACGGTGATGATCGCCGCCACCTACCTGCTGGGAGCTTGGGAGCTGATGCGCTATCGCGCGGCCACCGCCTCGCTGACGCGTGCGCTAGAGGCCCATCAAGAGCCCCCTGCCCTGGATGCCTGGCTGGAAAGCCTCGACCCCGCACTGCGCCACCCGGTTCGCCAACGTATCGAAGGAGAGCGTGTAGCCCTGCCTGGCACTGCACTCACGCCTTACCTGGTGGGGCTGCTGGTCATGCTGGGCATGCTGGGCACCTTCGTGGGCATGGTGGTGACATTCCACGGCGCCGTGTTCGCCCTGGAGGCCTCAGGCAACCTGGAATCCATCCGCAATGCACTGGCTGCGCCCATCAAGGGGCTGGGTCTGTCGTTCGGCACGTCCGTCGCGGGGGTCGCCACATCGGCCGCACTCGGCCTGTTGTCCGCCCTGAGCCGCCGAGAGAGGCTGCAGGCGGTGCGCCAGCTAGATGCGCGCATCCCCACGCTGTTCCGTGCCTTCTCGTCCGCCCAACGGCGTGAGGACACCTTGCTGGCCCTGCAAGCGCAGGCCCAGGCCCTGCCGCTGATTGCCGATCGCCTGCAAGCCATGATGGAAGGACTGGAGCGCCGCCACAGCCAGCTCAACGACCAGCTGCTGGCGCAACAGCAGGGGTTTCATCAAGAGGCCTCTGCCGCGTACACCAAATTGGCGCAGTCCGTAGGTACATCGCTGCAAGACAGCCTGAGCACCAGTGCCCAGCAGGCCACCGCCGCCATACGCCCGGTGGTGGAACAGGCCATGGCGACGCTGGCACAAGAGTCCCAGCGCACCCACGAGCGGCTGCGAGAGCACACAGGCCAGCAGCTGCAAAGCCTCAGTGCGCAATGGGAGGGCACAGCACGCAAGGTGGCCGACACCTGGGCCCAGGCGCTCGACCAGCAGTCGAACACACAGGGCACGCTGATCACCCAGTTTGAGGTTGCAGTGCAAAAGTTCACGCAGACTTTCGACGAACGATCGAAAACGCTGGTGGACTCCCTGCACGTATCGGCTGCACAGCAACAGGCTGCCCAGGCGGAGTCCGACCAGCGGCGACTGCAAGGCTGGGAGCACTCCATGCAGGACATGGCTCGCAACCTGGCCAGCGAATGGCATCAAGCGGGCAACCAGACGCTGGCCCAGCAGCAGGAGGTGGGCCAGGCCTTGGAGCGCACCGCACAGCAGATGGACCGGCAATTGCAAGCCACCACCCAGGCATTTGCACAACAGGCCGAAGCCCTGGTCACCACACTACAGGCCACGGTAGCCGAAGCCCACGGTGCGCAGCGCGCTGCGGATACGCAGCGGCTCGCCGACTGGACGCAGTCCATGCACCAGATGGCCCAGAAACTCAGCGGCGAATGGCAAAGCGCGGGGGCACAAACTGCCGAACAGCACCAGACAACCGGCGCGGCACTCGCCCAAGCAGCCCAGCAGCTGGAGCACCGCCTGCAGTCAGCCAACAACGCATTTGAAGAACGCTCCGAGGCTTTGCTGGCTGCATTGCAAAGCACCGTCACCGATGCTCAGCAGGCGCAGCGCGACGCCGATGCGCAACGGCTGGCAGGCTGGAGCCAGTCCCTGGAGAGACTGGCCCACACGCTCAGCGCTGAATGGCAGCGCGCAGCCACACAGACCGTGGAACAACAGCGCGCCCTGATGCAGACCCTGGAAGACACCGCCACGCAAGTGAGTCTGCGACTGAACGCCCAGGTGGACCGTACATTGGGCAGCGCCTCCGCGCTGATGGAGCAATCCGACGCCCTGCTGCGCACACGCATCGACAACGAAGCGCAATGGGTGCAAGCCCAGGGTCAACGCATGGATGCGCTGACCCTGGTGTGGCGCGAGGAACTGACCACCCTGCGCGATGCAGAAGCCGCGCGCGGACAGGCGGCAGTGGACCGCCTGGATACTCTGCAAGCCGCCGTGGCAGAGCACCTGGCCACCCTGGGCGCTGCGCTGGAAGCCCCCCTCACGCGCCTGCTGCAGACCGCCTCCGACGTGCCGCAAGCGGCGGCCGAAGTCATTACCCAGTTGCGGCAGGAAATGACACGCCTGGGCGAACGCGACAACCTCGCACTGGCCGAGCGCACGGCCATGACACAGCAGCTGGGCAGCCTGCTGCAATCCGTGAACGAAGCCGCTGTGCAGCAGCGCGCGGCCATTGAAGCACTGGTGGGTTCCGCCGCCGAGGTGCTCGAACAGGCGGGCCAGCAGTTTGCACAGGCCCTGGGCGCACAGGCGGGCAAGGTGGACGAAGTGGCAGCGCAGGTCGCGGCCAGCGCCATCGAGTTGTCCAGCCTGGGGGAATCCTTCCAGCACGGCGTCGGCCTGTTCAGCGCCAGCAACGAGAAGCTCGTGGAGAGCCTGCAAGGCATGGAGGACGCCCTTCGCGAGTCCATGGGCCGCAGCGACGAACAGCTGGCGTACTACGTGGCGCAGGCCCGCGAGGTGATTGACCTGAGCATCAGCGCACAACAAGGCATCGTGGAAGACCTGCGTCGACTGCATGGCAAGGCCACGGCAGAACAAGGGGTGCCCGCGTGACCGGCGTGGACGACACCCTGGATGATGCTACCGACCAGACGGCACCGGTGTGGGCCGTCTTCGGCGATCTGATGGCGGGGCTGCTGGGTGCGTTTGTACTGATCCTCGTGGGCGTGCTGGTGGTGCAGATCGACCTGGTGACCAGCCTTCAGCAGGAAGTGCAAAAGCGCCAGATGGAAGAGCAGCGGCGCATGGCGCTTGAGAAGGCCCTGGCCATTCCGCTGGCCAGCGGGCGCGTGACGGTGAACAACGGGCGCATTGGTATCAGCGGCAGCGTGCTGTTTGCCACCGGTTCGGACGAACTGCGTGCCGAGGGACGGCAACTGCTCAAGAGTCTGGTTCAGCCGTTGGGGGTTTACTTGCGGGAGCGCGACGAAATGCTGATGGTCAGCGGCTTCACCGACAACACCGCGCTGCTGCGCGGCAGCCAGAAGCGTTTTGCGGACAACCTGGAGCTGTCAGCCCAGCGTGCACTCACCGTGACCCGGGCTCTGATTGACGAAGGCATGCCATCGTCCCAGGTGTTCGCCGCAGCCTTTGGCGCCGAACAACCCGTGGCTGACAACAGCGACGAAAAAGGCCGTGCACAAAACCGCCGGGTGGAGATGGCCCCAGTCCCCAAGGCCGCCAACCCCCGGTCCACCGAGTCTCCCCGCGCACCATGACAGATCCCCGTCTGGAGGCATTGCGTGCAGTGGGCGCGCACCACAACGACCCCGCGCGTTTTCACTACCTGGAGATCCTGGCGCGCCGCCTGCCTAGCCAATCAGCGGCCGTGCAGCGGCTGTTGGCGCACAAGCTCGATACGGCGCTGGCGAGCTACCCCGAAAGCCCGCCCCACACACCTCCATCACAGGGCAACCAACGCCCCGCCCCTGCAGCATCTGCGCTGGCACAACTGAACCAAACCCTGGGAACCCCTCGGCGCAGCATCGCCAGGGACGACCCCTTTGCGATGGACAGCGCTCCATTGCCCGCGCTCAAAAGCGTGCGCCATTTCAGCGAGGTCTGGTCGCACATCGCCGCCGAGCAGCAGGTGGTGCAGGCCCTGCACAGGGGGCCTGAGAACGCCGGGCCACTCAACGCCCACAAGCTGATGCTGCGCTCACTGAACCTGATGCGCTCCCTGTCCCCCGACTATCTGCGCCATTTCATGGCGCAAATGGACACCTTACTGTGGCTGGATCAGGCAAGCACCCGAGCCACAAGCCCCGCTCCGCGTTCGGTGCGCAAGACACGCAACAAGCCATAGACCGATAGATCCGCAGGCCTGCAGCCAGGGCACAAACCACTGCTGTGTAGTCCCCGGCCCAACACCCGGGGCGATGGAAACTGACGCTTCGGCGCCTCCAACCGCTGACGCGAAACGTCACAGTACGTGGACCAGCCATTGTTTTCAAAACTGGAACAGTTAGTTTGCGACTGAGTGGTTTTTCCCTGAACACCATCGGCGTACAGTTCATCCCATCGATGAGCCGAACCCGCAAGGCGACTCACCGAACCCGGTTCAGGAATGGTTTTTGACCCGGCTTTTTTGAGACGCTTTTTTAGCTTTTAAGGATTTTCATCATGAACAAGACCGCCCGTTTCCTCTCCGTCGCCGCTGTTGCCGCTTTCGCCGCCTTTGGCGCCCATGCCGATGAAGCCGATGGCTCGCAATTTGCCCTGAAGTTCGACACCAACCGCACCCGCGCTGAAGTGGCTGCCGAAGCTGTTGTCGAAGCCCGCACCCACAACATGGAACCCGCAGGCTCGCGTGTGGTGACCTATAAGTCCACCGCCGACCGCGCTGCCGTGCGTGCCCAAGCTGCCGAAGCCGTGCGCACCGGCCAGATCCCTCACGGCGAATTCAGCGCCATGTAATTTGGCAGACCAACTGCTCGGGTTGGATTGAAGCAGTTGCGGGACTTCCCATGGCGGTGGCACTTCGCGCGGTGCGGGTGCTGTTGCCATGGGGAGTGTTTTAGACAAGCACTCACTCCCGCACTGATCAAGCAAACGGGGCTCCCATTGGGAGCCCTTTTTGTTGCGTGCGAACACAAGCAAAACGTCGAACGCCTGTTGCATCTCCAAGCCGAAAGCCTTCGTGTTATCGCGAAAAACGAGCGCTCGCTACGCGGTCCCGGCCTTCAATGCCGCGCGTCGTTCCGCAAACTGCGCAGCCCACTCGGATACCTGCATAAAGCTGGGGTCCGAACGCACCACACGCTCCGTCTGGGCCCAGATGGCTTCGTCATCCTGATCCAGGTCCAAAGGATCACCGTGGGGCTGGCTCACGTACCAAGGAGTGTCCAGATAAACCTCCACAGTGTTGTCTTCCGGGTCCATGCAGTAAATGGATATCGCATTCCCGTGGTTAAGCCCACGCATCTTCGACGCGCCCAGTGCCAACGCGCGGCGACGCGCCTCGCGCAGATGATCAATGGTCTGGACCTTGAAGGACAGCTGCATCACGGTGCTCGGTGCATCTTCACCCCGCCCTCCAGCCAGCACCAACTGGTGGTGCTGATCACCACGCCCGCTCAGAAACACGATCTCGAAGCGAAAGGTCACGCCCTCGCCACGATCCGTCTCCTGCATGTCGAACACTCCGGTATAGAAAGCCTTCATCACCTCCAGGTCACGGCAAAAAATGCCACAGTGAGCGAGATTGGCGGTATAGGGTGGATTCACGTTGCAAGACTCCATGGGTTCAGGGAATGAGGACCAGCTTGCCCAGCGTGCCGCCGGTGTCCAACAGCTCATGAGCCTGACGAACCTCTGCCAGTGACATGCGCATGGCACGCGGTGCACGCACCTGGCCACTCGCCATGAGCGCAATGGCTTGCTCCATCAAGCCGCGGCGCTGAGCCACATCGGCATCAACCGCGTGAATGGAGAAGGTGCGTATCGCCAGACTCTTGGCGAGCAGTTTGCGAAGCTCATCGAACACATCACTCGATGGTGGGCCTGCAAGGATGTTGTACGACACCGCCATGCCTGAGGGGGCCAGCGACCGCAGACAGGCGATAAACAGCGCCGCACCCACATGATCAAAAGCGAGGTCGACGCCACGTCCCCCAGTGAGCTCCATGACGCGTTGCGGCAGGGCCTGCACGTCGCCATCAACAAGATCGCTGACTCCGTTTTCCAAGGCGAACTGGCGTTTTTCCGGGGTTGATGCAGTACCGATGACGCGCAGGCCTCGCGAGCGCGCCACCTGTGCCAGCGCGGTGGCAACCCCACCTGCTGCACCGGGAATCAGGATCGCTTTAGCGGGTAGATTGCCGTTGCTGGCCAGTAGCGCCAGTGCGAGCTGGAAGTTACCGAGACTCACCGCGTCCTCGAACGCAATGCTCTCAGGCAGCACAAATGGCACAACTTCGGGCACGCAGATCGCCTGCACGTAGCAGCCCCCGCGCTGTGGCAACTCTCGTGCACTGACCAGCACGCGGTCACCCACAGACAGGCGGGTGACGCCCTCACCGATGGCATCGATGACCCCGGACAGCTCATTGCCGGGCACCGCGGGCAGTGGGGGCATCCACTTGTAAGTACCGTTGCGAATCAGAACGTCCGGCCCACCTGCGCCTATGGCATGAGCCCGGACGCGTACCTGACCCGGTCCGGGATGAGGTAGAGGGATGTCCACCAAAGACAGAACCTCCGGACCACCCGTGACCTGGAGCTGCACGGCCTTCATCGTGCCAGTGGAAGAAGTCGCCATGTCTAACCTCAGCGCTGGCCGTCGTGTACAGACACCTGCTCGCGCGTCAGGCCGCCCAGGCGCGAGTGGACGCGTCCGCCATCGGCCATCACCAGTGCGAAAAGGATTTCGTCGGGGCGGGGCGCGTCCTGGATCCCCACCTCGGCACTGTTGAAATGGCTGCGGACATAGGCCGCATGGATGTAATGCAGTGGCACCATCAAGCGGTAGCCCGTAGCGGCCACGGCCTTCGCCGACGGCACGATGGCTTTGGGTTCACCCAGCACTTGTCGCATTGCCCAGCCCCCCGCTTCATGCCAGACGGCGCCATGCTCCAACTCGCCATTCACGCCGACGATGGCTGCCTTGCTATAGGCCTGTACTTTTTCCTTGCCCAGCGTAGCCACCAGCTCTTCAGCGAGCATCGTACCGAGGGTGCGCAGCTCGGCCATGAAGGGCAGCAGATCTGGCTCATAGCGGCCAGCGTAAGGATTGCGAATCACAGCGCAAGCAGAAGCGATGCGCAGCGGCGTGTCTACCGGTGGTCCGCCCTCGTGGTACACCGTTTCAATGGTCAGGCTGCGTTTGCGGATAGCGATCAAGTTCATTCAAAAGTCCTTCGACAAGGTGATTGGAGTCATTGTTTGGGAATCTTGGCATCAGCCACTACCTGCTGCCATTTTTCGATCTCGTGGCTCACCATGACCTTCATTTCCTCGGGCGTGCTACCGCGCGCTTCGCCGCCCATGTCCTCCAAACGCTGCCGTACTGCAGGCGCCTGTAGCGCACGAAGCACCTCCGCATTGAGGCGATCAACGATCGGTCGGGGTGTTCCTGCGGGCGCCAGAAGGCCGGCCCACGAGCGCACGTCATAGCCCGTCACACCTTGCTCCACGACGGTGGGAACGTTTGGCAGGCCTGCCCACCGTTGGGGGCCGGTGGTTGCGATGGCGCGCAGCTTCCCCGCCTGGATGTTGGTCAATACCGCGGTCGGCGGAGCGATGATGAATGGCACATCGCCTGCCAGCAGCGCCGTGATCGATGCAGCATCGCCCCGATAAGGAACGTGCAAAAGATTGACTCGAGCCATCTTGGCCAGCAGCTCGCCCGCCAGATGGTGGGTTGAGCCCACGCCCGCAGTCCCGTAGCCAACCGATCCCGGTGTGGCCTGCGCGTTTGCGATGACTTCACGCAGGCTCTGGACTTTCGAATTGGCGTTGACAACCACCAGGAACGGAAAGAAGGTGATCGTGGAAACCATCTCGAAGTCCGCAACTGACTTGTAGGGGAGCGTGTTGTAGAGAGCGCCCGCCACCGCATGCCCCCCGGTGGCGAGCAGCAACGTGTATCCGTCGGGCTTTGCCCGCGCTACCGTGGTGGCGGCGATGGTGCCGCCAGCTCCAGACTGTGCCTCCACCACCACGGCCTGGCCCAAGGCTTTGGCCATCTCTGCGCCCACAGCGCGGGCGATGGCGTCCGCATTTCCACCAGGAGCGAACCCCTGATAGAGCTTGATCGCTCGCTCGGGATAGGCTTGGGCCAGGGCCGGCAGCGCCGGCCATCCAAGAGCGGCCGCGCTGCAGGCGGCCAGGACGTGTCTTCTTTGCATGGTGTTTGTCTCCGTGGGCGGCGGCCGCGTGGGGCCTTGCTCTACCCTTGCAGGGTCTGGATGGAAGATCGAACGGGTAAATGGCGCCAGACGATGGTCAGCCCTGCGCAACCACTGGATTGCGCAGCACGCCGATGGCTTCAATCTCCACTTCCACGACGTCGCCAGGTTTCATGAACTGCGGCGGCTTCTTGCTCCAGCCCACGCCGGCAGGAGTGCCAGTGATGATCACGTCACCGGGGACCAACGTAAAAATGGTGGAGGCATACGCAATCAGGCGGGGGATCGAAAAAATCATGTGCCCTGTATGGCTGGACTGCACCACAACGCCGTTCAGACGCGTCTCCAGCTTGAGTTCGCGACCAGGCGCGATCTCGTCTGCAGTCACCATCCAGGGACCGAAAGCACCAGTGGATTCGAAGTTTTTGCCGGAGGCGATCTGCTTGGCATGGAACTGCCACTCACGCACGCTGGCATCGTTGTAGCAGCTATAGCCTGCAATGTGCGCCCAGGCGTCCGCCTCGCTGATGTCACGACCTTCCTTACCAATCACTACGGCCAGCTCGCCTTCCCAATCCAGCGACTCCGAAACATGGGGGCGGACGATCGGCCCTTGATGTGGTGTCTGTGAACGCCACACGCGCAAGAAGATCGGCGGCTGCTCGGACAGCTCGCGCTGCATGCCAGCAGCGAGCACCTCCTGGTGGTGATCCATGTAGTTGCGCACCGCGCAGACAATTTTTTCGGGGCGAGGAATCACCGGCAGGAACGTCACTTCGGCCAACTTTGCGTCGGCCTTGAGATCTGCCACCAACGCATCCCGGCGCGCGAAGTCCGGGCTTGCGATGAAGCCAGCCAGCGTGGCATGGCCGGTTTGGATCGCCAGTTCGGCAACACCTTCACCGAGGACGGCACCCCAGGTTTCACGGCCGGCGATTGAGTAGGACATCAGTTTCATGGGTTTCCTAGAAAAGGGATGAAAGAGGAATCTGAGAAGGCACAACGATCAGAGCTTGGACTTCTGGATCTTCTAATCTAGTGCATGAATGTATTTTTATGCATAAAATACAAATTATGCGTAGTGGTTTATACCGAGCGATTTGAGGGAACTTGCTTGGCCCCTTGCGCAAGAAGAGGCACTTGCAGACAACGGAAATGGGGAACTCAGAAGCGAAAAAGCCCACATGCGCGATGCATGCGGGCTCTGCACCACGCGAGTCGGGTGCGACCAGGAATGAGGAGGGGCAGGGCTGCCCAGGAACCGGCGAAATGCCTGTATCTAGACCATGCTCTGGCTCGCAATGGCAGTGGAGGGTCAGCCTCCCTGACCGTGCTCCAGCTTGCTCAGCACCGAGAGCACATTGCGCTCGGTACTCAAGATGTGCTCTTGCAAGAGTGCACAGGCGGTATCTGCATCGCGCCGCAGCGTAGCGTCCATGAGCTTACGGTGCTCGCTGGATTTGTGCTTAAAGGTCTTGCGAAAGCGCGCTGAAAACCGCCGGTAGCGCTCCGCCTGGTCGAAGAGGCTTGCACTCCAAGTCCGCAGGCGCTCTGATGGACTGGCTGAAATCAGTGCCATGTGAAAGGCAGTGTGCACGTCCGTCCACCCTTGGTCCAAAACGACCGGACCATCGCTAAGTCGGCCTTCTACCTTCTCCAAGCGGTGAAATGCCCCCACTACTTGCGCCTCCCACACGTCATCACCGTGGGCAATCGATTCGCGCAGCGCCTGAACGTCAAGCATCACACGCATGCGCGTGATGTCGCCCAAGTCCTCTGCAGAAATCGCCGTTACACGAAACCCTCGCCGTTCATCTGCCCGGATCAACCCCTCCTGGGCCAGACGACTCAGCGCCTCCCGCAAAGGACTGCTGGAAAAGCCGTAGGCAGCTTGCAGTTCATCGAGCTTGAGCTTGGCGCCTGGACCGTAGGTGCCATTCAACACATCCCTGCGCAATTGCGCGAAGGCCTGATCCACCAGGGGCGGGGTGCGAGGGGATGTGTCTGTTTTGTACATGTTTTGAATTTTATGCATAAACTCCAGGCATTGAAAGAACGAAAGAATCTCAATGAACACCAACCAGATGACACGTCCTATCCGCCTCCTCGCCATCTCCGGAAGCCTCCGCCGCGCGTCGCACAGCACTGCCGTGCTGCGAAGCCTCCAGCCGCTGCTACCTTCTGGAACCACACTGGAGTTGTTCCCTCTCGACGAGATCCCCATGTACAACGCAGATCTGGATGGGGAGCAACCACCGCCTCCAGTCGTCCAGCTCAAGAACGCCATTGAACATGCGGATGGCCTGGTACTGTGTTCTCCTGAGTACAACTACGGCATACCCGGGGTACTCAAGAACGCGATTGACTGGGCTTCGCGGCCGGGATTTGCATCTCCTCTCAAGGGCAAGCCCGCGCTCATCATGACGGCGTCGCCAGGCACGGCAGGGGGAGTGCGGGCACAGGCCCAAATTCGTGATGCTTTGGCAGCCACACTGGCACGCCCCTTGGTGCGGCAGCACATCGCCATTGCTGGAGTCGCCGCGCGCATACAAGACGGTCACTTAGTGGACAAGCCTACTCTGGATATCATCCAAACAGGATTGCACGAGCTGGTCGAGGAGATCCGGTGGATCGCCGCGCGCAGCCAACAAGTCTGAGACAGAAGTCGCTAATAAGGCCGGGTTTTAGCGGCCAGTGCCGATAGGGCTGGACTCGGCACCCAATCTTTGAATATGTGCCGGGTCACCCGAATGGAGTTCGCTCATGAAGATCACCGTCTCAACTGTGGTTGCCGCACCGTTGAAAGAAGTCTGGCGGGCATACACAACACCCGAAGACATCAAACAATGGAATACAGCATCCCCAGACTGGCACACGACCACGTCGTCGGTGGATCTACGGCCAGGTGGCAAGTTCTCCTCTCGCATGGAGGCGAAGGACGGCTCATTCGGGTTCGACTTTGCAGGTGAATACACCAAGGCTGTACCGTGCCAGCTCATCGAATATGCCTTCGGAGATCGAGCAGGACTGGTTGAGTTCAACGAGGGCACGGACGAAGTCAAAGTTACGGTCACATTCGACGGGGAGCAAACGCACTCCGAAGAGCAGCAGCGAGCCGGCTGGCAGGCTATCCTGGACAACTTTTCTCGCCACGTGGTCGCAAAGCTGGCGCCGCAATAGCGGCCAGCTCGCGGAGCCTCTTGCCCGTACATGCGACCTGCCCGAGGTCCGCATGCGCGCCGCACTGCAGTCAGTGGCCGTGTTCGACCACCCCGACCGCAGCCAGCGCGGTCGCACCATCACGCATGCACACTACTTTGATTTGGGAGATGCGCCCTTCCCGGTGGTGCAGGCCGATGACGATGCTGCGCTGGTGCAGTGGAGCCGCATCGACCAGCTGGCAGGCCTGGAAGAGGAATTCTTCGAAGACCACTTCCACATGCTGGACCACTTTCTGGGGCTGACGAAGCTGGACTGATCCGTTCCACCCGTTTTTGCATCCAAACGGGCTCAAGCGCTACGGAATCATGTCTCTGCAGCTATATTTTGTATAGCACCAGGGATTCTCTGCACGAATCGAGCGGTCCGTGGGCGCTGCGGATCAGGATGGGCTGTAAGGCGCAAGACGCAGCAATAGCCGCAGCTATGGCGAGTACTTGCAACGCGGCAGACCGCCCGAGGCCGCAGATGCACACGGCGCGGTGATTCGTGCAGAGGATCCCTAGGTACCAGCCCGCTCCAGCATGGCGTGCAGCAGCACGTTGCACCCGGCCTCGATGTGCTCGGGTTTCGCA